>CAZFLI010000064.1:0-10138 GCA_964519845.1 uncultured Anaerolineaceae bacterium | reverse complement strand
TTCCTGCCATCTGTCGCGCCACGGCATCATGAGACCAGTACGTCGCGGCTGCCCAGGAGCGTTGTTCGCCACAAGGGACGAGCACTCCGCTAATCCGGCAGCTTCCAGGCTCGATCGTCTCGCCTCGCGTCGCCCTGGCCGACATCTGTCAGGAAGCCGGCCGGGGGAGCCTCCGCCGGTCGGTTGCCGGCCCGTCGACAGCCTGAGCGGGAAGAACGGCCAGGCGCGCGGATGAGCGGCGAAGGACTCCCAGGTCAGCTCCGAGGCGATGACGACATTCGCCGGGTGATCGGCGCGTGGGCGGCCTGCCTCGCCCCCCGGCCAGGCGTGCCCGCCCCCCTCGATCGCGTACGGCTCGCACGCCGCCCCCTGCTGCGCATCATGGGCGTCCGGCCTCCTCGTAGTAGACCTCTCCGCCTCTCCGCTCAGAGCGCACGGCGCCCGCCACGGTAAGCGCGTTGAGATGCTTGATGACCTCGTTGGGTGGCAAGTTGAGGCCGGCCGAGATGTCCTCGACCGTGCACGGTCGTCTGCTCAGAAGTGCCGCTATCTCATCCCCGGCATTCGGGCCGGCGGCCGACACGACGGGCCCGGCCGGACGGTATTCGGCGATGACTTCGCAGGGCACATCGAAGAGACCCTTGATCTCCTCGAGGCGCTCGACGGGGACGGCGAGTGCGTACTCCTCGGCAGGCGGACGCGTTGCCGTGTTCAGCTGGACACGGGCCGGACGCAGTCGATTGGAGATGGAGGCGATCTCGCCAATCTCGTCCGGCAGATCCGTGATGCCGCCCACGACAAACACCTCCAGCCAGGTCTGCCCTCGGAAGCCATCGACGAAGACAGCCAGGCCGGCGGTCATCTTCTCGAACGAGATGCTCGGATGGGGCCGGTTCACGCGCTGGTAGCTGTGCCGGCTCCCCGCGTCCAGCGAGGGCATGACCAGATCGGCCTCCGCGAGACCCGCTCGGACCTCCGGCATCCAGAGCAGAGAGCCGTTTGTAAGGACGGCGACCGGAACGTGCGTCATGCGCTTGATGCCGGCGATGAGATCTCCGATCCCCGCATGGAGCGTGGGCTCGCCGGACCCGGCCAGGGCGATGAAATCCGGGTTGGGATCGAGGCTCAACTTGGCGGCCAGCTCCTCGTAGACGCCGTCCAGCGGGACATACTCCCTCAACTCGCTGGTCTTGTTGGTTGTGCGCCCCAGCTGACAGTAGATGCAGTCGTATGAGCAGGTCTTGAAGGGCACGAGGTCGATGCCGAGAGATCGACCGAGGCGGCGTGACGGCACCGGGCCGTAGACGCACCGACGTCTGCGGCTGCTCACAGCCGCCCCTTCTCGAGCACGCCGCCAGGCGAGGGTCGCCGGCCGTCCGAGCACACCAGGGCGTGGGACCCAACCGTCAGCCCGACCTGCCGGGAGACGACAGCGCATTTCACCTTGAACAGGAAGGCGACCCGGCTCTCGTTGCCGCTCAGAGTCTCGAAGTTGCCCTGGCCTTTGGCGATGATCAGATCGGCCCGCCGAAACCGCTGCCGGAAGGCTTCACTGCAGTCCGCGAGAATGGTCCCGGGCGCGTCCGAACCGTTGTCGATCACTTCGACGAGGTCGCCCATCCCCACCTCCTCGGCATCGGCCAAAGTGGCGTCGTTGAGCACTGGGGCGCCTCGCACCGCAACCGTAACCCGCTCGGGCCCCACCTCCTCGACGAGCAGGCGGTCCACAGCGATCTCCCCAGCGTTGTCGGCAAGGTAGAGGATCTCCCTTGCGTCGACCAACGCTCGACGGAACTCCTCCAGATCGCCGTGAACCGGCTCCCGGGGCGATCCTCGCAGGGCCTCTCGAACATCGGACTCGGCGAGGGCCCCGCCGACGCCCAGATCGATCGCATTGGCCCCAATGGCGCACCGCACCGCAGCCAGCAGGGGATCGGGCGCCTGTCGCACGAGGTCGGCCAGCTCGGGCAGGGCCTCGACGGCCAGGCGATTGAAGGTCCTCTTGACTGCCCTGTAGGGGTCTTCGATGCCGGTCAGCTCCCGCACCCGGCGGTTGATCGCCTGGCTCAGATAGGGCGGCGGCAGTTCCAGGTCCATGTCCGCGGCCATGCGCAGTACATCCCGCACGATCTGCTCGTGAACACGACCGTCACTGGTAGCGTTGCGGGCCGCCTCGAGACCCTGCCGCACCAGGCACGGGATGCAGTCGAGGTAGGTGTTCATTCCGCCACGGGTCCGGGACGACCCCCCTGGGCCGGGCACTGCGAATCGCAGCTGGGCGCGCAGTCGATCGCCTTCTTCACGTTCCCCCAGAGCGTTCGAATATCCGAAGCGGCCGGCGCCGTTCCGTTCTCCACCACGGCCAGCCGCCTCACCTGAGCCGCGGTTACCGATTCGTCATACCGCACGCGCCCCAGCACGGGCACGCCCCACCCTGCGCACTCCGCCTCTATCTGAGCTGCTATCTCGGGGTTGACGTCGGCCTTGTTGATGCAGACGCCCGTCTTGATGTCGAGCTGCCGGCAGAGCTCCACAACCCGCCCGAGATCGTGCACGCCGGAGAGGGTCGGCTCGGTGACGACGAGAGCCAGGCTGGCCCCCGTGATCGACGCGATGACCGGGCAGCCGATGCCCGGGGAGCCGTCGCAGACAAGCAGTTCGCAGCCATTCGAGAGAGCGGCTGCCCTGGCCTCACGCCGCACCAATGAGACGAGCTTGCCGCTGTTCTCCTGGGCAACCCCCAGGCGGGCGTGCACCATGGGGCCGTGCCTCGTTTCGGACACGAACCACTCTCCAGCGACCGGCCGCACCAGCGAGATAGCCCCCTCGGGGCAGTTGTCGGCACAAACGCCGCAGCCTTCACAGGAAATCGGGTCTATCGCAAAGGCGCCGGCGACCCCTGCTCCCGTTGCCCGGACTGCGTGAAAGCGACAGAGATCGGCGCACAATCCGCAATTGCTGCAGCGCTCGGCATCGATGAGCGCCGTCTGGCCTCCGCAGAAGGGCTCGCGCCGAAGCAACACAGGATCCAGAACCAGATGGAGATCGGCGGCATCGACATCGCAGTCGGCCACAGCCGCCTTCTCGGCAAGGGCGAAGAGCGATGCAGCGATGCTGGTCTTGCCCGTGCCGCCTTTGCCGCTGATCACCACCAATTCCGCGAGGTTCTTCTGCCGACCGATTGGCGGCGTCTCGACGGAGAGACCGCTGCCCGGGTCCCCCACTCCGGCCGAGATCTCGTCCTGCCCCCCGGCGATCCTGTGGGGCTCGGCGCGAGCCAGCTCGCCGAGCCTCTCGTACAGGTCGACCAACAGGGGCTTCAGCTCGGGGAGGGCGCGCACGGCCAGCTCCCCGCGCGAGTAGGCACGGGCTATCGCCAGGTCGTTCGGGATCTGCAGAAGCACGGGCAGCCGTTCCTTCGCGCAGTAGTCGAGCACCGCACCATCGCCGCTGCCAACGCGGTTCACGGCCACGCCGAACGGCAGGCCGATCCGGCGCAGCATCTCCACGGCCAGCTTCAGGTCGTTGAGGCCGAAGGGCGTCGGCTCCGTGACAAGCAGCACAACGTCCGCGGTCTTGACAGATTCGATGGCCGGGCATGATGTCCCCGGCGGCGCGTCGAGCACGACGATGCAGTCCTGGGGGGCGGCCTCCAGCACTGCCCGAATAACCGGCGGGGCCATGGCTTCGCCGACGTTGAGCCGCCCTTGCAAGAAGGCCAGCCCGCCCGAGGCGCCCTTCTCGACGACGCCGGCAACCCGCGGCACCTCTCGGATCGCTCTCTCGGTGCAGGCCAGCGAGCACCCACCGCAGCCGTGGCAGAGCTCGGGAAAGGTCACCACCCCGTTGGGCAACACCACGATGGCCGAGAACCGGCAAGCCTCCCCGCACGCGCCGCACAGCGTGCAACGCGTTGCGTCCACCTCGGGCACGGGGACCGACAACTCCAGGCTCTCGCCGATGATCGGCTTGAGGAAGATGTGCCCGTTGGGCTCCTCCACGTCGCAGTCAACGTAGGCGACGCACTCTCCTCTTTCGGCCAGAGCGACGGCCAGACTGGTGGCGATAGTCGTCTTCCCGGTGCCGCCCTTGCCACTGGCGACAGCCAGTCGAATGGGCCGGCTCATCACGCGATGTCTGAGGCCAGCACGGACATCCGGAGGCGGAGAGACAGTGCCTCAAACGAGCACCTGGCGACGCAGTCGCCGCAACCCGTGCACAGTTGAGCATCGATGGCCGCAACCCCATTCATCGAGATCGCTCCCTGCGGACAGGCGTCGACGCAGATCCCGCAGGCTGCGCACCTGGTTCCATCCACGGCCACCACCATGCGGCCGTCGCCGGCCTCTTCGGTTGGCGGACACTCCGCTGCCGGGTCGGCCGGCGAGGCCCCGACGGCTCGCGGTGATCTCGTCTGAGAGGCCGGGCTCGCACCCGGATCGCGCCGGCAGCCCATGCCGCCGCCACGGCCCGGGCCACGACCCAGGCCACGGCCGCCGCCACGACCCAGGCCACGACCCAGGCCACGGCCGCCGCCACGACCCAGGCCACGACCGCCGCCACGACCCAGGCCACGACCGCCGTTCATCGTCGGCCGCTCCTCATACCTGAGTGGCTGGCCACGTCGGGCGAGGACGCGGCGACCAGCTGGCCCGCCTTGAAGCGCTCGACCGCCTCAGAGACAGTGCCGCCGCAGCCCACCATCACGTCGATTCCGGCAGCGGCGAGCGTCCGGTGAGCATTGGGACCGCAGCTGCCGGTCAGAACCGCCCCGGCGCCCTTCCGCGCGATCAGTTGGGCGGACTGGATGCCGGCCCCGCCACCGAGGGCGCCGTTGGCGTTCTCGATGGCCTCAAAAGTCATGGCGTCAGTGTCGACGATCAAGAAGCAGGAGCACCGCCCAAACCTTGGATCGATGGCGGCCTCCAGGCTCGGGCCTGCTGCCGTAACAGCTATCTTCATCGAAATCCCTTCCTGGACGCGGAGGTGGCATCAGCGGCCGGCTGCTCGAGCTTCTCGAACCTGGCCCTCACTGCCGCCACGGGCCGCGCCCGGTGCCTCGGCCCTAATGCAGGCGGTCGACGTGGTCGACGATGGTGCCCGCGGCGCAGGCCAGAGCGGCCTCGTCCACATCCCGGATGTCCGTCACGATCGGGCGAATGCCGTGGGTCGCCATGCGCTGGTACGCGCCCATGCCCATGCCACCGCAGATGATGACCTCGCAGTCGGCGATGACAGTTGCCATCTGGTCGTGGCGGCTCTGGGCGGCCGGCCCGGTGCCGTGAGGCTGCCCGGGCTGGTCGTCGTGCACGACCTCCGCAGTGCCGTGCGGCGAGAACTTGGGCCGCAGCTCACGAGCGACCACGGCGCCACCCTCCACGGTCAGGACGGCATAGCCGGCGGCTCGCCCGAAATGCATGCTGACGGTACGGCCGTCGTCGGACGCGATGGCGATCTTCATCTGCGGGTCTCTCCTTGCCTCTGCGCCGAGTGCCTCAAGCTTTCCCTTTGCCGCTTCCGGCGTCCTGGGCGCCGAGATCGTGGATGTCCTGCTCGACCGCGCGCAGTTCCTCCTGCAGTGAAGCGAGGTAGCCCTCGAGCTGCGACAGCGTGGGGCGCCCGGGCGTGGTGCGGCCGCCGAGACGCCCTCGCCCGCGATAGGTCCGCGGATAGTCGAGCGGCGCCTCCGGCCCCCAGCCGTAGTCGGGAGCCGGCCCCCAGCCGTAGTCCGGTTCGCAGCCCCAGTGCCAGCCGTGGCCATAGCAACCGTAGCGATGGTGGTTCCTCATGTCAGACCTCCTGGGTCGATTCCCCGGACTCTTTCTCCAAGGTGGCGGCCCGACCCAGCCGCCCATACTGGTCCAGGAACTCCCCGACCAGTCGATCTCTCTCGCGCATCACCGAGGCCCACTCATCGAGCACGGCCAGGCCGTCCTCGGTGAGGACGTACTCGCGCCGCGCCGCGCCGGCGTCCGGCATCTGCCAGCGAGACGCCAGCAGACCGTTGATCTCGAGCTCGCGCAGGGTGCGATACACCTGGCCAACGTCGAGGTCCTCGGCCGCCACTCCGAGCCCGTTCAGGCGACCGAGCAGCGAGTACCCGTGGGCGGGCCCATCCGCCAGCAACACGAGCACGAACGGCTCGAGCCAGCGGCGCCGCGGTCCACCGGGGGACCAGCCGCGGCCGTGATGATGCCCATGACGGCCGAAGTGATGCATGACATTTATATGTCTAAGACATTCAGTGGCTGCCTGGTAGGGCCGAACGGCCCGTCCGGCGATCGAGTTAGCCCGCCGCTACTTCTCTCTAGGGTAGGGCCAGGCGGCGATGCCGCCCTCCATGACGTGGACGTTCGTCCAGCCATTGCCCTCCAGGGCTCGCGCCGCTTCGTAGCCACGCAGCGAGATCTTGCAGTAGCAGATGATCTCCTTGTCCTTCTCGGCAGGCATCTCGGCCAGGCGCCCTCGGAGCGCGCCGAGGGGAACGAGGTGCTCGCCGATGCCGAGTCGCGTTTCCTCGTACTCGTCGGGGCCGCGGACATCCAGGATGAACGGCTTCTCGCCGGCATCCAGCTTGCGCTTCACGTCGACAGCCGAGAGGCCCTTCATTCGCCCCTTGAGCTTGTTCTGCATGAGGTGCGCGGTAGCGATGCTGTGGTCTATGGCGAGAGAGAACGGCGGTGCGTATGGCAGGTCCGCATTGACCATCTTCTCGACCGTCAGCCCGCCAAGGATGGCCATGGCCCAGATCGCGATCTGCTTGCTGACATCGCCGGGGCCGACGCACTGCGCGCCCAGGATCCGCCCATCCTTCCCGTCCACGACCAGCTTCGTGACGAGCAACTTGCCGGACATGAAGCCAGGCTTGTCCGGGCTGGCGTTGATCACGGTCCGGACGTTCTCGTGCCCGGCAGATCTAGCGGCCTCCTCGCACAGGCCCGTCGAGCCGGCAGTGTAGTCGAAGATCTTGCAGATCCCGGTCTGGATCGTCCCCGGGAAGGTGGCGGAGTCGCCGGCGGCGGCGTTCTCTCCGGCGACGCGGCCTTGAAGGTTCGCCAGGTCCCCGTATGGCGCATGCACCTTCCCGCCGCTGATGATCTGAGTCGACTCCACGCAGTCTCCCGCGGCGTAGATGTCCGGGTCCGATGTCTTCATGTGCTCGTCGACGAGAATGCCACCGGTCTTGCCCAGATCCAGGCCGGCTCTCCCGGCAAGCTCCGTGTTGGGAACCACACCGATGGCCACCACCGCCAGCTCGCATTCGAGCTCGATGCCGTTCTTGAGCTTCACGCCGACGAGCCGGCCGTCTTCGCCCAGGAACTCGGCGACTCCGTTGTCGGTGATGACATTGGCGCCCTTGCTGCGCACGTGATTCTCGACGACCTCCGCCAGCTGCCAGTCCAGGAAGGTCAGCAGCTGAGGCAGCAGTTCCACAATGGTGATGTGGAGTCCGGCCAGGTGCAGGGCTTCGCACGTTTCGATGCCGATGAGGCCGCCCCCGACGATCACCGCCCTCTTGATCGCCTTCTCGTCGCGGACCTTGCGCAGGAAATCGGCATCCTGCATCGACTGGAGCGTGGTCACGCCGGCCAGGTCGATTCCGGGGATCGGTGGCAGCTTCGGCTTCGCCCCGGTGGCAAGGATGAGCCGGTCATAGGCGATATCCTCGGTCGCGCCGGTGGCCACGTCTCGGGCCTTGACGACCTTCCCAGCGCGGTCGATTTCGGTGACCTCGACCCCGGTCCTGGCGACGATCCCCTTGGCCTTCAGGAAGAACCCTGGATCCCGCACCACGCCGGTGGGAGCGCACAGGAGCATGTTCCGATCGTCAAAGACCCCGCCCACGTAGTAGGGGTAGCCGCACGAGGCCATCGACAGATCTGGTGACTTCTGAAGGATCGTGATCTCTGCCTGCTCATCCAGACGGCGAGCCTTTGCCGCTGCCTTGGGCCCTGCGGCTGAGCCGCCCACGACAACGACCCGCCGCCCGGCCGGGATGCCCTTCCGCTCGCTACCGCCGCTCATGGATTCGCGCCTCCGATCTCTGGGCCTGGATTGCGTCTGTCTGCGAAACCCGCCGGGGCCCGCGTCTCGGCGGCGGCCGTGGCCGCCCAGACTGTTGCTGGCACCCATATGCCTAAGACATGCAACTTGCACCTGGTAGGGCCGAACGGCCCGTTCAGCGATCGAGAGGAGGCCCCGCTCGCCGGCTTGCGCCGGCCGCCCGTCGCCCTACATCGCCTTGTAGCGCGGGCCCTCGCCGCCCTCGGGGGGCAGCCAGCGGATGTTGCCGTAGGGGCACTTCACGGCGCAGGTCATGCAGTGCAGGCAGTTGGACGGGCTGAGCACGATCTCGCCGGTTCGGTGGTGCGTCACGCCTGGGCCGCTCCCGTCCGCCCCTTCGGGTGCCCCCACCCCCTCGCCTTCGGACCAGCGGTAGACCTGGCCGGGGCAGAAGTGGGTACACGAGGCGGCGAAGTGGTCGGCGCATTCCCAGCACAGCGAAGGATCCAGGACGGCGACATGCGACGGCTCATCCTCGCGGTGGGTCGTGCCGGTGAGCGAGATGTACGTGGTCTGGTCCATGCCGTCGCTGTCCTTGCTGGCCAGCATGGCCCCGGGCCGGGTCCCCAGACGATCCGGGTGCAGAGCCAGCTGCATCGGCAGCCGGCTCTGGATCAGCGACAACGGCATGCCGGCTATCAGCCCCCAGCGGAAGGCCTGCCGGTAGTTGCGGGCGTGTTCCAGTTCGCGCATGAGGCCCCGCTCGGCCAGCCTCTCGCGGTAGGACATCAGGGCGTCGTGGCAGAAGTCGCCGGCCGGGAAGGCCTCGGCGATCGTATCGGCGGCGCAGATGCCGGCCTGGATGGCGCAGTGGATGCCCTTGATCTTCTCCATGTTGACGAAACCGCCGCCGTCGCCGGCGAGCAACGCCCCGGACGCTGTGAGCCGGCCCAGCGAGAGGTAGCCGCCCTCCGGAATCGTCTTGGCCCCCGTCGCCAGAACCACCCCGCCCTTGAGCTGGCGGCGGATGAACGGATGAGCGCGGTAGCGTTCGAACTCGCGCTGGGGGTTCAGGTCGCCGTACTTCCAGTCCAGCCCCAGGATGAAGCCGACGGCCACCGTCCTGGGGCCCATGCTGTACATGAACCCACCCCCGAAGACGCTGTTGGGCGCGGGGTAGCCCAGGGTGTGCACAACCCGGTTGTTGCCGAACGGATTGTCGCCGGGGAAGTGGACGATGCCCTTGATGCCGAGTGAGTAGACCTGCGGGTTGCGCCCGGCGCCGAACCGCTCCCGGAACTGCGTGGACAGGACACCGTGCGTCCCGTCGGCCAGGATCGTCACCCGCGCCCGGATCTCCTCGCCGGGCCGGTAGTTGGCCTTGGGATGCCCGTCCTTGTCGAGGCCGACCTCCGTCAGCGTCACGCCCTTCACGCAGCCCTGCTCCACGATCAACGAGCGGGCCGAGTAGCCGTAGTAGATCTCCACTCCCCGCTTCTCGGCCTGCTGGGCCATGAACTGGACCAGGCGCGAGAGCGAGATCGTCACGTCGCCCCGGTGGCGCATCCGGCGCGGGACGGCAAAGCCCGGCACGCGCATCGCCCGGCGCGCGGTCAGCAGGTACATCTCGTCGCGCTCGACCGGGGTGACGCTGTCGGTCAGCAGGTTGCGCTCGCCGTCGCGCCAGCCGGGCAGCAACTCGTCCAGGCTGTCGGGCTCGAGAGCGGCGCCGGACAGGTTGTGATAGCCGGGGCCGAAGGCCTTGTCGATGACCACCACGGAGGCCTCCCGCCCGTCGCGGTCCAGGCGGTCGCGAAGGTGGATGGCAGCTGCCAGGCCGGCCGGCCCCGCGCCGATAATCAGGACGTCGATCGGCTTCATCGCTTCTCCAGCTCGCGGATCAGCGCCGGCGCGATCCGCTCGATGTCGCCCACCATCCCGTAGTCCGCGTAGTTGAAGATCCGGGCCTTGGGATCCTTGTTGATGGCGACGATGATCTCCGAGCCGGCCATGCCGGAGATGTGCTGCACTGCGCCCGAGATGCCGAGCGCCACGTACAGCCGCGGCTGCACCGTCTGGCCGGTCTGGCCCACCTGGCGGTCGTGCGTGGCGAAGCCGTCCTCGACGGCGATGC
>CAZFLI010000063.1:0-10423 GCA_964519845.1 uncultured Anaerolineaceae bacterium | reverse complement strand
ACGTGGGCGACCGGGTTGCGCAAGGTCCCGGGTCGTTCCTGGTCGGTGGTTTCGTGGGCCTCAACTCCCCTCTCGGCATCTGCGTACCCGGCCCCTGGCTCGCCCCCACCTGCGGCTACTTCTACCTGACGCCTGGCGCGAAACCCTGGCCGCCGCAGATGACGCTCGCGATCTCATGGTCCGATGATCAGTGGACCCTGAGACGACAGGTGTTGGCGCAGTTGGGCCGCCCGGTGGTCGTGCGGGTTCACTCGCACGATCCCCGAGCTTCCGAGTGCCCGCCGGATCACAGGACTTCCTGTGAGGTTGCCGTGGTGACCGACTCGTTGGCCTGGACGGTTGCCTTCCCAGCCCGCCGCGGGCACGATACAGTCGCCCTGTAGCCTGACTGGTGCGACTGGGTCCTCTCGCTGCTGGAGGGATTCCGATGACTAGGCTCGTGACCCGCACGGCGGATCGCATTGCGCCGTGGCGAGACGCCGATTGGCGAGTGCTGATCCTGGAGGGCATCCTGCTGGCGTTCGGGGGCGCCTACCTCCTGGTCGACAGCGAGCGGGCCGAGTTCGTCTTCGGGCTGATCGTCGGGGGCACCCTGGTCGTCGATGGAGTCCGCCAGTGGCATCTCGGCTTTCGACGTCTCGATCGTGGCCGGCTGCGCGATCTGACGCTGATCCGCGGGGCGGTCGGGGTCGTCGTCGGACTGCTCGTGATCGGCCTGTCCATCGCCGGCCAGATTACGGTCGTCGGCATCAGGGGGACGCTCGGCGCGGGTGCTCTCGCCTATGGGTTGCTGGGACTCGCGGTCGCGGCGTCGTCGATCCGTGGGCGCCGAGCCAGCTGGACGTCGGTCGGGTTCGAGGTGCTGCTGGTGGTCGTCGGCATCCTGCTCCTGTATCAGGTGGCCGTGTCCGATTCGATCTCGATCCTCCTGGCGGTCACCGGCTGGGTCATCGTCGGCTCCGGCATCGCGCTCATAGCGGTTGGCGTCCTCCGACGCCCTGGGCCCGCCCAGGCGGAGGAGCAGGACGCAACGGAGGAGGAGCGGCACTCGACCGAGTAGCCTGCCGGCGGTGCCTCAGGCGCGGCCGATCCCCAGCAGCCGTTCGAACTCGGCTCGAACGATCCGATAGCACTCGCACGACGCCGCTTCCAGCCGTTGCCTGTCGAGGATCTTCATGTGGCCTCGGTGGTAGCTGATCAGACCCTGGTCCTGCAGTTCGCCCACGGCGAGGCTGACCGTCTGGCGCGTGACCCCGAGCATGAACGCCAGGAACTCGTGGGTCAGGAAGAACTCGTCGCCCTCGGCTCGATCCTGGGTGGCCAGAAGCCACCGGGCGGCCCTCTGCGAGACGGGGTGGAGGCCGTTGCAGGCGGCGTTCTGCGCCGTGTGGACGAAATACGCCTGCGAGTAGGTGGTGAGAAGCCTCTCCAGCCGCGTGCCTTCGCAAACCGCGGGCAGAAAGTCCTCGGCCCGGATCCGAAGCGCCTCGCCGGGGAGCTGCCACATCAGGTGAAACGGCGAGCTGTCGGCGCCCAGGAAGATGGGCAGGCCGATCATGCCTTCGTTGCCGATCGTGGCCACCTCGACACCCAGGCCTTCCTCGAACATCGCCACGACCGAAGCCATGCCGCTCAGCGGGAAGTAGGCGTAGTCGATCGTCTGCCCGGGCACGGCGACGACGTCGCCTGGCTCAGCTGAGAGGGGTTCCAGGAACGGTTCCAGCCTGACGAACTCCTCGTCCGGAAGTTCCGCCAGGAGGTGGTTGCGGCTGCGGCCATGCTCGTCCATAACGCCTGATCGAGGTCATGTTGGAATCTCGGACGGGCTCGGTCAAGCCCCTTGTCTCGGGCAGAGTGCGGATGGAGCCCCAAGGGACGCTTCTCCCTGTTCGGGCATCATCCGCGTGTGGCTTGTCCGGTCTGCCGCATCGGCTGGCCGGTCAGTTGCTCGACCCGCGCGGCCAGTTCTTCTATACCGAAGGGCTTGGCGAGGAAGTCGTGGCGGACACCCTCGACCCTGTCCATCGCCTCCGGCCGGCCGGAGATGACCAGAACAGGCAGGTCGGGATCGTCCGCGCGGAGGCGGCGCGCCAGGGCGGCGCCGTCCATTCCCGGCATCTCGGCGTCGGTGACCAGCAGGTCCAGATCGACACCGCGGGCAATCTCGAGCGCATCGTTGCCCGCACCAGCCCGAAGCACTCGCCAGCCACGCGCCTGGAGAATCGCGGACACGAGAAGGAGAACCAGCGGCTCGTCGTCGACGACGAGAGCTACCGGCTGCATGAGCCGACGATCAACGTGGGCGCCACTCCAGCATCAGACCTGAAGTACGAGTTCCAGACCCAAGATGCCTCCGGCGGGCCGTCCGGTCTGCCACATACCATGCACTCCGCCGCGCCCCGGCGAGGCGCACGGCGGGCGCAAGGCCGGCCGACAGAAAGGCCCCGGCCGATCGGCCGGGGCCTTTGCTCATCCACAGATTGGTCTGATCAGACGGGCGCCTCGACCTTGTTGGCCGGGTCGTTGACCTTGGTGATGTCCAGGGTCATGCCCGACATGCCCGTCGTGCCATTGCCCGTAACGGTGAAAGAGAAGAGGCCGCTGACCGGGTAGTTGCCGTCCTTGGCGATCCAGAGATCCGCCTTGAAGTCCGACACGCCACCTGCGGCGTAGTTGACAACCAGCTCCTCGCTGCCCTTGAAGTGGACACAGGCCACGCCGTTCTTCTGCTCTTCGCCGACGAGCTGCCATTTGCCGACGTCCTTGTCGAACCAGCTGCCGTAGTTGCCCGCGATGTCGACCAGGTTGTCGAACGTCGTGTCCTGGCTGGGCACCCAGGTACCGCCGAAGCCCACCCAGGCCTTGTCGCCGACGACGATGGTCGTCATGCCCATCACGGTGACCTGGGCCGCCTTGACGGGCTTGTTGACCACGGTGCCGGAGACCTCCATCGCGTCGTCCCAGGACATCGAGCCGGCCACGTACTTGTACGAGAACTGGTAGCTGTCGAGGTTGTTCAGGTTGTTGGCCAGGCCCGACGACAGTCCGTCGCCGCCGTCGCCGCCGTCGCCGCCGCCGCCACCGCTGCTGGGCTCCATGGTGGCCTGGCTGCCCGGCGTCGCCGAGCTGCCGGGCGCCTGAGTGCCCGAACTGCTGCCGCAGGCCGCCACGGCGATGGCCAGCACGGCCAGCAGGACCAGCAGGCTTCGGCCCTGCTTGACTAGAATCTGGGTCATCCAGCACCTCCCCGGGATTGGGCCCGCGGCGAAAAGCCGGCGAGCTTGGGGGCCCCTCGAGACTGAGCGGCTCATCATCACGGTAGCATGGATTTCGAGGCCGGCGGTCCTGTCTCGCGGGCCGCTCAAGCACCGCAACGCCGAGGCGCCGCCCTTGACGCATCTTCGAGGAGCCCGCATCCTTTCTTACATGCGATCGAACATGCACGCCTGCTCCTGTACCCCGCGGCGGCCCCGCCGCAGGAGGTAGCAGGCTGCTCGCGCTCGGCGACAGGGAGCGCGAGACGTCTCAGGGGCCGCGGATCCGAACGGACCGCGGCTTTTCGTTACCCCCAGCGGAACCAGGGCCGCCGCCATGCCCCGCCCCCTGCTACGCACCCCTGCACGACTGAGGTAACGATGGCTTCCCCTGCAAGACCGGTGTCAGAAGAGACCGCCGACCAGCTCGGCGGTCTGGCCCGGCGAATCCACGGCGCGGCCGGCAGCGACACCGGATCGCGGCTGGCCAAGGCTCGCACCGGGGCCTGGATCCGAGACCTGCTCGACACCCTCTTCCCGCAGGCCGCGGAGCAGGCGTTCGGCACGCCCGGAGAGCTGCGCGACGCCTTCGAAGCCTCGGCGGCCGAGCTGCGCTCGCTCCTCCGACCGCTCGACGGCGCGATCGACCCGGCCCGCGTGGCCGACGACTTCTTCGAAGCCCTGCCCGAGATCCACCGGCAACTCGTGGTGGACGCCGAGGGCATCGAGCGCGGCGACCCCGCGGCCGAGAGCGTGGACGAGGTCGTGCTGGCCTACCCCGGCTTCCTGGCGATCGCCGTCCACCGCATCGCCCATCGCTTCTACGAACTGGAGGTGCCACTGCTGCCGCGGGTCCTGTCCGAATGGGCCCACGAGCGGAGCGGCATCGACATCCATCCCGGCGCCACGCTGGGCCACCCGGTGATCATCGACCACGGCACCGGCATCGTCATCGGCCAGACCGCGGTCATCGGCAACAACGTCAAGCTCTACCAGGGCGTGACCCTGGGCGCGCTGTCGGTCAACAAGTCCCTGGCCTCCACCAAGCGCCATCCCACGATCGAGGACGACGTGGTCATCTACGCCAGCGCCACGATTCTGGGCGGCGAGACGGTCATCGGCCGGGGCAGCGTGATCGGCGGCAACGTCTGGCTGACGGCCAGCGTCCCGCCCCATTCCACCGTCTACCACCGCAGCGAGGTCCACGTCCGGCAGGGCCGGGCGGAGTTCGAAGGACCCGATTTCGTGATCTGACCGGCGGCTCGATCGGCCGGTCGTCGTCCGGCCGGTTCGGCGGCCCCAAGCGTCCCAACCCAGCCCAGGAGTACTTCGATGAGCAAGGCCAACAACATCCTAGAAACCATCGGCGACACGCCGCACCTGCGCCTCAACCGCCTCTTCGATCCGCGCGTGGAGGTCTGGGTCAAGCTCGAAAGGCAGAACCCCGGCGGCAGCATCAAGGACCGCATCGCTCTGGCGATGATCGAAGATGCCGAGAAGCGCGGCGTCCTGAAGCCCGGCGCCACCATCGTCGAGCCCACGTCGGGCAACACCGGCGTCGGCCTGGCCCTGGTGGCGGCCGTGAAGGGCTACAAGCTCATCCTGACCATGCCCGAATCAATGTCCGTGGAGCGGCGCCGGCTGATGGCCGCCTACGGCGCCACCTTCGAGCTGACCCCGCGCGAGCTGGGCATGCGCGGCGCCGTGGAGAAGGCCGAGGAGCTGGCGGCCAAGATCCCCGGCGCCTGGATGCCCGGCCAGTTCGAGAATCCGGCCAACATCGCCGTCCACAAGCGGACCACGGCCGAGGAGATCGCCCGCGACTTCCCCGAAGGCCTGGACTACATCTTTGCCGGGGTCGGCACGGGCGGGCACGCCACGGCCACCGGCGAGGTGCTGCGAGCACGCTGGCCGAAGCTCCAGGTCATCGCCGTGGAGCCCGAGGCGTCGCCCGTCCTGAGCGGCGGCCAGGCCGGCCCGCACCCCATCCAGGGGATCGGCGCGAACTTCGTGCCGGAGAACTTCCACCGGGACGCGGTGAGCGCCGTGGCCACCGTGGCGGCGCCGGACGCCTTCGCCTACGCCGTGCGGGCCGCCCGCGAGGAAGGCCTGCTGATCGGGGTCTCGTCGGGGGCGGTGCTGGCTGCCGTTGCCGCCAGGCTGCCCGAGATCAAGGACGGCGCGCGCATCCTGGCCTTCACCTACGACACCGGCGAGCGGTATCTCTCCGTCCCGGGCCTCTTCGACGTGGAGCCCGAGGCCGCGGCGGCGGTCTGACCACGGGGTGGGTGGGCACCCGGGCGGCCGTCGCCTGGGAGCCCGCCGGCTCCGAAAAGCATGAGCCCCAAGGGCAACGATAAGGCCTGCGCTTAGGGCCATCGGCAACCCGGAAATAGTGGCTCGCCACCCTGCCGCCCGGCCGGGCGCCGGCGCACTCTGGGCCCGAACGACGCGGCAACGGGACGCCGCGTCCCAACGCGGGTGTGGCCATGAGGGCCGAGCTAGCTCGCCACTTCGACGTCATAGTCGTCGTCTGGGCCCTGACCCTGATGATCGGCTTCATGCTGGTTTCGCTGTCGCGTTCGGAGCTCACCAACGACCAGTGGGTGCACACCCACAACGGTCCGGCCTGGGTCGTCCCGGAGGCCGAGTAGCCGTCTAGGCGGCCTCTTCGTCCTCCAGCGCGCTGTGCAGCTCCAGCGAGTGGTCGCGCAGCCAGCGCCGCCACTGGCGGTGGTCCGGCCGTCGCGAGGCCACCATCTCCCAGAACTGCGGCCCGTGCCCGAAGACCCGCAGATGCGCCAGTTCGTGAACGACCACCGTCTCGAGCGCCTCCGGGGGCGCCAGCACCAGCCGCCATGAGAATGACAGACGGCGCGACCGCGAACAGCTGCCCCAGCGGGTGCGGGTATCGCGCAGCGTCACCGCGGCCGGAGCCACGGCAAGGGCGGGGGCGTGGCGGTCTATCTCGCGGTGGATGGCCAGGCGGGCCTTCTCCTTGAGCCAGGCCTCCAGGATCTCCGCCAGTCCACGGCGCTCGCCGCTGCCCAGCGCCACGACCAGCTCGTCGCCGGTGTCGCCGCCCTCGCGGCTGACCGTCGTGCGCCGCCGGTTCGGCTGCGGCCCCAGGACGCGAACCCGGTGGGCCACGCCGCGGTAGCGGACCAGGGCTCCGTCGGCCAGCGGGCCGAAAGCCCGCACCGTCTCGCGCTGGCGGTGGTGCCGGTCCAGGTGCCGGCGCAGCCAGCGCTCGCGCTCGCCCAGGAATGCCTCGGCCAGCCTCTCGGCGTCGTCGCGGCCCCTGGCCGAGCGAGCGGGGATCGTGACGACGGTGCCCGCCCGCGGATCCACCGTGACCCTCATGTTCCGGGCCCGCACCGATCGCCGCATCGTGCACTCGACACGCCCCCCGGGGAGCCGGATCTCCGTTTGCCACTCGGCCGTCGCGGACGTCATGCCCGAATCGTAGCGCGTCGCCGGGCGGCGCACCGGGCCGCCGTCACAGTCCCGGGCACTTCTCCGTCTCCCCCGGCATAACGAGGACAGCAACGGCGGGGCCAGAGGGGCGTGAACCCCGCCGCAAGACCGAGGGGCCGCCGGTGACGGACGGCGGAACCGAGGGGATAGATGAGGGGGAGAGAGGGCCCGGCGGCGACGCCGGGCCCTCGGTCTTTGTCCGGCCGGGCGTCGCTCGAACGATTCGCGCGCGAATTGCCCCCGTTGGGGTAACATTCGCGGGCGCGTGGGGCTATAGCTCAGCTGGAAGAGCGCCTGCATGGCATGCAGGAGGTCCAGGGTTCGAGTCCCTGTAGCTCCACCAATCCCCTCTCTCACCTGCCGCTTCGGCGCGCCCAAACGCCGGCGATGGCGGCGAGCGCGGCGAGATAGCCGGTACCACCCGAGCGGGGAGGGGTCCATACTTACCCTTCTCGCGATCGAATGAGAAAGGGACGCCCGATGACGATGGAGACCGATGTCCGCCCGGCCGGCCTGCCGCGGCTGAACGAGCCGGCGCCGGAATTCGAGGCCGTTACGACCCATGGGACCCTCAGGCTGGCCGATTTCGAGGGCCGTTGGCTGATCCTCTTCTCGCACCCCGCGGACTTCACGCCGGTGTGCACGACTGAGTTCCTGGCCTTCACCGAGATCTTCCCCGAGCTCCAGAAGCGCGGCACCGATCTGCTGGGCCTGTCGATCGACAGCGTCTTCTCCCACATCGCCTGGGTTCGCAACATCGAAGAGAAGACCGGGGTCAAGATCCCCTTCCCGGTCATCGCGGACCTCAACAAGGAAGTCGCCACGGCCTACGGCATGCTGATGCCCGGCGAGAGCAAGACCGAGACCTCGCGCTGCGTCTTCGTCATCGACCCCAAGGGCATCCTGCGGGCGATGATCTACTACCCGCTGTCGCTCGGCCGGAACATGGCCGAGATCCTGCGCGTGATCGACGCGCTGCAGACGGCGACGGCCAACGGAGTAGCCACCCCGGCGAACTGGAAGCCCGGCGACAAGGTCATCGTCCCCGCTCCGAACACCCAGGAAGGTGCCGAAGAGCGGATGAAGGCCGGCTACGACTGCACCGACTGGTACCTCTGCAAGAAGGACCTCTAGAGCCATGGCCTGCGTCAATCCCGACGGAACGGTGACGCCCTCCGCGAAAGCGATCCTGGCCGCGCTCCAGAAGGACGCCGCCCCCGAACAGATCGCGGCGGAGGCGAGCCTGCCGCTCTTCCGGGTTCGGAGCGCCCTGCGCGAGCTGGCCGAGGCAGGTCTGGTCGCGCCCGTCGAGGCTCGTTACTCCCTCACCGAAGAGGGCCGCAAACGGGTTTGATCGCCGGGCCGCCCAGCAGTCCGCGAGCAATCACCGCATAAGCGGCGGTGAAGCCGGGCCGGCCAGACTGAGGCCGTGAATGACCAGCAGCTCGGCGCCCTGATTCGAGCCGTCCGGCGGCGACGCGGCCTGCGTCAGGCGGACCTCGCCCGGCTCGCCGGCGTCTCGCGCGCGACCGTGTCTCTCCTGGAGCGCGGGCACTGGGAGCGGCTGTCGTTCGCCCGGGTGCGCGGCATCGCCGCAGCGGTCGATGTGCGGGTCGAAGTCACCGGCCGGTGGCGGGGCGGAGACGCGAACCGGCTGCTGAGCCGCAGGCACTCCATCCTGGCGGAGAGCTTCGCGGCGTTCATGGCCGGGCAGCCCGACTGGGTGGCCGAGCCGGAGGTCTCGTTCGCGGTCTACGGCGAGCGGGGCATCGTCGATCTGCTGGCCTGGCACGAGCCGACGGCCCATCTCCTCGTCGTGGAGCTCAAGACCGAGTTCGTGGACTTCAACGAGATGCTCGGCACGCTGGACCGCAAGGTTCGACTGGCGGGAACGATCGGCGCCTCACACGGCCGGCACGCCCGGCTCGTCAGCGCCTGGCTGATCGTCACGGACACGAGGACCAACCGCCGCCACGCCCGGCAGCATGCCACGATGTTGGGCAATCGCCTGGCGCTTGATGGGCGGCAGCTGCGGGCCTTCCTGCGCGACCCCTCGAAGGCCACGACCGGGCTCGCATTCTGGACAGATTCCAATGCGGGTAGCACGAGTCCGAGAGTCGGGCGGAGATCGGGCGAGCGCGCAGGCCGGAGGCCGCCGAAAGCCGCCGAAACGGCCGAATCACGGCACTTCTGAGGGCGGCGCCCGGGCGATTCGGGCCCTGGAGGCCGGTGCCGGCGGAATCTCACCTCCGGACGCGGATCGACCTGGCCCCGCGCTACGGGGGTTGGAATCTGTCCAGATCGCCCGGCGAGCAGGCGGGCCGGGGGGTCGCCCGGCTCCACGCGCTGCCCGGCTCCAGGCGCCGCCCGGCTCCACGCGCCTCTCGGCTCCACGCGCCTCTCGGATAAACTGAGCCTCGCTCGGGCGCCGCGGCGCCATGTCCGCCCGGTCGCCCAGCCCGAGCCCGCCGCAACCCAGGGAGAGACCACCGTGTCGGCAGCAGAGTGCACCCGCGTCGATCGCTACGAGCCCGCGGCCATCGAGCCGAAATGGCAGCAGCGCTGGGCGGAGCTTGGGCTCTATGAGACGGACCTGGCCGACACGAAGCGACCCAAGTTCTACCTGCTGACGATGTTCCCCTATGCGTCAGGCGACCTGCACATCGGCCACTGGTACATCAAGACGCCGACCGACGCCATCGCCCGCTTCCACCGCATGCACGGCGAGAACGTCTTCCTGCCGATCGGCTTCGACGCCTTCGGGCTGCCGGCCGAGAACGCCGCCATCAAGAACAAGATCCACCCCCGCGAGTGGACCCTGAAGAACATCGAGAACATGCGCCGCCAGCTGCGCTCGATGGGCGCCACCTTCAGCTGGCAGCAGCAGGTCGTGACCTGCGATCCCGACTACTACCGCTGGAACCAGTGGTTGTTCCTGCGCTTCCTGGAGGCAGGCCTGGCCTACCGGACCAGCTCGCCCGTGGACTGGTGCCCCAACGACGGCACGCTGGCCCGCGAGCAGGTCGAGGGCTCGGATCGCCATTGCTGGCGCTGCGGCACGCCGGTCCAGAAGCGCCAGCTGGACCAGTGGTACCTGCGGACCACGAAGTACGCCGACGAGCTGCTCGACTTCAGTGGCATCGAATGGCCCGAGCCGATCCGGATCATGCAGACCAACTGGATCGGCCGGAGCGAGGGCGCCGAGGTCGATTTCGAGACCGCGCCGGACGACCACCAGCCCGGCGGCGACCGGCTGCGCGTCTTCACCACCCGGCCGGACACGCTGTACGGCGCCACCTTCATGGTCCTGGCGCCCGAGCACGAGCTTGTCGGCAAGCTCACGGCGCCCGATCGCAAGGCCGAAGTGGACGCCTACGTGACGGCCGCCGGCCGCGAGACCGAGATCGAGCGGATGTCGACCGAGCGCGAGAAGACGGGCGTCTTCACCGGCTCGTATGCCACCAACCCGGTCAACGGCGAGCGCATCCCGATATGGATCGCCGACTACGTCCTGGCCGGCTACGGCACGGGCGCGATCATGGCCGTCCCCGCCCACGACGAGCGCGACTTCGAGTTCGCCCGGAAGTTCGACCTGCCGATCCGGCGCGTCATCGCCGGCCCGGAAGTGTCGGAGGCCGAGGTCGAGACGCCGCTGGAGGCCGCCTACATCGCCCACGGCGAGGCGGACCGGA
>CAZFLI010000062.1:0-10523 GCA_964519845.1 uncultured Anaerolineaceae bacterium | reverse complement strand
CAGGATCCCCGGGTTCTGGCGAGACCGCGCCTGGTAGGCCGCCCGATCCATCCGCGCGATTGAGCTCAAGTCCCCGCCCGCGCCTGCCGCACGATCCGTGCCGCCTTGGCCGCGCGGGCGGTGATGTCGTCGAACCGGCCCGCCTCGATGTCCGCTCGCGGGGCCAGCCAGCTGCCACCACAGGAGAGGACGCTCGGGAGCTTGAGATAGGCAGGCAACGCGTCGGCCGAGATACCGCCCGTTGGGCTCCACCGCATCCGCGGAAACGGGCCGGCCAGCGCTCGCAGGTAGCTGATCCCACCGACCGGCTCGATCGGGAAGACCTTGACCGCCGACAGGCCGAGCGCAAGCGCGGCGTCCACCTCCGAAGGCGTCAGGACGCCGGGCAGGATCGGCAGCCCGATCGCCATCGCGCGCTCGACGACCCCGCGATTCAACCCCGGCGCGACGACGATCGCCACCCCGGAGTCCAGGGCCAGATCGACCTGCTCGACCGATGTGGCGGTGCCGGCCATGAGCAGAACCTGCGGCACTGCCTTGGCGATCCGGCGGAGAGACTGCGCCGCGGCGGGAGTTCGAAACGTGACCTCGACGACGGGCAGGCCGCCTGCAGCAAGCGCCTCAGCCAGAGGCACGGCCCGGTCCGCATCGGCGATCTCGACGACTGGAACGATTCCGAGTTGCCTGAGTCGGTCGAAGACGTCGCTGGGCTGGTCGCTGCTCATCGACCGGCTTCTTCGGGCTTCGAAGCGACGTCGAGCTTCGGCACCGAAGCGTCGGCCGGATCAGCCCACTGCTCGTTAGGAACCCGGGCGTACCAGCCGGGCCGACCCGGGTCGCGATCGTATGGGTAGCCGCCGAGCTCCTCGTGCAGACGCGCGTACCGGGCAAGCTTCTGGCGGTCCAGCTTGACCCCGAGCCCGGGCCCGTTGGGGACGGAGATCGCGCCGTCGCGGTATCTCAGCGGCCCGCCTTCGATGATGTCGTCCACGAGATGGTGGTAGTGCGCGTCGGCCGCGAACTGAAGCGATGGCAAGGCGGCTCCGAAGTGCAGCATCGTCGCCAGCTGGATGCCCAACTCGCCCGACGAGTGAACACCTACCCCGAGCTGGAACGTCTCGCAGACCGCAGCCGCCTTCAGCGCCGGCCGGATGCCACCCCAGAAAGTCGTATCGAGCAGGACCACGTCGACGGCGGGATCCCGAACGTTGGCCGAGAGCTGCTCGAGGTTGGTGACCACGGTGTTGGTCGCGATCGGCAGATCCACGAACCGGCGCACCTGCCGCAGCCCGTTCATGCCCCAGGTGGGGTCTTCGAAGTAGTCGTTCCGCAGGCTCGCGATCGCCCGGCCGACGCGGATTGCGTCGCGGACGCTGTAGGACGCATTCGGATCGATACGGACGTTGTCCTCGGGGAACGCCTCGGCCAGAGCCAGGAAGCAGCGAAGCTCGTAGTCGGGCCCGAAGACACCCGCCTTGAGCTTGTGGCTGCCGAAACCGAACGTCTTCTTGAGCCGGGCGGCTTCCGCCACGAGTTGCTCCGCCGTCCGCACCTCGCCCTGCCCGCTGCCTTCGTTGGCGTAGCGGAAGAAGAGATAGCCGGCGAACGGGACCGCGTCTCTCATCTTGCCGCCGAGCAGGTCGTAGACCGGCACGCCCAGCGCCTGACCGGCGGCATCGAGGCAGGCGAACTCCAACGCCGCATGAACCTGGGTCCGGTTGTCGTAGAGGGCCGCCGTTGGATTCAGGATCTTGAACCACAGGGCAGTCGTGTCGAAGACGTCATGGCCCAGGAGTCTTGGGCGCAGCGTCTCGACGCTGGCCTGGGCAGTCTGCCCGCCACCCCCCATCTCGCCCAGGCCGACGTAGCCGCTCTCCGTCTCCACTTCCACGATCGTCCGGACGAAGCGACCCCAGTGCGCTCCGGCGGCATGGCGCAAGGGCGCCTCGAGAGGCACGCTTACCGTGGTCGCCCGGACATCGGCGATCCTGTGTCGCGGCGACCCCTTCGGCGACTCCCGTCCCGGCGATCCCATGCTTCCTCCCGTGTGTTGTGGCCATCGATTGTCCTCGAAGCCGCAATCCGAGGCGCGCCGGCTCCATCGCCCGCTCGGAAACCACGGGCCCTGGCCGAATAATGATGCATCCGGCTTGACAGTTTCTGCAACAGGTTTCATCTTTGCAGTCATGACGGGGACGAGAGAGGAGTCAAGCCGGGCGGCGGCCGCAGAAGCAGGCCCAGTGGGCAGCGACGCGGCTGCTCGAGTGTCGCGCCGGCGACGCGGCCGCAACAGCGCCCGCGATGGGCAGCCGTCCATCAGGGACGTCGCCCGCCTGGCCAGTGTCTCTCCGGCAACGGTCTCGAGGTCTTTCGCGGAGCCGGATCTGGTCCGCGAAGAGACGATCGCCAGAGTCATGGCGGTTGCCGATCAGCTGCACTACCGCCCCAGCCGAGCTGCCCGGAGTCTGACGACCGGCAAGACCGGCAACATCGGCGCGCTGGTGCCGGACCTGGGCAACCCCTTCTTCTCGGGGATCCTCAAGGGCGCGCAGGCTCGGGCGCGCGAGTCCAACTACGCCGTCTTCCTCGCGGACTCCGAAGAGAACCCCCATCTCGAAGCGGAGCTGGCCCGGGAGATGGCCCGCCAGGTCGACGGCATCCTGATCTGCTCACCCAGGCAGGGAGATGCTCAACTCGAGGAACTCGCCCGAGACACCACCCTCGTTCTGGTGACCCGCCGCATCAGCGGCGCGTCCAGCGTGCTGGTCGACAACGTCGGCGGGATGCGTCAAGCGGTCGAGCACCTGGCCGCGTTGGGCCATACGAGGATCGGCTTCCTTTCCGGCCCGGAGCGATCCTGGTCCAACCGAGAGAGGCTTCGCGGCCTGCGGGCGAACGCCCGCGCCCACGGGCTCGAGGCGGTGGTGCTCGGGCCGTTCTCGCCGACCTTCGAGGCCGGACACAGCGCCGCCGACCTGGTGCTGGCCCAGAAGCTGACGGCTGTGATTGCCTACAACGACCTGATGGCGCTGGGCGTTCTCAGCCGCCTCAACAACCGCGGCGTGTCCGTTCCAGGCGAGGTCAGCGTCGTCGGATTCGACAACATCCCGATGGCCGGAATGGCAGCGCCACCCCTTACGACCGTGGCGGTCGCACTCGCCACGGCGGGGCGCGCGGCCGTCGAACTCCTGCTGGAGCAACTCGCCCGTCCCGAGGCTGGGCAACACGAGGAGATGCTCGACGTCCAGCTGATCACTCGCGGGTCCACGGGGCCCACCCAATCGAGGCCATCCGACCGGTGAGGTCATGGCCCCATTCGGGGCCGCCGATCCGGTGGTAGCGAAGGTCGGACTATGGAATGGCAGAGGAGGTTCTAGTGTGATGTGGTCTAGGTCAAAGGCCCACAGGCTGGCGGCGCTGCTGGCCCTGGGAGCCGTGCTGTCGGCCTGCGGTGCCCCCGGCACGGAGACGAGCGCACCGACGACACCAGCTGCGACGCAGGCACCCGGCGACACGCCGACGCCGGTGCCCAGCTACGCCCCGGTAACCATCAACATCCTCGACGTCGCGGGAAACCTGCAGCTGACCAAGGGGATGATCGAGAACTTCAAAGCCGCTCACCCCGAGATCGTCGCCAACGTCACGTATTCGGCGGCGAGCGCTCCGGAAATGGCGGGCAAGCTGAAGGCGCAGAACCCCAGCAGCGACAACGCCATCAACCTAGTCCTGACCGGAACGGATGGCCTTTCCGCTGGCATCCAGGGAAACCTGCTAACCAAGGTCATCCCCGACCACCAGGACATGTTCCCCAACTTGATGGAAAACTACCTGGCTCCCGCGGCTGACATGGCCCAGCTTGCCCAGGGATACGGTATCGAAGTCGTCTACTATCCGTCGGGTCCGTTGCTCGAGTACAACCCGGCGAAGGTTCAGAACCCCCCGAAGACGCCGCAGGAACTGCTCGATTGGGCCAAGGCTCACCCCGGCAAGTTCGAGTACGCCCGGCCGGCCAACTCCGGTCCCGGTCGGACCTGGCTGATGGCCCTGCCGTACATGCTCGGCGACACGGATCCGACTGATCCGACGAACGGCTGGGACAAGACCTGGGCCTACCTCAAGGAACTCGGCCAGTACATCAAGGTCTATCAGACCGGCACTACGGCGACGATGAAGGACCTCGCCGCCGGCACCGTCGACATGGTCATGACGACCACGGGTTGGTATATCAACCCGCGCGTCCTCGGGACCGTGCCGAAGACCACCGCCGTGGCCAAGATGGACGACATGACCTGGGTCACCGACGCTCAGTACGTTGTGATCCCGGCAGGCGTGACGCCGGCTGTCCTCAACGCGGATCTGCAGCTCATCGCCTGGATGCTCAAGCCCGATCAGCAGGCCATCTCCTACGACAAGGGTTACTTCTATCCCGGCCCCGCCGTGAAGGGCGTGACCCTGGCCATGGCCCCCGCCGACAGCCAGGCTGTTCTCGCCGAGTACGGCGTTCCGGAGTTCGACCAGTGGATCGAACAGTTCCCCAAGAAGACGTCTCTGCCCGCCGACGAGCAGGTGACGGCGTTCGACCTGTGGGACAAGCAAATCGGCAAGAAGTAGGCAAGGAAACCTAGATGCGCGGACAGCGGTTTACGGAGCTGAAACTCGACACGGTAAGTCGCAGATTCGGCGATCAAGCCGCGCTTCGCGAGCTTAGTCTGACGATCCGAGGGGGCGAGTTCATCGCCCTCCTCGGGCCGTCGGGCTGCGGCAAGACCACGGCACTGAACTGCCTGGCTGGGCTCTTGCCACTCTCGGCCGGCAGCATATGGCTCGACGATCGCCGGATCGACGGGTTGCCGCCGGAGCAGCGCGGATTCGGGATGGTCTTCCAGAACTACGCCCTCTTCCCTCACATGTCCGTGCGCGACAACGTCGCCTTCGGACTGAAGATGCGCAAGACTCGTGGGCAGGAACTACGTAAGCGTGTGGACGAAGTGATGGCGCTGGTCCGGCTCGAGGACCACGCGTCGAAGCTGCCCGGCCAGCTATCCGGCGGTCAGCAGCAGCGAGTGGCAATCGCCCGGGCGATCGTCTACGAGCCCCCGCTCGTTCTCATGGACGAGCCCCTATCGAATCTGGACGCTCAGTTGCGGCTCACCATGCGGACGGAGATCCGGCGCCTGCACCAAAGCCTCGATCTGACCACGGTCTACGTGACCCACGATCAGGAAGAGGCGCTCTCGATGGCCGACCGCCTGGTCGTGCTGCGCGAAGGGCTGGTACAGCAGGTGGGCACCCCCAGCGAGGTGTACGAGCATCCAGTCAACCGCTACGTGGCGGGCTTCATGGGCTACCGGAACATGCTGGAGCTTGACGTCGCCGAGCGGACCTCGGCCGGCGTCGTAGTCAGCGGACCTTCGGCCCGGCTCAAGGGCAAGGCGTTCGGGGATCTCAGCGCGTCTCGCGCCGTGGCCGCCA
The DNA here is from genome assembly GCA_964519845.1 of uncultured Anaerolineaceae bacterium. Lineage (GTDB taxonomy): Bacteria > Chloroflexota > Limnocylindria > Limnocylindrales > CSP1-4 > Fen-1039. Next base: position 5,051 of record CAZFLI010000062.1, on the reverse strand, counting down.
TTCGGCCCGAGGACCTCGACGTCGACGGGCCCGGACCCAATCGCATCGAGGCCACCGCCGAGGTGGTGGAGTATCACGGCCGCGAAGTCCTGATAGAGGCGCTTCTGCGAGGCGGCGAGCGCGTCTATCTTCGGACCGCGCACCGCGTCGCCCCCGGCGACTCGGTGACGATCACCGTTCCTCCCGAGCGCGTGCTCATCTACGCGCTCGATGGGTCCGCTCCCCCGGCGGAGAAGGCGGCCAAACCGGTGGCGGCAGAGGCATGACGAGGCCAGTCGGCCCTGCGCTCGGGGCGGCCGGAGAACCGCCCGCGCTGGAGCGCGCCTCGCTTCGCCACCGCCTCGCGGATCGCGGCATCGACCGGGTGCTCTTGCTGACGGTCCCTGGCCTTCTGTTGCTGGCCGCCCTGTTCATCTACCCCTTCGTCTACGGACTCCAGCTGTCGCTCACCCCAAGCGAGGGCGGCCCACTCGCCAGCTATGAGAACTTCTTCGCGGACGAGTATCTGCGCGACACGATCGCGATCACGCTCTGGCTGGCGCTGCCGGCCGCACTGGTGAACGTGCTCGCGTCGGTGCCTATTGCCTACCGGATGCGGGGTAAGTTCCGCGGCAAGCGGACCGTGACGACCCTTCTCGTCGTGCCGATCACCCTCGGCACGGTGCTCACGGCCGAAGGCTTGATCCAATACCTCGGGCCGTCGGGCTGGGTCAACAAGTTCCTGCTGGACTTCCGCCTGCAGGACGAGCCGCTGATGCTGGTCCACAACTACTGGGGCGTCTTCTTCTCCCTCGTCATCACGGGCTTCCCGTTCTCGTTCCTGCTGGTCCTGTCGTACCTGTCCGGCATCGATCCCAGCCTCGAGAAGGCGGCAGCCACGATGGGCGCGGGCTGGCTCGCGCGCTTCCGCCACGTGATCATGCCGCTCCTCGCGCCCGGTCTGGCCATCACGTTCTGCCTGGCCTTCGTCCTGGCGTTCTCGGTCTTCCCGTCGGCCAATCTCGTGGGCAATCCAACGGGCGACACTCATGTCATCTCGATTGCCGCCTTCCACGCGGCCTTCGAGCAGTACGACTACTCACTGGGATCGGCGATCGCAATGGTCATGGCGGCGGTGATGCTGGCCGTGATCGTTATCGTGCTGTCCTGGCGCAACCGCCTCTATCGGGGCGCGACTGGAGGCAAGGGCTGATGGCCGTCGTGGCGAACTCCGCCCCCGCGCCCGCCGCCGCGGGTACCCGCCGTCGCGGGCTCCCGTCGAACCTGGGCGGCTGGGTCGTCTGGGGCATGGTCGTGTTCTTCTTCATCAACCTCGTCGGCGTCATCGCCACGGTGGTCGTCGATTCCTTCGGCACGACCTGGTTCGGGACCTGGCTGCCGGACGGGTTCACGACGCACTGGTACGGCGATGCCTGGGCCGACTTCAACATCGGCGGCGTGCTGGTCGTCACGGCCCAGGTTGCCCTGGCCGTGGTGGCCCTGTCGATCGTCATCGGCGTTCCGGCCGCGTACGCGCTCGCCCGTCGCGACTTCCCGGGCAAGAAGGTCGTGAACCTGCTCTTCTTGCTGCCGATCCTGGTTCCGCCGATCACTTACGGCATCCCGCTGGCCACGCTTCTGTACAAGCTCGGCCTGGCCGGCAACATCCAGGGCGTGATTCTGGCGAACCTGGTGCCGACGGTGCCATTCGTTGTCCTGGTCATGATTCCGTTCATCGAGCAGATCGACCCGAAGATTGAGGCGGCGGCTCGAATGTGCGGCGCGAGCACGCTCACGATCTTCCTTCGAGTCCTCGGGCCACTTCTGGTGCCCGGCATCCTGGCGGCGGGCATTCTGGTGCTCGTCCGAACCGTCGGCATGTTCGAACTGACCTTCCTGACGTCCGGGCCGGGCAGCACGACGCTCGTCGTAGTGCTCTACGACTCCGTATTTGGAGCCGGCATCCGGGCGCCCCAGGAAGTCGACGCGATGGCGGCCATCTATACCGCTTCGATGATGGTGCTGCTGCTGATCGCCCTTCGCTTCGTGAACCCAACTCAGCTCGTGACCCGAGTCGCGGACTGAGCACACTTCGATAGCCGTCCGGGGAGCTCCTTGCTCTGGTAAGGCGCGCCCCGGACAGGGAAGGAGGCCGGGCCCTGGCCGGCGAAAGGCGACAGGCAGCCCACAATTGCGAGCCCGCACCGGCGCGGGTCCAGGAGTCTTGACCGTGCAGGAGGAGAGGGCGGCTCTGCTCAGGCGAGCCGGAGCCGCGGAAGCGTCGCTCCTGGTTGACGGCGAGCTGGTCATCGGCGTCGCCCCCGGCGGGGCCGGCTGGGAGTTGCTCGTTTGGGCTTCCGGCCCGGAGCCGCTGGAGGCCATCCCCGGTGGGGACTCAGCCCCATTCGAGAGCGGCACTCTGCTGCGCGCGGAGGCGGGCCCCGCCCAGGCCGCCTGGCTGCGCGGCCGGCTGCCCTGGCTCAGGCCGCGCCGGCTCGGCCTGGCGACATCCATGGGCGTGGGCGACCGACTCGGTCTCGCCACGCCGGGGCATGTGGCTGCGTTTCGGGCGAATCCGGGGGTCGCCCCGGTCCTGGCTCAGCAATCCGCTCGCGAGCTCGGCCGAACGGGACGCACGTTCGAGGATGTCGTGGACGCCGCCACTTTCGGCGCCATCGCTTCCGGCTGGCGCTCGGGCTACGGTGCCGACGCAGACCACCTCAAGAACAGCGACGACATCGACGCCGGCATAGCCGCCGGCTGCACGATGTTCACCGCCGATCCAATCGAGCTGGTGCCCGATCTGGCCGCCGACGCCGATCCAGCCAGCATCACCAGGGCCTACGCGACGGTCCCGTGGCAGACGCTCGAGGACGACGAGACCTCGTTCCTGCGGCGCTACCCGGCGGCCATGGATCTCGACAGCGGACCGTTGCCGCTGCCGCAGCCCGCTCTCCGGGCGGCGGCGGCGCGATTCGCGCCGGCCGTCGCGCACGTGGCCGCGATGTATCGCCATCTCGTCGACAAGCTCGGCCAGGACGGCTTCGAATTCGAGGTCGCCGTCGACGAGATCCTCCACAGAACCACTCCCCTGGATCACGTCTACCTGGCGACCGAGCTCCGGCGCTTGGGGGTCCGCTGGGTCGGCTTCGCCCCGCGCTTTGTCGGCCGGTTCGAGAAGGGGATCGACTTCATCGGGGACCCGGCCGAACTGGCCGCGGATGTGAACACGCACTCCGCTGTTGCCAGGGCCAACGGCGGCTACAAGATCAGCATCCATTCCGGCTCGGACAAGTTCTCGGCCTACGATGGCATCGCTCGGGCGACCCGGGGCGCCGTCCACCTGAAGACGTCGGGCACGAGCTACCTGACCGCTCTCGGAGTCGTGGCCGCGGCGGATCCGGAGCTGATGCGCCGGATCTGGCGCGTATCGCTGGATGCCTATGCGATCGCGCGAGCGAGCTACCACGTATCGGCCAGCGTCTCCGCGCTGGAGAACGTCGATCCGAATCGGCTCTCCCCGGCCCAGCTGGCAGGGCTGGTAGCGGAGCCGGCGACCCGAGAGATCCTCCACGTCGCCTACGGGGCCGTCCTGAACGGCGAAGGCGCCTACGCGGATCTCGGCCGAGCGGTACGCTCAGGAGTGTGGCTGCAGCGCGACCGGTACTGGGCCGACCTCGCGACTCATATCGGGCGGCATCTGAGCCCCTTTGCAGCCGTAGCCGGAACGAACTCGCAGGTGATGCCATGAGTCCGCAGGAAGCAGGCCCCGAGGCAACGGAGACATCTGCTCAGGGCACTTCGCTGTTTGACCTGACCGGCCGTGTCGCCGCGGTCGTAGGCGGGGGCGGAGTTCTCGGCGGGGCGCTGTGCGACGGCCTCGGAGCCGCGGGCGCGAAGGTGGCCGTCCTGAGCCGAACCGCCGAGAAGGCCAAGGCCCGTGCCGCGGCCCTGGCAGGGGCCGGAATCGAGTCGACCGCGATCCAGGTGGATGCCCGGGATCGAGCCTCGGTGGAGGCGTCACTGCGGTCCGTGGAACTGACGCTCGGACCCGTCGACATCCTCGTGAATGCCTCGGGCGTCAACAGCAGCACCCCCTTCTTCGAGATCGGCCTCGACGAGTGGCACGACGTCCTCGATACGAACCTCACGTCCTGCCTGCTGTGTTGCCAGGTATTCGGGCAAGCCATGGTTGAGCGCGGTCAGGGCGGGACGATCATCAACATATCGTCCGCTTCGGCGGAGATTCCGCTGTCCCGAGTCCTCGCCTACTCGGTCTCCAAGGCCGGCGTGAACATACTGACGCGCTATCTGGCCAGAGAGCTGGCCCCGCACAGAATCCGGGTCAATGCCCTCGTCCCCGGGTTCTTCCCGGCCGAGCAGAACCGGAAACTGCTCTCGCAAACGCGGATCGACAACATCCTGGCGCGGACTCCGCTGGCACGTCTCGGCGAGCCACACGAGCTTGTCGGCGCGGCCGTCTGGCTTGCCTCGGAGCGGGCATCGGGATTCGTCACGGGCGCGCTGGTCTCGGTTGACGGCGGCTTCCTATCGACATCGATCTAGCAATCTCGGAGGGGTCCAAGCCGGTACCCGTCCGCTCGAAGCGCCGGTTCACCCGGCGGGCAGGCTGATATCTGGACAACTGACAATGGAGGTACAGGGCAGTGGAGATCGGTCTCGTCGGACTCGGCCGAATGGGCGCCAACATGTCCCGCCGCTGGCAGCGCCACGGCCACAAGGTAATCGGGTATGCACGAACCGCGGCAACCGTGGACGGAATGGTCGCCGACGGCACGATCAACGACGGGGCGCACTCGCTGGCCGAGCTTGCCGGCAAGCTGGCCAAGCCCCGGGTCCTCTGGGTAATGGTCCCGGCGGCGGCCGTGGACGCCACGATCGCCCAACTCGAGCCGCTCCTGGAGCCAGGCGACATCATCATCGACGGCGGCAACAGCTACTACCTCGATGACATCCGCCGGTCCAAGGAGCTCGAGCCCAAGGGCATCCACTATGTCGACTGCGGCACCAGCGGCGGCGTGTGGGGCCTCGAGCGCGGCTACTGCCTGATG
>CAZFLI010000061.1:0-10533 GCA_964519845.1 uncultured Anaerolineaceae bacterium | reverse complement strand
CGCCCGCCAGCGCGGCGATGACGACGATCATCACGCTCGAGCTGAACGAGTACTCGACCCAGCGAATGGGGTTCAGGCCCCGCGCCAGCCAGCCTTCGTAGCGGCCCCGGATCAGGAAGGCCATGCTGAAGTGGGCCAGGGCGCTCATGAACAGGAACAGGGCCACGGCCGGCCCGATGGGCATTTCCCAGATCCCGCGCTGGGCGGTGACGAGCGTTCGCGTGCCCTCGTCGAAGCGCAGGTACGTCCCCACCACGGGCGAAGTCACCACTGGATCTTTGGCGAAGGAGATGGCCAGGATCGCTATGCCCTGCAGCAGGTGCAGCAGAGCCAGGGCGGCGTTCCAGCGGAACAGACCGGCCGCCTTCTCGGCGGGAATCGCGGGAGCGGACATCTGAAGCCTCCAGCTTGACGCTCAGTTGGGGCGTGCGGGCCAAAGATCGACGTTCGCGGCCCGTCTGTCCAGGCGGTCTACTTACCCATTTCGTGCGCTGGGACCGTCAAGCGCCTCGCGCACCCTGGTCAGCAACGCCTCGGCGGTGAACGGCTTGGCCAGGTAGGGGACTCCGGCCTCCTGGCTGAAGTCGTCCCGCAGGGCTTCGTCCGAGTAGCCCGAGGCGTACACGGCGGGCATCGCGGGGCGCATCGCCGCCAGCCTGGCGGCCAGTTCGCGGCCGGTCATGCCCGGCATGACCATGTCGGTGAAGAGCAGGTGGATGTGGGGCTCGTGGCGGGCCAGCTCAAGGGCCTCGGCGCCGTTGGCGGCGGTCAGGACGCGGTAGCCGGACTGGCGCAGGGTCCGCTCCACGAAGGTCCGCACGGCGTCCTCGTCCTCCGCCACCAGGATGGTTTCCGTGCCCCTGAAGGCCGGCCGCTCCGCCGGCGCCTCCTCGGCCGCACCCGGCTTCTCGGGCCGCGAGACGCGGGGCAGGTAGATGGTGAACTCCGACCCGGCGCCGGGCTTCGACTCGACGTGGATCGAGCCGCCGCTCTGCTGCACTACGCCGATCACGGTGGAGAGGCCCAGACCGGTGCCTTTGCCGCGCTCCTTGGTCGTGAAGAACGGCTCGAAGGCGTGCTCCCTGACTTCTGGGGTCATGCCCGCGCCGGTGTCGGCGACCGTCAGCACCACGTGCGGGCCGGCGCTCGCGCCCACCTGGGCTCGGGCCTGCTTCTCGCTCAAGGTCGTGTTCCGGGTGGCGATCGTCAGGCGGCCGCCCTCCGGCATGGCGTCGCGGGCGTTGGAGGCCAGGTTGAGGATCACCTGCTCCAGCTGAGCCCTGTCGGCCATGACCCAGCCGAGCTTGTCGGCCGGCTTGACTTCCACCTCGACCGTGCCGCCGAGCAGAACCCCGAGCATCGGCGTCATGCCGGCCACCACTTCGTTGAGGTTCACCGCCTGAGGGCGCATCACCTGGCGGCGGCTGAAGGCCAGCAGGGCCCGGGTCAGAGAGGCGGCTCGCTCCGCGGCCCTGGAGATCTCGGCTATGTCCTCCGCCACCGGGTCGTCCTTCGGCAGCTCGGTCAAGGCCAGCTCGCTGAAGCCGTTGATGACGGTGAGGATGTTGTTGAAATCGTGAGCCACACCGCCGGCCAAACGCCCGATGGCCTCCATGCGCTGCGCCTGCGCCAGCTCGGCCTCCAGTTCCTGCTCGCGCGAGATGTCCTTGGCCACGCCGACGGAGCCTACCCGGGCACCTGCCCGGTCGCGCAGCGGCGCAACCGTCATGTGCACGTGGAACGTCCCGCCGTCGCGGCGTCGGCCCTCCATCCGGCCGGCCCAGCTCTCGCCGCGGGTCACGAGCGAGCGCACCTCGGCGCCGCTCCAGAAGCCGGTGTCCCCTCGCATCTCGGACATGGGCCGGCCCACAACTTCCTCTGCCGGATAGCCGGTGATGCGGCTGAAGGCCCGGTTGACGTAGGTGACCGCCCCCCGGCGGTTGGTGACGACGACGGCGTCGGTCGTCTGCTCCATCGCGGTCGCCAGCATCTCCCGCTCGGCGGCGCCAAGCCGGGCGTTCTCGCGGACGGTCACGGCCAGCCGGGCCACCACCAGGGCCATGAGGATGCCGGTCGCGGGAACGTGCTGGCGGAGCGTCTCCTGGTCGTCCCAGGCGCTCAGCACGGGCAGGGCGAAGGCGATCGCCACCGCCACGTAGGGCACGACGGCGAAGCCGCGCCAGTAGTCCGTCATGCCGCGGGCATTCCGCCATGCCTGGGGCACCCGCCACTGGGCGTAGAGGGCGGCGGCGATGCCGAACCAGGCGCCGGCATACAGCAGCCCCGTCAAGCCGCCGCGCTGGTATCCCTCGCGCAGGTACTGGGTGGCCGCCACCGTGTCGCCGGCCAGGGCCGCGACCATCGCTCCGCACACGATCGCCAGGGCGACAGCCGTGCCGAGCCGCGGCGTCCGCAGCACCGTCGCGAAGACGGCGCCGATCATGGCCAGGTCGAGAACTGGGAAGGCGGCCGCCGTGATGGTGGTGGTCAGGCTCGCCCCGGACGAGCGGGCGACCGGGTACAGCCATAGATGCCAGCCCAGCATGGCTATGGACCAGACGATGATCGTCACGTCCAGGCTGACCAGAAGGAAGTCGGTGGCCGACCGCGACGGCCCAGGCACCACCGCGAGCGCGGCCCAGGCGATGGGGTAGGTCAGGATCTGGAGGGCCAGCCCCAGCGGCTCCAGGGCTTGCCAGCCCGGCACCGACTGGGAGAACAGGCCCAGAGAGGCCCCCACGCCGTAGGTGACCAGGGCGATGGCGCAGATCGACCACATGCTCCTGGTGGCCGCATCGAGCTTGTCCGCGCGCCGAAGGCGGACCGTCGCCAGCACCACCAGCAGGCCGGCCGGGAGCCCGGCCAGCCCCGTGTACTCCTTGAAGGGCTGCTCCTCGCCCGGCCGGGTCAGCCATATCGCCCAAACGGCAACCAGGAACAGCCCCGAGAGGGCGAGCAGCCACGCCAGCGGGTCGCGCCATATCGCCCGAATCGCCCCGGCCGCGGGAGCCGCCTGCGTGTGAGCCTGCCCGGTTTCGATCACAGACCGCCTAGCCTCTGGCCGGCGCCTACCCCCGCGCGGCCGTCATGGCCGGCAACGGCCGGTCATGTGGTGGAGCGCGAGCCGCGGCTGGGCCGGCTGCAAGCCCGCTCCTCAACTTGGGTATTCTGGCAACCTGCTCAGAATCATGCTTGCCCCCAGGAGCAGCACTTTGACCCGCTATTCGTACCGGCCCCGACGCCGACGCCGGGACTGGAAGATGCCTCTGGCCGTGGTCGGCCTGCTGGCAGCCCTCGTACTGGCCGGTGTCGCCGTCGGCCCGCTGGCCGTTGCCGCCCTGGGGGATGCCGTTGCCGGCGCCACGCCCACACCCAGCCCCACCCCTGCTCCCACGCCCTCGCCGCGGCCCACCCCGCCGCCGCTCGCCGCCTGCGAGTACGGCGACGTTCCCGCCACCAGGACCTCCTACGACGATTGGGCCTCAACGCTGGTGGACACCAGCTTCCGGCTGGACGCCTCGTACGTGCCCCCGGACCTGGTCCCGGTGAGCGAAGCTGGGGTAAGCGGATCCGGCTTGGTGCGGGCCTTCGTTGTCGACGATCTGCGGGCCATGGTGGAGGCCGCCCGGGCCGACGGCCTGGCGCCCAAGGTGAACTCCGCCTATCGCAGCTTCGAGGAGCAGGGCGCCCTCTACGAGGAGACGCTGCGCAAGTACGGCCTCGACTGGGCCCAATCCTCCGCCGCCCAGGCCGGCCATTCGGAGCACCAGCTGGGCACGGCGATCGACTTCGGCGGCGCGGTCGGGTCCTGGCTGACGGCCCACGCCTGGGAGTACGGCTTCATCAACAGCTACCCGACCGATTCGAGCCCGGCCCGGACCTGCTTCAAGCCGGAGACCTGGCATGTCCGGTACTTCGGCCGTGAGACGGCCGCCGCGATCCACGATTCGGGCCTGCCGGCCCGGGAGTGGCTCTGGTTCAACGCCTGGGGCGGCTGAGGGCGGCTCGGGGCGGCCTGAGGCCGGGGCTGCCCTGAGGCCGGGCATTGCCTGGTAAACTCGCGATTCCCCAGAGTCGGATCGAAGGAGCGATGGCCAGCAACGTTCAGGCAGTTCCCACCTGCAGGCGGCGCCGCAAGAGCGGGCTGATGCGCGCCGCGCGCTGGCTCGGCTTCCTGCCGCTGGCCAGCCGCGCCCCGATGTACGCCGGCCTGATCTGGGCGCTCCTGCGGGACCCGCGCGTGCCGGCCGCACGCAAGGCCGTCCTGGGCCTGGCCGCCGGCTACGTCCTGCTTGGCCGCGACGTGATCTCGGACGACATACCGCTGCTGGGCAGGCTGGACGATCTGGCCGTGGTAGTCCTGGCTGTGGAGCTATTCTTCGACGGCATTCCGGAGGATGTCCTCCGGGAGAAGCTCGACGAGCTTGAGCTCGACGGGCGGGCGTTCCGGCGCGACATGGACGACATTCGCCGGGTGACGCCGGCACCGCTACGCAGGATCATCCGCAGGCTGCCCGACGCGCTCGATTCGGCCGGCCGGTTGATCGCCAAGGCAGAGATCGGACCGAAGGTTTGGTCGTACCTAACCAAGGAGGAATCGTTCGCGTGAAGGTCATCCTGACCGCCGACGTCGACAAGCTCGGCAAGAGCGGCGAGATGAAGGACGTCGCCGAAGGCTTTGCCCGGAACTTCCTGATCCCTCGGAAGCTTGCGGTCCCCGCCGCTGGCGGCGCCTATCGCGCCTGGCAGCACGATATCGCCAGTCGCGAAGAGAAGCGAAAGCGCGAGCGTGAGGAAGCCGACGTGAATGCCACCCGCATCGCCAGCACGACGCTGACGATGGGCGTCAAGGTGGGCGAGGGCGGCAAGCTCTACGGCTCCATCACGGCCAAGGACATCGCCGACGCTCTCTCCCGCCGCGGTATCGAGATCGATCGCCACAAGATCGAACTGCCCGAGCCGCTCAAGTCCCTGGGCACCTACAAGGTCGCCATCAGGGTCTACACCGGCATGAGCCCCGAGGTCACGATCGTCGTCGAGCCCAAGGGGTAGTCGGCGGCCTAGGGCGTCAGCAAACGCCAGGTTCGGCCGCCGTCACTCGTCGTGTACAGGCCCGGCGTGCCCATGCCGTCGTAGTCGTTCGGGCCGGTCCAGCCGTGGGTGGCGTCGACGAAGAAGGCCCGCGAGCCGGCGAAGGGCTGGGCCCCCTCCAGGGCCCAGTGGTGACCGCCGTCGGTCGTGTAGATCGTCTGGGACATGCCCACAGCGCTGCCGGTGGTCGTCAGTTCCGTCCCGATCCATTCGAGCGGGCCCAGGAACTGGACGTGCGCGTCATACAGGTGGGCGACGCCCGGAACGTTGGACGTGTAGTCGGTCCAGACGTGGCCCTGGTCGGTCGAGATCGTGTAGGTGTAGTGGACGGTGCCGTATTCGAGGCCCAGGTCGCCGTACCACTTGGTCTCGCTCAGGAAGTCGATCGTCGGCAGCTCGAAGTCGGGCGTCGGCAGATGCCGGTGAGTCCAGTGGCCCCAGCCCGTGATCGTGCTCGAGATCTGGTCCTGGAATTCGGCGACCCCGATGTTCCGGGTCATGAACTGGACCCGATCGGCGCCGCCGGAGTGGGTCGGCGGGTCCGGGGGATCGTAGGTCAGGGTCGTCCACGTGACGCCGCCGTCGGTCGTCTCGAAGGTGTGGGTGTTCAAGCCGTCCACGCCGGTTCTCATCGGGATGGTGACAAAGGCCGTGCTCGCGTCCACGTTGTAGATCGTGGCCGGCGGGTCGCCCGGGCCGCCGCAGAAATCGCCCGGCGCGCAGGGCGTGACGGGGACTTCATTGGGGATCGCCGGGAGCGCCGTGTAGGCCCACGTCAGGCCGCCATTGCCGGTGCGCCACATGTAGTAGGTGCTGGTCCCCGGGACGACGTCCGCGACCGCCAGCAGGGCGTGGCTGGCATCCAGCGCTCCCAGGCCGCGGATCTTGCTCACTATCAGGCGCGGCGGAGTGACCTTGGCCCACGTGGCGCCGTCATCGATGGTCTGCCAGACGTTCTGGTTGGTGTAGACCCAGCCCTTGCCCGGGGCCACGAGGTCGTACTGCTTCACGGTCTGGCCGTGGACCCAGGCGACGCGCGGGGCCGGGGTTGGCGTTGCAGCCGCTGAGGCCGGCGCGGAATCGCTGGGCAGCGCCGAGTCGGATGCCTCGCTCGAGGAGGACGGCGCGGCTGTGATCGAGGCCACATCTGCCGAGTCACCTGGGCCGCCCGTTGCGGCGGAGGCACTGGTGCTCCCGCAGGCGGCAACGAACATCATGGTTAGTGCCAGCGCGCCGAATGCGCGGCCGTCTATTCGTGTACTCATGCACTACACAATAAACGTCCACGGCCCGCAGATTCGCGTGTGTCTCCGCCCGTGAACTGGTGTCTCACCGGGGGAACCGACAGTTCGGAGGGTCCGCCGCCCGGGGGTAGGCTCCGGGCCGGTGGCAGAAAGGCGTTCCGGGGGCCATCATTGGGCAATACCGGGCGATAGACCCGATTGGCCATCTGCGGCACGGCTACCTGCGGAGGAACGGCGCGTGGGGCAGCGAAGACGGAAGCGAACCCTCGCGGAGCAGAGGCGGCGGCGCTTCTTGATCGTGATGGGGTTGCTGCTGATGCTGATGATGGCGCTCTCGCCACTGCTGGTGGCGAGCATGGTCTCGTCGCCCGGGCCGGCGAGCGGCCCGCAGCTGATCCCCTAGCGGCCGGCCGCGGCCGCGTCCAAAGCCCGGGCCGTCACGGCGTCAGCAGCCGCCACGACGCACCCCGGTCGTTCGATGACCATAGCTTCCCGCCACCGGCAGTCCAGCCGTTGTCTCGGTCGAGCCAGTGGGCCAGCGAGCTGGGGGCCGGCTCGTCTCCCGCCTTGCTCCAGTGCGCGCCCCCGTCGTCGGTCACGTAGGTGTAGGCCGGGCCGTTGACGCCGGTGAGGCCCTGCTCCAGCGGGAGGTTGAGCGTCGCGTTCCAGGCGGAGGGCGACAGGAAGGTCACGTTGGCGGCGTTGGCGCCGACAGACGGCATCGAAACGGTGTGCGCGACCCAGGTTCGGCCGTGGTCGGTGGAGGCCAGATAGCGATAGGTCGTATGGCTGCCGTAGTCGAGCCCGACGTTGATGTACCAGTGGGTCGAGTCGACGAAGTGGACCGTGCGGTAGGACTCGAGGGTGTCGTAGTAGCCCAGCGAGACCTTCTGGTTCGTCCAGGCGCCCCAACCGGAGCTCGTCGACGAGATGATCGCCCCCGTCTGGGCAACGCCCGTGTCCGCGGTGTCGAAGTCGATCGAGTTCGGTCGGCCGTCGGCCGCGCCTGCGGGCTCGTAGGTCAGCGGCGTCCACCTGGCTCCGCCGTCCGTCGTGCCGAATATGTAGTTGTCAAGGCCGGCCTGCCGTTCGACCCCGAACCAGACGTAGGCGGTCTTCGTGTCGACGTAGTCGATGCCTGCGAACGGGTCGCCCGGCTTGACGCCCACGCACCCGGCCCCGGTGCACAGCGGGTCATGCGGGACCGGCGGAAGCGCTACGTCGGACCAGCTCGCTCCGCCGTCGGCGGTTCGCCAGATGTGGTAGGTCGAGGCGTCGCGGGTTACGTCGACGGTCGCCAGGAAAGCGTGGTCGGCGTCGAGAGCGGAGAGGCCGCGGGTCGAGCCCGGCATCAGCCGGCGAGGAGTGGCATCGGCCCAGGTCAGGCCGCCGTCGATCGTCTGGAACAGGCCCCGGTTGGTTTCGACCCAGACTGCGCCCGCGGTTACGGGGAAATACCGCAACACCGTTTGACCGGGCCTCCAGGTGGCGCGAGGCCGTTCCGCGTCGCGCTGGCTGGAAGCCGCCGGGGCTCCGTCTGAGGCCCCTGCGGCAGGGCCGGAGGAAACCGGCCCCGAAGTGCCCGCAGCGCTCGAACAAGCCTCGACCGCGAGCAGCGCCAGGCTGAGCGCCGCCGCCCGTAGCGCCACACCCATTCGAATAGTCATGCACTAGATGTTACTACGCCCCGTCCACCGAACGGCCCGCCCCCGACACTCCCCGGGCCGGTGGCCGGTGGCCGGTGGCCGGTGGCCGGGCGTGCCGGTGGCCGGGCATCTAGCGGCCGGGCGGACCCTGCCTGATGCGGGTTCGAAGTATGTCCAGGGCGCCCCTACCCGAGTTGATCCGCTCGGTCCACCAGGTGGCGCCGGCAGCGGCGAATTCGCGGACGGTGGCTGCGGCGGCCGCCGGATCGTCGCCCGGCGTTTCGCCGGCCACCATGATGTCGAACGGATCGCCGGGGTCGCGGCCGGCGGCAGCCCGTTCCTCGGCCGTTGCGGCGGCGACGCCCCGGATGTCGTCGGGAGTGAGGGGCGCACTGTTGCCGGCCTGGTCGCGCCGCAGCGGCCACACGCCGTCCCAGCGCGCGGCCCGCCGGAGGGGGGCCGGGACGGGCCACGTTGCGGCGACCCAGATCGGGATGCGCGGCCGCTGCACCGGCACGGGCAGGAACGTGGCTTCGGTCACCGTGAAGTGCTCGCCCTCGAAGGTGAAGGGCCGCCCGCTCCACAGACCGTCGATCACCGCCAGCCCTTCGTCCAGCATCGCCGCCCGAGTCCGTAGATCGGCCGGGTCGCCGAATGAGTCGAACTCGTGAGTTCGGCTGCCGGCGCCCACGCCCAGCGTCAGTCGGCCGCCGGACAGATGGTCCAGAGTCGTGGCCTCCCGGGCGACGTGCCACGGCCGGCGGCGAGCCAGCGGCGTAACCATCGGCCCGAGGCGGATGCGGGAAGTGGCCAGCGCGATGGCGGCCAGCAGGATGTAGGGATCGGCATGGGGGTCCGCCGGGTCGCGCATGATGTGGTCCCAGACCCATACGGCGTCCCAGCCCGCCTCCTCGGCCTCGTGCGCGACTTCGGCCGTCAGGCGCGGGTCGGCGAACGGCCCGAAGTTGGGTATGTCGATGGCGAAACGCATGGCGGGATCGTAGCGGTCCGGCTCTCGCCAGATTCCCGTTGGGCGTGAATGGCGCCACGTCGGGCGCCGCTTCGGAGCCCAATCCTGCCGTATCCGGTCCCTGCCCGGTACGCCGCGCCGCCTCGGGCCCGGCCGGACCTTGCGCCGGGCGCGATCATCTGTCCGTGAATACGGCCCGCCTGCGCATCATCCACGTCGATCTCGACGCGTTCTTCGCGGCGGTGGAGCAGCGCGACCGGCCGGAGCTGCGCGGCAAGCCGGTCATCGTCGGGGGCGACCCGCGTTCGCGCGAATACACCCGCGGCGTGGTCAGCACGTGCAGCTACGAGGCCCGCAAGTTCGGCGTTCATTCGGCCATGCCGCTGCGGACGGCGCTTCAGCTCTGCCCGAAAGGGGTCTTCCTGCCCGTGGACGGGGGCAAGTACCAGCGCGTCAGCCGCGAGGTGATGACCGTCCTGCGCCGGTTCACCCCGGCGGTCGAGCCGGTTTCGATCGACGAGGCTTTCCTCGACGTCTCCGGTTCGGAGGCGCTCTTCGGGCCGGCGCCGGAGATCGCCCGGCGCATCAAGGCCGAAGTCGTGGAGGCGACGCAGCTCACCGTCTCGGTCGGCGTGGCGACCAACAAGCTGGTGGCCAAGGTGGGTTCGGACCTGCGCAAGCCGGACGGCCTGGTCATCGTGGAACCCGGCGAGGAGGCGGCATTCCTGGCCCCGCTGGAGATCCGGCGGCTGTGGGGCATCGGGCCCAAGACGGCCGAGAGACTGCAGGCGCTGGGCGTTCGAACGATCGGCGAGCTGGCCGCGCTGCCGGCCGAGACGCTGGTGCGTGTGCTCGGCGATCACGGAGCCACTCTCCACGAGCGGGCGCTGGGCATCGATTCGGATCCGGTCGCAAGCGGGGGCGAGGCGGCCAAGTCGGTCAGCCACGAGACGACCTTCGCGGTCGACGTGACCGACGTGGCCGAGATCGAGCGGACGCTGCTGGCTCTGACCGAAGGCGTTTCGGCTCGGCTGCGGGCCGGCGGCCTGCGCGCCTCGACGGTGGCGGTCAAGATCCGCGACTCGCAGTTCCGCACCATCACCCGGCAGAAGACACTGCCCGAACCGTCCGACCTGACCGAGCCTATCTGGCGGGCGGCGCTGGAGCTGGCCCGGCCGGAGGTTCGCGGCAAGGCGATTCGGCTGCTGGGCGTGGCGGCCACGGGGTTGGGCGCGCCCGAACAGATCAGCATGTTCGAGGTCGTGGACTCGCGGCAGCGGCGGGTCGTGGAGGCGGCCGACGCCGTGCGGCACCGCTTCGGCGAACGGGCAATGACGCGGGCCAGCCTGCTTCACCGCCCCGGGCCCGCGCCCTTCGAGCGCGACCCGGCCTCTGCCGTGGAGGGGCGCGTGGGCGTGCCCAAGCTCGAGGACGAGGAGGAGTAGGGGGCGGGCAGCGGGGCCGCGGGCGGGCGGGTGCGGCCGCGGGTGCGCGGGGCCGCAGGTGGGCGCGGGGCCGCAGGTGGGCGGCGGGCGCGGCCGGCCGTTTCTTGACCTATGACCGCCAGATGGTCACAAGGCGA
>CAZFLI010000060.1:1947-10838 GCA_964519845.1 uncultured Anaerolineaceae bacterium | reverse complement strand
TGGCGCGGGATGCGGTCGCCCAGCCGGCGCAGCAGCCGCTCTATTCGGGCTCTCAACTCCGGGTAGTGGTAGGGCTTGGAGACGTAGTCCTCGGCCACTTCGGCCAGCATCCGGACCTTGCTCTCGACCGTGTCCGTGGCCGAAAGGACGATGATCGGCAGGTCCGCCTGCTGCTTGATCTGGTGGGCCAGGCTCACCCCGTCCATCCGCGGCATCGACAGATCCATGACGATCAGATCGGGCCAGCTTGCCTCCAGCCGGCGCAGGGCCTCCTGCCCGTCACGCGCCGTGGCAACCTCGAACCCATCGTCGCAGAGCTGTTCGGACAGGACGACCAGCAAGTTGGGGTCGTCGTCCACGAGCAGGATGCGTCTGCGCCTCGGCTCCGTCATGAGCCGAGTATAGGCAGGGAGGGGAGCCCTCTGAGGCCGGCGGCGCCTCTCCGGTCAGCTCGAACGGCCGGGTGCACGCGATACCCGGCCGTTCGAAGGGAGCGAGCGAGTTGGGCTCGCCGACGGGGTCTCCGGCTAGCGAATCAGCTGGACGGCCAGCGCTTGACCGGCGAATCCTGGGACCGTGGTTGTTGGGCCCATGAAGATGGGTTGCCGATACACCCCTTCAAGCGACTTGCCGCCGTCGCAGTTCGTGATCTGGAACCCGGTGAAGCCCACGATGTGGTACCAGGCATTCTCGCCTGAGCCGCCGGCATAGTCCCAGACGGCGATCGTGGCCAGGATCTGGTTGTCGATGTAGTAGGAGCAGTCCGCGCTGGCCTTGTTGCCGGGGAGGCTGCCGATCTTGTCCTGGCTGCCGGGCAGGCCCACCTGGGAGCAGCAGCCGAAGCTGTTGGGCGGAGGCCCGATCTGCTCCTGCAGGAAGGTCTTGCTGTTCTCGCAGCCGCCGGACTGACCAAGCCCGTATTCCTCGCAGCCGAACTTGAGCCAGCCGAAGCCGCCCGGCACGTTGAGGCTGCCCGGGGTCAGGTGCTGCGGGTAGCAGGGGTCGCTCGGGTCGCTGCTGATGCTCCCCGCGCAGGGCGTGCGCCCATCGAAGAAGGCCTGGGCGATGCCGGCCGGGAATGCACCCTGGGGACCGCCGGCCGCGTAGCCGCCCCTGGCCGTGGCATGGGCCGTGGCCTGCCACTCGTTGATGCCGGCGATGCCGAGGAAGAAGGGCCGCCACTTCTTGTCGGAGCTCAGCCGGACGCCCACGGTGCCTGCCGGGATCGAGCCGTTGCCTACCCAGCCGACGAAGTCACCGGCGGTGTCGATGTACATCGGACCGTTGGGCGCCCCGAACGTAGGCGCTTCGGCCGAGTTCTCAAGCATCGATGCGGTGATGGCCGACACGGCCCTTGAATCGCTGCCGTTGACGGTGTCGCCGGCGATCGACAGAGCCACCACCCGCGCTCCTGCCAGAGCGGCGAAGTCGGATGCGTTCTGGGCGGCGCGGAACTGCTGAAGCGCGTACCCGCCGTCGATGACCAGCCCAACACCGAGCAGGATCGCCGTCATCATCAGCGTGAAGACGACGACGATCTGACCTCTTTCGTTCTTCCTATCGCGTGCCGTGGTAGACATGGCGTGCTCCTAGTTGATGATCATCGTCGCGTAGCCCGACAGCGTTGTGGGCGGGACGAGTTCGCCGAATATGGGCGTGATGGCCGTATAGACGGATCGCACCCGGACCGAGACGAGGCTACCGGGCGACCTCGAGTTGCAGCTCTGGCCCGTCCAATCGCCCGATGGGGAAGCCCCCTGGGCGTCGCAGCTGACCAGGACGTCTTGGCGCGGGACGGCTCCAAACGGCGCGATCATGCGGTTCGCGGCGTTCTGGGCGTCGGTAAGCAGGGCCTCGAAGTTGGCCGGGCAGACCGGGCCGCCGAGCTTGTTGCAGGACGGATCCGTGGAGCCGACCCAGGAGGCCTCGACGGAAGCCACCCTGGCCGCTTCGCGGGCCGCCTGCGACAGGACCGTATTCATGTAGACCAGACGGCCGCCGTCGAATGTCGCTACCACGAGAAGCAGGAAGAGCGGGATGACGAGGGCGAACTCGACCAGGGCCTGTCCGGCCGAGTGCCTCTGGGGACGAGACGGGGTCACGTCGACGGGGCTCATGGCACCTCCACCACCAGGGTGATCGTCTTGACGCAGCTACCGTTGGTCACCGTCAGCCTGACCGTGAACGTACCGGCCTCATCGAAGTTGTGGGAGGTCGTCACGCCGGTGTGCTGCTCGGTTCCGTCGCCGAAGTTCCAGGTCCACGTCTCCGGCGCCGGCTGGCCGGTATAGGCGCCGTAGAACGTCATCTGGTGGCGCTTCGACGCGCCCCCGTTGCCGGTGAAGGCGTAGGTGAAGGTCGGCGCCGTGTTGCAGACCGGCGCGGAATTCGCCGGCGGCGTCGCGGTGGCAGCCGGCGTCGGCGAAGGCGTCATCGTGGGGCCGGCACCGGCGGCGACCGTGATCTGGACGGTCGTGCTCCTATACCCGGCCGGGTTGGTCACCGTGAGCGTGATGTCGTACGTGCCGTCACTGAGGTAGGTGTACGTCGCGTTTCTGTCCACTACCGGCGGGAACGGATTGCGACCGTCGCCCATGTCCCAGTTGTAGCCGGAGATGGCGCACAGCCCGGTGCTCGGCATGGAGGCCGACGCGTTCAGCGTAACGGTCCTGCCGGAGGCGGTGACCATGAATGCCGCGATGGGCGGCGTGGTGCAGTCCTCGGGCGTGTCGTCGCCGGTCGGCGCGAGATTGAGCACCGGGGCCGTGACGGAGTAGGCGACCGTTATCTGGTCGCCGAAGATGTCGCTGATCACGGGCGTGATGAAGCCGAACTGCTTGCTGGCCGTCACGGTGACCGAGTGGGCCGGGCTGGGCCGGCTGCCGTTGATGCCGCAGCTGATGGACGTGCCCGACGTGCTCCTGCAGTCGATGGTAACGATGAGCGGCCCCTCGCCCGCCTGACTCTGAGAGTTGACCTCGTGCGCGGCCTGGCTCGCGATGCCCTCCGCGTCGGCTGGGTTCGCCGCCGCGTACATGGCGCCCTCGCGAGCCGCGTTCGTGACCTGCACGTACATGGCCAGGGCCCTGCCGAAGTCGATCGCCATCAGCATCAGGACGAGCATGATGGGGAGGATCAGCGCGAACTCCACGACGGCCTGACCGGCGCTGGCAGGACGCAGGCTGAACCTCCGGCCCCGGGATGGCGGCTTCGTCGATGCCTTGTTGGGACACTTGGCGGATGGCATCTCACTACCTGTGCTGCATTCGGCGTGCTGGATGAGTGCTTGGTTTGTTGATCGACTGTTGGAACGGGGCCGGTCGGGGCACGTTATGGCCTGCGGGCGGCCGATGGTCCCGCCTCGGCGAGCCGACTTGGTACGAGCCCCCTCTACGTAATCCGCAGCCTGCGCTCGGTCCGGCCGCCTACTCCGCGTTGGGCGTGAAGTGGCGGCAGCGCGGGGCGAGGGGGCAGCGCTCGCAATCGGGGCGCTGCGCGTGGCAGGTCCGGCGGCCGTGGGTGATCAGCGAGACGTGAGCTTCGTACGACTGCTGTGGCGCCAGCATCGCCAGGAAGTAGTCGTGGGCCTGGTCGGCATCCGCTTTGAGCGGGATGAGCCCGATGCGCTGGCCGACCCGGTGGACGTGGCGGTCGACCGGCATGAGCGGCATGCCGAAGCTGAAGAGCAGCACCACCGAAGCCGTCTTCTTGCCGATCCCCGGGATGGCGGCCAGCCAGTCGCGGGCATCGAGCGGCGGCAGGTCCGCCAGGAACTCGAGCGAGTAGCCGCCGCCCTCGGCCGTCAGGGCGCGCAGGGCGGCCTGGATGCGCGGTCCCTTCTGCGGGGCCAGGCCCCCGGGGCGGATGACCTCGATCAGCTCCGCCAGCGGGGCGGCCTCCACGGCCGCCCAGTCCGGTGGGGGCAGGTCCGGCAGGCCGCGTCCACCCCAGCCGGGGAGGAGCCTGGGCTCTTTCGAGGCGCCCTGGGGAACCGGCCTGGATGGATAGCGGTCGCGCAGCGCGGCGAACGCGGCCTCGGCGTTGATGTCGGCGCTGTTGGCCGAGAGGATCGTAAGGACCAGCTCGCCGACGGGGTCCAGGCGGGGCTGCCAGACGGGCCGGCCCTGAGTCTCGGCCAGGCGATCCAGGACAAAGCCGATCAGACCGGGCCGCTTGCGGGCCAGCTGAGACGCCCAGGCGTGGGCGCGTTGCTCGAGCGTCCTGCGCCCGCCCGTCCGCCGTCCACGGCCCGGGTTCACTGGCCCTTCACCGCCGCCGGTCCCAGGGCGGCCGTGGCGGTCACCAGCCTGGCCAGCCGCTCGCCGGTGGCCGTCAGCAGCACTGCCGCATCGGCCATCGCTTCCTCGAGCGACATGGGCCGGTCCAGGACCGGCACCGCAACGCATCCTTCGGCCGCCAGAGCGGCGGCGCCTTCGAGAGTGACTCCGCCTCCGACCGCCAGGCAGGCGACACCCGCCGCCGCGGCTCTCCTGGCCACTCCCTGAGCGGTCTTGCCGAAGGCCGTCTGCGAATCGACCCGACCCTCGCCGGTGATCACCAGATCGGCCGAGGCCAGGTGGGAGTCGAAATCCGTCTCCTCCATCACCAGCGCCACGCCCGGCCTCAGTTCGAAGGACCGCAGCCGCGGGGCCAGGCACATCAGGCCGAAGCCCATCCCTCCTGCGGCGCCGGCACCGGGCACATCGCGCGCCTTGACACCGGTGGCGGCCTCGAGCAGGTCGGCGAAGCGGGTCAGCCACTTCTCGAGTTGCTCCACGTCGTCCGGCCAGGCCCCCTTCTGAGGTGCGAACACCGCGGCCGAGCCCTGCGCCCCCAGCAGCGGATTGGTGACGTCGCAGGCCACCCGCAGGGCAAGCTCGCCCAGCCGCGGATCGAGCTCGGCCAGGTCGATCGCGCCCAGATCCGGCACGGGGCCGGGGAGCGGCTCGGCCGCGCGCGAGGTACAGACGGCGCCGAGCGCCCGCAGCAGGCCGGACGCTCCGTCGGTCGTGGCGCTGCCCCCCAGGCCCAGCACCACGTGCCGGATGCCCGCGTCGAGGACGGCCCGCAGGATCTCGCCCGTCCCGTCGGTCGTGGCCGCGAGCGGCTCGCGCGGCTCGCCCGGCGGGAGTCGCGACAGCCCCGAAGCCTCGGCCATCTCCACGGTCGCGCGCCGACCATCCGCGGAACGGAGCCAGCGGGCCGTCAGCGGCCGGCCCAGCGGGTCGTTGGCCGGGCACTCCTGCCACTCCCAGCCGCCGCTCTCGGCCATGGCCGCCAACGTGCCCTCGCCGCCGTCGGCCAGCGGGGCCATGATGAGTTCGTCCTTCGGCCGCGCCGCCGACCAGCCGACGGCGATGGACCGCGCCACCTCCACCGAAGTGAGCGAGCCCTTGAACGAATCGGGGGCGATCAGCACGCGCAGGCGCCGTCCCGTGGCCGCGATCACGGCAGGTCCACACCGCCTGGAGTCTCGCCGGTCGCCGCGACGGCGTCCGCCGCGAGGCCGGCGGCTCGCCGCCTTTCCAGGTACTCGGGGACCTGGATCATCGGCGGGCGCTCGTGGTCGGCCAGCTCGATGACTTCCAGGCCGAGCTTGCCGCCGCCGTAGCGGGGCAGCTGCATGGTGGTCCCCAGCTCCGACAACAGCCGCGCGCGGTGGCGTTGCTCGAGCTTCCTCATGACCGCCTGGTGGATCACGAAGCTCATCTGGGTCAGGCCCTCGAGCGTCTGGTTGCGGTGGACTCGGCGCTCCAGGTCCACCTGGCCCAGGCCCTCGAGCCCACACCGCTCGACGACGTCGATGAGGTGGCCGATCTCGACCGCGTAGCCGGAGAAGAAGGGGATCGTCTCGAGCAACGACCGCCGCCCGGCGTACTCGCCCGAGAGCGGCTGGATCATGCCCGACAGTTCGGGGTAGAAGAGGTTGATGAGCGGCCGCGCGACCAACTCCGTGACCCGCCCGCCGCCGCCCTCCTTCAGGACGCCGCCCTCGACGATCGGCCGCCGGTAGTAGCCCTTGACGTACTGCAGCCTCTGCTCGGCCAGCAGCGGGCCGATGGTGCCGTAGACCATCCTCGGGTGCCAGTTGCGGACGTCCGTGTCGGCCCAGGCGACGATGTCGCCGCTCGTCTCATACAGGCTCTTCCAGAGTGCCTCGCCCTTGCCGCGATAGGAGCCGTGCTCGGTCAGCACTTCCTGGTGGACGAGCACACGGGCACCCTCGGCCGCCGCGATCTCCCGGGTCCTGTCGCTGGAGTCCGAGTCGATCACCAGCAGCTCGTCGACCAACGGCCGCTGCTCCATCAACTCCTCTCGTGCCCGCCTCACGATGGCCCCGATCGTCTCGGCCTCGTTCAGCGTCGGCAGCACCAGGCTGACTGTGACTCCGGCCTTCTCCTTGAGGCTGACGAGCCGATCCAGGTCGCGGAATTCGCGGTGATGGAAGTTGGACTCGCCGAACCAGCGCTCGACTCGGGCAGGGATGGCCCGCTGCTCACTCGCCGCCCGCTCCGCCGCCGCGAGCGATTCCGGCCACTGCTCGAGCCGCTGGAAGGTGGCCTCGCTGATCGGTTCGCGCGTCTTGACGACGATGACCGTCTTGCTGCAGCGGGTGGCGATCGTCTCCGGCAGGGCGCCGAACAAGTAAGTCTCACTGCCGTCCGCGCCCGGGGTCGCGGCCGCTCCCATGACCACCGCGTCGGCCCCTTCAGCCTCCCGCAGGATGGCGTTGCGAACGTTGGCCGCCTCGATGACCAGCGCCTTCGCGGCCGCTCCGGCGTGCTCGCGCACGAAGCGGCCGAGAGCCCGCTCTGCCTGGGCGCGGACGATGTCGGTCAGTCCGGGGGGAACGATGTGCAGGGCCACCACACGGCCTTCCGTCCGGTGGGCCAGGGCCCCGGCCAGGCGCAGCGCCAGCTCGGCGTGGGGGCCGCCCCGGACCGGGACCAGCAGGCGCTTGATCGGCGCGGCTTCGGCCTGCTTGACCACCGCGATGTCGCATGGGGCGTCACGGACGACCTCGTCGATGGTGGGGCTGAAGACGGCCGCCGGCTCGCCGGGCCGGGTGATCGGCGTCTTGCCGCCCCAGCCGAAGACGATCAGGTCCGACTCGAGCTCGGTCGCCGACTCGACGACGCCCTCCGCCGCGCGGCGCCCGACTCGCACCAGGGTATGGACGGTAACCCCCTCCGGCGCGAAGTCGAGCACCCGCTGCAGCAGCCGGCGCGCCTGCCGAGCTCTGGTGGCCCCCTCGCTGAGCGGCACGCCCTCGGGCACCTCGACGATTCCCAGGATGGTCAGGCTGCCGGCCTTGCGCTCGAGCAGGGCCGCTCCGATGCGGACCAGGTCCTCCGCGGTCAGCGGGTTGGCGACCGGGATGAGGATGCGCGACGGCAGGGGGGCCTGGCTCACCGGGCGGCCCTGCGGGTGGCACGGGCTTTCGGCGACCGGGCCGCGGGCCCGCTCGCGCGGCCGGCTTCGGCCTCGGCTTCCTGCCAGTGCTTGACGAGGTACGGCTTCATCAGCTCGAACTCGCGGGCCTGCCTCTCAACCCGCTCCTCGGCCTGCGCGCCGTTAAGGCGGCGGCCCTCGATGACCAGGCTGCCGACGCGGCCGAAGTAGATGGGGACCAGCGAGGCCACCAGTCGTTCCAGCGGCACGTCCCCGAACCGAGCCGCAACGATCATGTCGTAGAAGACCCGAGCCCACAGATCGTCGGGGAAGTGGAAGTCGGCGACGGCGTCAGAGAGGTCGTCCGTCGTGAGCCGAGTCCCGCCCTCGGGACGGCTCTCGGCGGACTCGGGGCTCATGCCCAGCCGCTGGGCCGCCTTCTCGGCCAGGTCCCCGGCCTCCTGCGCCAGCAGCAGCACGGAGTCGTAGTTGCCGGCGCGGAGTGTCTTCTGCCAGGCTTCGGCCGTCGTCAGGGCGCCTGCCTGGAACTGGCTGAGGAGGCGCAGGGTGTTGACCTCCAGCGGGGGCGGGTCCGCGTAGCGCTCGAATCCGTAGGCGGGCACGGCGTGGCTGCCGGAGACGGCCTGCCATCGGTCGGCGTTGGCCCCCGCGAGCGACAGCAGCGTTCCCACGACCTGGCGGAACATCGGGCCCAGGTCCGACCCGGGATCCTTGGGGTCGTGGACCTTCGCGCCCAGGCGAGTCTGGCAGACCGCGAAGTCGCCGGTCAGGGCCGCGGTGGTCATCCAGATGTCGATCCCGAAGCGGGAGATCTCCGGCGTCCAGTCTTCCCGGGCCAGGTAGTAGCGGATCAGGTCTCCGCTGACGCCGAAGTCGCCGCCGATGGGCTGCCGGATGCGGTGGCCGTAGAGGGCCCGCGTGACCGGGTAGGTGACGGTGTTGGTGATCGTCCCGTCGAACTTGTGGCGGGCGTACAGGGGGGCGACGAAGTCGTAGCCGCCCTTGAGGATCGGCCCCGCCAGCAGCTCGATCCACTCGGGCACGATCGAACGCAGGTCCGAGTCCACGACCACCAGGGCATCGACGCCGAGCGCCGCCCCGATCTCGAAGATCGTGCGCAGGGCCGCCCCCTTGCCGCCCACGCCGTCCACCTCGGGGTAGGTGAGGCTGACTCGGGCCAGGCGATTGGTGGGCCGGACCAGCAGGATCTGCTCTACGTAGTCGGGCGGCTCAGTGTCGACCACGATGCGCTGGGTTCCGTCGGGCGAGCCGGCATCGGCGTTGACCACCACCGGCCGCAAGTCCGGGAAGTACTGGACGAGGCCCGCCTGGGCGGCCCGGACCACGTGCCCGATCGTGGCCGCATTCCGGTAGCTGGGAATGCCGACCATGATGTCGGCGCTGCCGAGCCTCTCGATCTCGCTCCGGATGGCCGGTGTCAGGACGCTTTCGGGCATGTGGGAAACCTTACCATCCCG
>CAZFLI010000060.1:0-1847 GCA_964519845.1 uncultured Anaerolineaceae bacterium | reverse complement strand
CGGCCTTCTTCGCCCTGAGACATCAACTCCATGGCCTCCCGCATGGCGGCCGCCTCGGCGTCGCCCTCGGACGTGCGATCGTCGCCGAATGCCCCGGCCTCGATCGGGATCGGCCTGCCGGACGACTCCTCGTCCGAGTCCACGGCGTCGGGCAGCTCATCGTCGAGATCCTCGGAGGTGGGGGACCTGGCCGCTGGGAAGCGGCCTCGAGAGGAAGGCCGCCCGTGGGCGGGCGGCATGGCCCCGGACTCCCCGGCCGCCGCCCCCGCCGCCGCCGCCGCTCCGGAGATTCGCGAGGGCGCCGAGTCGGCTGCCAGCGCGGCCGACTCACCCTCGGCCGCGGCCAGATCGGCCTCGTGCGCAGCGGCCTTGCCGGCCGCGGCCGCCCGGTCCTCCTCGGTCGTGTCCTCTCCGCCGGCCTGATCGGCGGCATCGATGGCCTCGATCGTGGCTGCGCTCTCTGCCTGCGAGAAGGGATCGACGCTGCGGGTTGACCCCGGCCACGGGGCCGCGGCCTCGGGCTCCGATTCCTCGGCCACCGCCTCGACGGCCGCTTCCGCTTCCGCCGCCGCCGCCTCGGCTTCGTCCCGAGCCGCCTTCCCGGCGGCGCCCCCTCGATCACCGTGCGTCGAGTGCTGCCGCCCCAGCGCCTCGAGGCTCTGGGCGGCCTGGACGTGCAGGCCCGTCTCCTCGCCCGTGCCTGCGTCGCGCCCTTCCAGCACGTCTATGACCTTGCGCGCCGAGCCATTCTCCGAGTCGAGCTTGAGCGCTCGGTCGGCGAAGGTGCGAGCCAGCCGCTTGTCGCCACGCCGCAGGGCCACCTGGGCCAGGCCGGCCGCCGCGATGGCGTTCGAGGGGTCGAGCTCGACGAGCTGCCAGTAGGCCTGTTCGGCCTGGTCGAGCGCGCCCCTGGCCAGGGCACGGTCGGCCTGCAGCAAGATCTCGAACATCAACCTGCCTCGTCCGGTGGGTGTGTGGATTCTGCACCCGCCGGTCCATGGGCGACAGCGCGGGCCATGTCGAGCAGGATGGCACGGTCGTTCAAGGCCGGCTCGGCCACGACGCGCTCGGTCAGCTCGTCCAGGATGCGGCCCAGCTCGCGCCCCGGCGGCAGTCCCAGTTCGGATCGCAGGTCGTGGCCGTCGACGGCCAGTTGATGGCGCCCGAGGGGCACGTTCGCGGCCAGTTCCCGGCGCACTCGCTCCGCCAGCTCGGCCAGGTCGCCTGCCCCAGCGTCCTGCCCGCTGCCCTGGTTGTCGGCCGCCCGGAGGGCCAGCAGGTCATCCATGGCTCCCGGGCCGGCGCGGCGGATGAAGCGCCTGACGGCAGCGTCGCTCCAGTCCTGCCGGTAGTCGAACATGTGGTGGCGGACCAGGTGGGCGACGCGCTCCTGCGTGACTCGTGAGGCGTGGATCCGGGACAGGAAGTCGCGGGCCATGACCGCGCCCACCTTCTCGTGGTTGTGGAAGTGGCCGTCGGCCAGCGTGTCGGGCTTGCCCAGGTCGTGCAGCAGCGCGGCCATCCGCACCGTCGGCCGGTTGGGGGCGGCGTCAACCGTGCGCAGCGTGTGGCCCCACAAGTCCTCGCCCGACAGCTTGTTCTGGGGCACCCCGGCCTGCCGCGCCAACTCCGGCGAAACCACCGCCAGGAGACCCGTTCGAGCCATCAGCCGCAGCCCCACGGACGGTCGTGGCGCGGCCAGCAGCTTGTCGAGTTCCGTCGCGACGCGTTCCCCGGAGAGGTGGCCGGCCAGCCCGGCGTTCCGCTCGATCGCCGCCAGCGTCCGGTCCTCGATCTCGAACTCGAGGGTGGCAGCCAGCCGGACGGCCCGGATCATGCGCAGGGCA
>CAZFLI010000059.1:9360-10911 GCA_964519845.1 uncultured Anaerolineaceae bacterium | reverse complement strand
CAATCGGCCCGTTCAAGCGCCAGCTGTGGGACCTGCCGACCAAGGACGCCATCCTGGAGTCGCAGGCGGCCAAGGTCGACTTCCTGTTCAAGCAGCTCGGCGTGCCCGGAAGCCGCGCCCTGATCGAGAAGTACGTCAAGCCGGTCGAGTACCACAAGCCGATGCCTGAGGCCCTCAAGGGCCTCTAGACCCGGCTCACGCTCGTACGAACGAAGGGCGCCCGCAGGGGCGCCCTTCTACTGTCTCGCCGGTCGATCGGTCCGAATTGCCGCTACGATCTCGCATATGACAGGACGAACTCCGTCGGCAGTCGAGGTGAACCGCTGGCTCGAGGTGGCGCTGGCCGTCTGCGACGATGCGGACGAGATGGCGCTGGCCGGCTTCCGGCGCGACATGCGGGTGGACACGAAGCCCGACCGATCGCTGGTTACCGAAATCGACCGATCGATCGAGAGCCTGGCGCGCGACCGACTACGGGCCGCCTTTCCCGGTTGCGGTCTGGTTGGGGAGGAGGAGGGGACCGATGCCGCCGGAGCGAGCCTGTGCTGGTATGTCGATCCCATCGACGCCACCAGCAACTACGTACGCGGCGTTCCTGCCTTCGCGACGCTGCTCGCAGTAGCGTTGGACGGGGAGGTTCAGCTGGGAGTGGTAAGCGCTCCGGCGCTGCACGAGCGCTGGATGGGCTGGCGGGGCGGTGGTGCCTGGCGCGGCGAGCGGCCTATCTCCGTGAGCCACGTCGGGCAGATCTCCGAGGCACAGCTCCTGTACGGCAGCCGCAGCGAAGACATGCGTTCCGGGCTTATGCCGGGGCTGGACCACACGCTCGCCCAGGCCTGGCGCGAGCGTGGGTTCGGGGACTTCTGGGGTTACATGCTGGTGGCCGAAGGGGCCGCGGAGGCGATGATCGAGACCGGGGCTCATGCCTGGGACTGGGCGGCGCCACTGGTGATTGTCGAGGAGGCAGGCGGACGATTCTCCACTGTGGACGGTGAGCGGCGGATCGACGGCGCTTCGGCAGTCGCGTCCAACGGCCTCATCCACGATGACCTGCTGGCCCGACTGCGCGCCTAGCCGGTGCCGGCCGCCGATCTCGCGCGGCGTTCTCCAATAGACTGTGATTGTCGGAAGAAGAAGGAGCAGACCGTGGGCGACAAGACCCCCAAGCGACCTCCCAAGCCCAAGAAGCCGAAGCCGGCGCCGACGCCGCCCGTGAGGGGCGCGTAGTGGCGGCGGAGGAAGAGGGCGCTCCGAGCGTTCCGTCCCGAGCCGCCAAGCCGAAGCCGGCGGCAGCAGCGGCCGCGAAGCCGAAGCCGGCCGCCAAGCCGAAGCCGGCCGCGAAGCCGGCGGCAGCAGCGGCCGCGAAGCCCGCGCCGGCCGCGAAGCCGAAGCCGACCGCAGCAGCGGCCGCGAAGCCGACCCCAGCGGCCGCCAAGCCGAAGCCGACCGCAGCAGCGGCCGCCAAGCCGAAGCCGACCGCAGCAGCGGCCGCCAAGCCGCCGGCTGCCAAGGCATCTCAGGTAGCCTCGACTCCGCCGGCCCGCCGGAAGT
>CAZFLI010000059.1:0-9260 GCA_964519845.1 uncultured Anaerolineaceae bacterium | reverse complement strand
CCGCCGGCTGCCAAGGCATCTCAGGTAGCCTCGACTCCGCCGGCCCGCCGGAAGTACAAGCGACACGAGATATCGCTGGCCGACGGCGGAAAGCTCATCCTGGAGGTCGATGGCTCGATCGTGCGCCTGGACGCCACCGGCGCGGCAACCACGACCTGGCAACCCGGCGACCCGGATTGGGCCGGTCATGCGCTGCGTTTCGGGGTTCGGCCCCAGAGCGCGACGGTCTCGCCTCATGGACGAGAGCCGTGGCGGCCGTAGGCGAACGCGAGCGCTCTGCCCCGGAGAACGACAGCGCACATCAGCTACGCAGGTCACTCGCGCGCCCTGCGAAACACCGAGCGCTGCCGGCCCGAGCTAGTAGGATCTAGGCGCCCGAAAGCAGATTCGCACTGGAGGCCAGCCGATGTCGCCGCCGATCCGCCCAGTCACCCTCGTGGGCGCGCGCCTGCTCGACGGACGTTCGCCCGACGCGGTGCCGGATGGGACGCTGTCGATCGGGGCCGAGGGACGGATTTCGGCCGTGGGCCCGTCGGCCTCGCTCTCCGTTGCCGGCGACGCGGACAGGATCGATCTCTCCGGCCTGACCCTGCTCCCGGGCATCATCGATTGCCACGTGCATCTGGCCCTGCGCCTGGAGCCGGTCCACGACCAAATCCAGCGTTCGGCCACGGACGTCGTCGTCCGCTGCCTCCAGACAGGACGCGAGTTCCTGGAGGCGGGCGTCACGGCGGTTCGGGACGCCGGCTACGCCCCGGCCGGGATCAAGCGAGCCTTCGCCTCGGACGCCTTCCCGGGGCCTCGCACGCAGGTCAGCTGCTACCCGCTCTCTCAGACGGGCGGGCATGGTGACGATTGGGCGCCTTCGGGAGCCGTCGTGGGGCCCGAGCTGAGCGACCTGCCGCCCGGAGTGGCCGATGGCCCCGATGCCGTGAGGCGCACCACGCGCCTCCAGATCCGCGCCGGCGCCGATTGGATCAAGGTCATGGCCACCGGCGGCGTCCTGTCCGCCGCGGACACGCCCGATGCCTCGCAATTCACCATCGAAGAGATCGCGGTCATCGTGGCGGAGGCTCGGGCGGCCGGCATTCGCGGCACGCTGGCTCATGCCGAGGGCACGACCGGAATCAAGAACGCGCTGCGAGCGGGCATCACCAGCATCGAGCATGGAGACCTCCTGGACGACGAGGGGATCGACCTGATGCTCGAGCGCGGCGTGCCGCTCATCCCCACGTTCAGCATCAACTTCGCGTTGATGGACGAGGCTCGGATCGCTCGGGGCGAGGTGCCGCCCTGGGCAGTCGAGAAGATGCGCTACCTGTTCGAGCGCCAGCAGGCCAGCTTCCGCCATGCGGTGGACCGCGGAGTGAGGGTGGTCATGGGCACCGACAGCTTCAGCGGCATGTACCCGCCGGGAGAGCTGGCGTACCTGGCCGAGTATGGCCTGGGCCCCTTCGGGGCCATCCAGGCGGCCACGAACCACGCTGCCGAACTGCTGGGGCTGGGGGAGGAGGTCGGCACGATCGAGGCCGGCAAGCAGGCCGACCTGATCGCCGTTTCGGGTGACCCGTTGGCCGAGCCGGAGCTGTGGAGCGATCCCGCCCGGATCGTCTTCGTCATGCAAGCCGGGCGCGTGGTTGCGGACCGCCGCGGAGCGTGAGGCCGTGTTCTTCACCCGAGCGTCGCAGCTGATCGACCTCTGGCTGGCCGCGGCTCGGGCGATCGGCTGGGCCTGGCGGACCTTCCCGGGCGACATCCTGGGCTGGATGGTGATGCGTGCCAGCGGCGTGGCCCGGCCCACCCGCCTGGTGCGGGTGGACGACGTCACCGCCCACATCGTGGAAGACGAGCGGCTGGCACGGTACCTGGACACGGCCTTCTCGCCGATTCATGCGCAGGCGGTCGGTCGCTACGTCTTCTGCCGCGGCCGCGTTGAGAGCCGCATCCTGGCCCACGAGGCGGAGCACATTCGCCAGTGGCGTCGCTACGGGCCGCTCTATCTACCCATCTACTTCGGCTCGGCGCTCTGGCGCCGGGCTCACGGCGGACGCAACAACTTCCTGGAGGACGCTGCCAGCCGCCGAGCCGAGCTGGACTCACGGCCACGCGGCTGATCAACAGGAGCCGAGCCAGGCCCGCGACGCCAGGCCTCGGATCGGGCGCATTCCCTAGCAACGACGTAGGATATCTGGTGGGCCGCGCCGTCCCGAGCGCGCGGCGAGACGCTGTTCGAGGATGCCGACGAGATGCCCAAGCCGACCGAAGAAGCCGTCATGAGTGCCCTGGCGACCGTCCAGGAACCGGAACTGGGAGGGGACCTGATCTCCCGCGGCATGGTCAAGGACGTCTCGGTCGACGGCGCGACGGTCTCGTTGACGGTGGAGCTCACGACCCCCGCCTGCCCGCTGAAGGGCGAGATACAGGACCGCGTCGAAGAGGCCCTACGGGCCGTGGGAGCCGAGGCGGTCGTGCTGACCTGGGGAGCGTCGGTCCGGCGAGCGGCGGCGCCCAGGCCTGAGCTGCTGCCCGGCGTCAAGAACATCGTGGCCGTCGCCTCGGGCAAGGGTGGAGTGGGGAAGAGCACCGTGAGCGTCAACCTGGCGGTGGCTCTGGCCCAGGCCGGGGCTTCGGTGGGGTTGCTGGACGCCGACATCACCGGGCCCAACGTGCCGATGATGATCGGTGCCACGGGCGACCCGATGGCCACGGCTGAGCACAAGATCCTGCCTCTCGAAGCCCACGGGGTGAAGGTCATCTCGATCCAGTTCTTCCTCTCACCCGACCAGCCGGTTGTGTGGCGCGGGCCGCTGGTGGGCGGGGCCATCACCCAGTTCCTGCGCGACGTTGACTGGGGAGAGTTGGACTACCTCGTGGTGGATCTGCCGCCCGGCACCTCGGACGCGCAGCTGACGCTGGCCCAGACCGTCCCCATCACCGGTGCCGTGTTGGTCACGACTCCCCAACACGTCGCCCTTTCGGATGTGGGGCGGGCTCTGGCGATGTTCCAGAAGGTGAACGTGCCCGTTCTCGGCATCGTGGAGAACATGGCCGGCTTCGTCTGCGCCCACTGCGGCGAGACGACCGAGATCTTCGGCCGGGGCGGCGGCGAGGAGTTGGCGGCCGCGAACGGCATCGATTTCCTGGGCGCAATCCCGCTCGACGTCACCGTCCGCCAGGGGGCCGATGTCGGCGTGCCTGCGGTGGTCCAGAGCGAGCCGGGACCGGCTGCCGCGGCGCTGGCCCAGGTCGCCCGGGCGATCGCCGGCAAGGTCAGCGTTCAGGCGGTCGCGCAGGAGGCCGCTGCGCAAGGGGCCGCTGCGCAAGGGGCCGCTGCGAAGGAGGCCGCTGCTTCCTCCTGACGTCGCTCAGTCGGCCGGAAGCGGCAGTCTCGACCAGTAGCCCGCCTGCCAGGCCGCCTCGGCCATCTTGGCCTGCCCGGTGAGCGAGGGGTGGAAGTAGTCGGCCGTGCTCAGGTCCGCCAGGACGAAGTCCTTCTCGGCCAGTCGAAGCGAGTCGGAGCGGCAATGGAGTTTGCCGGACGGGCCGTCGACCGTCTCCACCTCTCCGCAGACCTTGACCAGAATCGACTCGTACTGGGCCAGCCTCTGCGTCGACTGAGCGAGCGTGGAGGACGTCTCGTCGCCCAGGAAGGGGGCGCAGTTCCTGGACTGAGAGGGCAAGCCCAGGAGCGCCAGGGCCGCCGGGCTAGCCTGGGTGAGGGCGTGGAAATGGGCGAAATCGGGCATCGACAGCAGGAGGATGTGGCTGCCCGCCGGCAGTCCCTTGCGGAGGATGGCGACCGCCGCCCGCAGACCCGACTCGAACTCGGCCCGCGTGGTCATCGGATCGTCGCACAGGTCGTTGGTGCCCAGTTCGAAGGTGACGAAGACCGTTGACCCCGGGGGCAATTTGGCGGCCGCGACGACGACGAGACCGGCCTGGCGGGCGGCGTCGTCCATCTTCTTGCCCGAGGTGGCGGCGTCGACGACGATGAGATTGGCGCCCAGGGCCGTGAACCGCTCACGGAGGCTGTAGACGCCGTCGTCTGCCGCGGTGCCTACCGCCCACGAGAACTGCGGGTGATCCCGCTTGTAGGCCGGCGAGACGCTCCAGGCCTGGGTGTACGAGTCGCCGATGGCCGCCAGCATGGTCGGCAGGGGCGGCGCGGCCGGAGTAGGGGAGGCAGTGGGGGTGGCGGTCGGGGTGGGGTCGATCGTCGGCTCGAGCGTC
Source organism: uncultured Anaerolineaceae bacterium (assembly GCA_964519845.1). Classification (GTDB taxonomy): domain Bacteria; phylum Chloroflexota; class Limnocylindria; order Limnocylindrales; family CSP1-4; genus Fen-1039. Next base: position 5,030 of record CAZFLI010000059.1, on the reverse strand, counting down.
GGCGATGGAGTCGGCGTGACCGCGGCCACGGCCGATGGCGAGGCGGTCCGGCCGCTCTCGGCCGGACTTCCGGTAGCCAGCGAGAACGCCAGCAATCCGACGATGGCGACGGCCCCGACGGCCAGTCCGAGGTAGATGAGCCTCTCAGGGTTCAGCTTCATGGCGCAATCGTAGACGGCGCCGAAGTTCCCGTCGCGACGCACCGGCCGGTAGGCCGCAGGAGTGCGTCAGCCGGCCGAGATGATGCCTTCGCGCCCGAGCTGGAGGAGTTGGGCGCGGCTCTCGTCCAGGTGCTGGGTAGCGATACCGAACAGGCGGCGCAGCAGAAGCTGGGACTTCGGCGATCCCCCGGCCACCAGATCCAGCAGCCCGGCGGCCGGCATGGAGATCATCACTGCGGGCCCGATCGCGCGGGCGCTCGAGAGAGCCGTGGGGTCCTCGCGGAGGGCCGACCAGCCCAGCAGGTCGCCCGGCTTGAGTGTCGCCACGAGCACCCAGCGGCCGTCGTGGCAAACGCGCAGAGCCAGCTGCCCAGACTCGAGCCAGTGGACTTCGAAAATGGGATCGCCCATCTCGACCAGCGTCTCGCCGTCGGCAAGGCGGCGGCGGCTGCTGGCAGCGGCGAGAGGCTCGAGGTCCGCCTGGCTGAGGCCCGCGAAGATCGCCAGGGACGCCAGGTCCGCTGCTTCGATCCTGTCAGCTGTGCTCATGCTTCGCTCCCGCTTGCGGCCGGCCTGCACTGCTGGGCCTATTGTCCGCCAGAAGCGACCCTTGCGTGCGGTCTTCCGCGCGCCCGGCCGAGGCCGACATCTGGGCGCCCAGAATGCCGTTGAGGAAGGCCGCCGCCGCCACGGCCGCCCGCCGCCGGCCCTCGTCGCCGCCCAGGAAGACGGTCTGGCGCGCCTCCTGACTGCCCCACGGGCCGCATGCGGCAATCTCCACGGCGGTGTCCAGCCCCGCCTCGACGGTCCTGACGGCCAGGCCGACGGCCGCTCCCGGGCGACGCGCGGCAGCCGCCAGGTCGGCGATGGGGGTGGCGTCGAAGGCGGCCGTCTCGGCCGCGACCAGCCAGCCGGCGTCGGCCATCAGCCGGGCCGCCGCCCCCTCGGTGCCGCTCTCGATGAGGGCCACCGTCCAATCCAGCCCGGCCAGCTTGACTCCCAGGACCTCCGGCCAGGTGTCGCCGTCGCGGCCCCAGACGTGGTTGCCCAGAGCCGCCAGGACGGCCTCCTGGGCCGGCGCGGCGATCGCCTGCGGCGGCTTGCCGCCCTCGGCCGTGGCTCGGATGCGCACGTCGACGCCGTCCGCCCTGGCGTATGTGGCCACGACCGGGTTGGGGGCGCGAAGCAGCGGTTCGCCGAGCAGCGCCGCCACGGCCGACTCGCCGATGCCGGCCAGCCGGTAGGTGACGACCAGCTGGTCGCGGCCGAGCCCACGAGCCAGGAGCCGCGGCAGTGCGGCGCCCTCCCACATCGATCGCATCTCGACCGGCGGCCCGGGCAGGCAGACGAGCACCCGTCCGTCGGCCGCGTCGATCCACCAGCCGGGGGCGGTGCCGCAGCGGTTCGGCAGGGCCCCGGCCGAGGGGATCAGCCAGGCCTGCTTGAGGTTCGTCTCGGGAAAGGCGAAGCCGCGCCGCTCGAACAATCGCCGCAGCCAGCGTTCCAGCTTCGGATCGACGGCCGGCTTCTCGCCCAGGGCGGCGGCGACGGCCTCGCGGGTCAGATCGTCGGGCGTGGGCCCGAGGCCGCCGGTGGTGACGACCAGGTCTGCCGCGGCAAGGGCGCGCCTCAACGCCTCCGTCACCGTCTCCAGGCGGTCGGGCAGCGACGAGATCCAGACCACTTCCACGCCGTGCTCGGACAGCGAACGCGCCACATCGCCGCTGTTGGTGTCGCGGGTCTCCCCGGTCGTGAGTTCGCTCCCAACGGCCAGCAGGACGGCGTTCAGGAGCGGGCGCCCGGGCGCGGCCGGAAACGTGGAATGGGCTGGATCGGGCATGTTCACAGGGTAGACGGTTCTGCGCGGGGCAGTCGCCAACGGGCCATCGCGCGCGGACCGCTGGTATGATCGGAGTACGTCCGCGGCCCGTACGGAGGAAGTCGACTTGCCCAGGCGGTCTCCCGCTCCCGATCCGTCGCCTGCTCCAGAGCAGGCTGAGGAAGAGGCGCCCGGTCTGGCCGAGCAGCTCGGCCGCACTCGCCGGGCGTTCATGGGCCTGGTCAGATCGCATCGGCGTCTGCTCTCGGCCGAACTGTCCGAGATCATGGACGAGATCAAGCGAGCCTTCGCCCTGGTGGCGCTCGCCGTCAGCTTGCTCGTCCTGGCCGCGATCATGCTCACGCTCGGCACGATGCTGTGGCTGGACGAGTGGGCCTTCGGCTCGATCGGCTGGGGCGTCGTTCACGGCTCCAGCTTCATGATCGCCACGGCGGTCGTGGCGGTGCTGGTCATACTCCCCAACTCAGGACCTCGCCTGGGTGCCGCGTTCGCGATCTCGCTTCTGGCGGCGGTTGTCGCCGGGATCGTCTTCGGGCTGAGGCTCACCAACCAGGCCTGGGGCTGGGTCGGCGACAGCTTCTTCGGCAGCCTTGCCTGGCCGGACGGCAGCGCGATCTCGGCCTTCGACAGACCGGTGATCGTGGCCGTGCTGGTGCTGGCCACCATATGCGGCGCCCTCGGCCTGCTAATCGGGTTCCTCGCCGGCGAAGGCGCGGCCGGTCGGCTGGGCGATGCGGTCGGCGGGCTGCTCGTCGGCGCTCTCGTGGGTGGGCTGCTCGGCGGGGTGCTGGGCGTACCGATGAGCTGGCCTATCGCCGCGGCCGTCGGCCTGGCCGTCTTCCTGATCCTGCTGCCCGTCCTGGCCCTGATCCTGGTCCTGCCGTCGGCCGATTGGGATGGGCTGAAGAAGCGCCTGACACCGAACCAGACCATCGAAACCACCAAGGAGACGATCGAGTGGGTGCGCGAACAGATGCCGCTCGGGCGGAAGTCGTAGCCTCTCGCCAGCTCCTGCTGGAAGAGGTCGTTCGGCTGGAGGCCGCGAGCAGCGGCACCTTCGACATCGCCGGCCGCCTGAAGCGGCAGCCGGCGAAGATCGGCATGGCTGCCGCCGGGGTGGCGTTTCTGGCGCTCAAGGGCCCCCAGCGCCTGTACCGGGGCATGCGGCGGATCGTGCTCGGGCCGAAGGCCAACCTGCCCAAGTCGATGCTGCCCGATGAGATCGACAAGGCCCTGCGCGCGCTCGGCGATGACGGCGACCGGGTCCGGGGTGTGCTTGAGAGCGAGTTTGCCGAGTACCTGGAGCGCGATAGACCGCGCCGGGAGTCGCGCGACCTGCGCGGCACGATCTCGGAGCTGGGCGGCAACGTTCTGCGCCCGATCACACGCGAGGCGGGCAAGCGAATGGCCAAGCAGCTATTCAGCCCGGACGGACCCAGCTTCGCAGCGGCCATGGATCGCCTGAAGGCCCGCCGCCGGAGCGACTGAACCGGGTCTAGACTCTGGTCACGGGCGAGTGGCGGAATGGCAGACGCCCCAGCCTTAGGAGCTGGTGCCGCGTAAGCGGCGTGTCGGTTCGACCCCGACCTCGCCCACCATCCTTCACGCCCGGGGCGGCGCATGGCGTTTTCGTCGCCTCCGCGCCTCGTCGCCTCCGCGCCTCCGCTCGCTCGGCCTAGGTCGAGCGTTCTCTGACGATGCGCCCCAGATCCAGCTGCCCGACCGCCCTGAGGGCCGGCCACTGAGACACCACGCCCACCACGACGATGGCCAGGGCGGTGAACAGGAAGGTCGTGAACCGGACACGCAGATCGAAGCTGAAGAGGTCGCTCGAGAACGAGGCCATGAACTCGGCCGCCACCAGGTAGCCCAGCGTCAGCCCCGGCACGAGCCCGGCCAGCGTCAGCAGCAGGTTCTCACCGGTCACCAATCGCGACAGAGTGCCGCGGCTCATGCCCAGCGTCCTCAGCGCGGCCAACTCGGTGGAGCGCTCGGAAATGTTGGCCGTCATGGTGTTGAAGATCAGGGCGAAGGCCATGATCCCTCCCAGCAGCAGCATCACTCCGATGAAGGCGTAGAAGAGGCCCATGAACTGCTGCGCCAGGTCGTACAGCGTCCGGCTCTCCAGGACGGCTGCCACGTCGGGGCGGGCGAGCAGGCGATCGGCGGCGGCGGACGGATCGGCTCCGTCGGCGTATCGCACCAGGGCCGAATCGACGCTGGGGCCCGAGGAGCCGGCGCCCTCAAGGGAGGCAACAGTGTCGAGCGACGCATAGGCGAACGTCCCGAGCGGCTCGTCGACGAAGCCCCGAACCGGCAGCGAGACGGTCCGGCCCGAAGTCGTCTCGAAGACGACCGCGTCGCCGACAGAGACTCCCAACCGGCCTTGAAGGGCCGCGCCGAGAAGCACGCCGTCGGCCGGCAGCTGGAGGGTCGAGCCGTCCGTGCCGACGAAGCCGTGCATAGTCGTCGTCGGCTCGAGACCCACGAGTGCTGTCGCATAGCGATCTGAGCCCTTCACGACCGCGCCGGCCAGCTCGAGCTGGGGCTCTGCGGCGGCGACATCCGGCCCGGCCAGGGTCGTTGCGACCTGCGAGGCCGGGACCGGGGCGACGAAGTAGACCGTGGCGTCCTGGCGCTGGATCTGCAAGAACTGGCGGTCCATCAGGATCTGGATGGTGTCGAACATGCCCCACGACACGAGTACCAGGGTAGTGGCCAGGGCGACCCCGACGATGGTCGACAGCGATCGCCGGGGATTGCGCGACAGGCCGCGCAAGGAGACGAGCCATCGGGTGGGCAGACGGCGCAGGGGCGGGACGAGTCGTTCGGCCAGGCTGCGGCCGCCCGAGCCGACAGGCGCCGCGCCCCGCATCGCCTCGGCAGGAGAGATGCGCGCCGCCCGGCGAGCCGGCAGGTACGCCGCTGCCGCTCCAACCAGTGGCCCCATGAGCAGGCCAATAAGGACGGTCCAGGGCCGGAACTCCACGACCGTGACCGGCACCGAGATGGTCGCGGTGTAGATCCTC
>CAZFLI010000058.1:8707-11182 GCA_964519845.1 uncultured Anaerolineaceae bacterium | reverse complement strand
GTCTGCTGCTGGCCCTCGGCCTGGCTCTCTCTGCCGACGCCGATGCCGCGGAACCCCGCCCTTCGACCGTCAGGCGCGGGGCGCGCCCGAGGCGTTGGCCCGGCGGCCTGCGATCGGCCGCGTCCCTGGTGTCGCTGGCCGCCCTGAGCCTGACGCTGCTGCAGCTGGCAAGCGCCGGCGCCCCGGCCTGGGCCGTCGCCGGCGCGGGCTTGCTGGCGGCACTCACGGCGGCGACGCTGGCCGTCGCCGTCTCCGGGCGGAAGGCGCCTCTGCTGCCGTACGTCCTCGTAGCCGCGATCGTGTGTGGCATCCCCGGGGCCTTCCTGCTCCAGTCCTGGGCGCCCGACGTCCACCGTCTGGTCAGCCTGGCGCTGGGCGCGGCGGCCCTGCTCGTGGCCGCCTCCTCCTGGCTGGCGGCGGAGAGGGTGGACGCGCTGCTATTGGGCATAGGAAAGGCCCTTCGCCGGCCCGAGACTCGGCAAGTGGCCGCCGGGCTGCTCTTCGGGCTGGCCTGCACGGCCCGCCTGACGATCCTCTTCGGGTTCCCCTTCCTGCTGCTGGTGGGCGGCGGTCGAAGCTGGCTGCGGCGCGGCCTGCTGGCCGGCGCGGGGGCCGCCGTGCCCCTGCTGGCTCTCCTCGTCTACACCTACGCCAGCACCGGCCACGTCTTCAACCCGGCCTACGAGTACCTCTACCGCCAGGAGTTGGGCTACCCGTTCAACTACCACGCCGACTGGTCGATCGAGGACATCCGCTACGTACCGCAGAACCTGGCCATCTTCCTGTTCAACGGGCCGCTCATCGCGCCGGCAACCCTGCCGATGCAGAGCGACGCGCTGTGCGCCGCCGGCCAGGCGCGCGGGATCTTCGACGTCTCCTGCCCACTGGCCATGCCGGACCCGATCGGCATGAGCGTCCCGCTGACCAGCCCGGCCTACCTGCTCGCCCCGCTGGCCTTCTGGGGCGCCCGCCGGCGAGGCCTCGACCGCCTGACCGTGGCCGCCTCGGCGGCAGTGCTGGCCATTGCCTTCGTCAACCTCATGCACTTCAGCCAGGGCTGGGTCCAGTTCGGCTACCGCTTCGCCAACGATTTCGCGCCGTTCGCCCTGATCCTGGTGGCGCTGGGGGCGACGCGTCTGCGCGCCCCCTGGCTGCTGGCGCTCCTTGTCGGCTTCTCGATCGCCGTCAACTTCTGGGGCGTGATCTGGGGCATGAATCTTGGCTGGTGAGCGACCCGCCGACCTGGTCCGCCGACTCGGGGAGGGGCGGCTCGGAACGGCCCTGGCGCCGCTGATCGCCGCCGCCGTGACGCTGGCCCTCGTCATCCCGACCCTGGCCCCCGGCGTGCTCGAGTGGGACACGGCCGAGTTCCAGACCGTCGGGCCGGTGCTGGGGACGGCCCACCCGACCGGCTACCCGGCCTACGTGATCCTGGGCTGGCTGGCCTCGATCTTGCTGCCCTTTGGCGACCCCGCCTACCGCATGAACCTTCTGCAGGCGTTCCTGGCCGCCGGCGCTGTGGCGGGCACGGTGGGGCTGGTGCAGCACCTATCGGGGAGGCGCTGGGTGGGGCTGGCGGCCGGGCTGCTGTTCCTGACCATGCCGCTGGCCTCGCGGGAGGGCATCCAGATGCCGGTCGCGTCGTTCGGCACCGGACCGACCCTGTGGTCGATCTCGACCCACGCCGACCCCCACCTGTTCCACCTGGGGCTGGTGGCGCTGCTGTTCCTGCTGCTCCTCAACTGGGACGAGCGCCGGCACGCCGCCGACGAGGATGTCCGCCGCCGGGCCGACCGCTGGCTCGTGGCCGCAGCCGCCGTCTACGGCGTGGCCGTCGCCAACCATTCGCTGGCCCTGCTCCTGCCCCCGGCCATCGGCCTGTTCGTCCTCGCCGCCGCGCCTCGGATCGTCCTGCAGTGGCGCCTGATCCTCACCTGCGCCCTGGCCCTGGTCGCAACGGCGGCGCTCCTCTTCGCCGAGCTACCGATCCGCGCCGCGATGAACGCGCCCCTCGTCTACGGCCACCCGGACACGCTGGGCGGCTTCACCTACGTTGTCCTCGGTGAGCAGTTCCGGGGCAGCTTGATCGACCCGTTCAAGGACCTCCCCGAGAAGTACGCCCTGGTCATGAGCGCCCTGGCGGCCTGGCTCGGGCCGCTGAGCTTCGTGGCCGCCATGGGAGTGGGATCCAGCCTGATCCGCCGGCCCAGGTTCGTGCTACTGGCCGGCCTGGCCGCGGTCACGGCCTGCTGGTTCTCGGCCTCCTACGCCAACGCCGATATCAGCCGCTACTTCCTGGTGCCGCTGCTGGTGGCGTACACCTTCGTGGGCCTCGGCCTGGCCGATTGCGTGACCCTGGCAACCTGGGCCCTGGGCGCCGTCTTTGCCGCGCCCGCCGCCGCCGACGAGGCGGAGGAGCTCGAGGCGGAGGAGCTCGAGGCGGAGGAGCTCGAGGTGGAGGACTGGCGCGCCGCG
>CAZFLI010000058.1:0-8607 GCA_964519845.1 uncultured Anaerolineaceae bacterium | reverse complement strand
CGAGGCGGAGGAGCTCGAGGCGGAGGAGCTCGAGGTGGAGGACTGGCGCGCCGCGCCGCCCGGCCCGCCCTGGCTCCCGACGGCCGTCGAAGTCGTGGTGGCCGTGGCCATCGTGGCTGCCTGCCTTTCGGTGGTACCGGAGAGGCAGCAGGTGCCCAGCGAGCAGCACCTCGGCGGGGTCAGCCTGGCCGACCGCACCTATCCCGAGCGCTGGCTGCATGCCATCATGGCGCCGTCCTCGGAGGGCGGACTCCCCGAGGACGCGGTTATCGTCAGCTGGTGGAGCGCCTCGACGACTCTCTGGTACGGTCAGCGAGTCGAAAGGTTGAGGCCCGATATTTACATCGTCGACGACCGCACCCGCCTGGACGACAATCTGGGCGAGGTGTGGGACGTCATAGACCGCTTCCTCGGGCAGCGACCCGTCTTCGTCATCCGCATGTCCGGCGGCGGCGATGGGCTCGATGCCATCCGGGCGAGGTACTACCTGGTCGAGTACCAGCTCCCCGACGGGAGCGCCGTGGCTCAGGTCATCAGCAAGAAGGGAATGCCGTGAGCGCAGGCGATGGCAAGCGAAGCAGGACGGCCGGCGCGGCCGGCTCGCCGGAGTCCCGCCCGGGAAGGGTGGCCGAGCTGTCGTTCTTCTTCCCCGCTCACAACGAGGAGGCGAACCTCGAGGCCCTGGTCGCCGAGGCCCTGGCCACGCTGCCGGAGCTGGCCGACCGGTTCGAGGTGATCGCCGTCGACGACGGCTCCCGCGACCGCACGCCGGCCATCGCCGACGAGCTGGAGAAGCGCCACAAGGGCCTCTTCCGGGTCGTGCACCACCCGGTCAACCTCGGCTACGGCGCCGCCCTCCGCTCCGGCTTCCGAGCCGCTCGATACGAGTTGATAGCTTTTATCGACGGCGATCGCCAGTTCAAAGTGGCCGATGCCGGCCGGCTGATCGAGCGCCTGGCCGCGCCGGACGCCCCGGACGTGGTCGTCGGCTACAGGCTCGAGCGGGCCGACCCGCCGATCCGCCGCTGGTACGCCCGCATCTATCGGCTGGCCAACCGCATCTTCTTCGGCGTGCGGGTCCGCGACATCGACTGCGCCTGCAAGCTCTTCCGGCGCGGCTCGCTGGAGGGCATCCGCGTCGCTTCGGGCGGGGCCTTCTTCACCGCCGAGTTGCTGATCAAGCTGCGCTTCGCCCACCGCAAGATGGTCGAGGTCGGTGTCCCGCACTACCCGCGCACGGCCGGCTCACCGACGGGCGCCAGGCCGGCGGTCGTCTTCCGGGCGGTGCGCGACTTCTGGTCGCTGCGGCTTCGCCTGTGGCTCACCCGCTCGCGGGCCATGCAGAGAGGCGAGTCGATCCTGAGCTGAGGCGGTCGCGAGCCCGGTCGCTACCCGGCGGAGGGAGGCGGCCCCTTGTGGCCCTCGTCCAGGTCGGCGTCCAGTGAGTTGACGAACTCACGGAAGACCTCCAGCTTCTCGTCCACCTGGAGGTCGGGCTCCACCCCGGCCCTGTCCATCACCGCGGCGGCGGCGTAGACCTTGACGCCGGTCCGGACCGCCAGGGCCAGCGAGTCGGACGGCCGGGCGTCCACCTCGACGCGCCGCCCGTCCAACTCCAGCTCGAGGGTGGCATGGTAGGTCTCGTCGGCCAGGCTGGAGATGACGACCCGGCTCAGGCGCGCCCCCAGGGCTTCGATCGCCGCAGCGAACAGGTCGTGGGTGAGAGGCCGCTCGGGCGTGACGCCCTGCAGCCGGGTGGCGATGGCGTTCGCCTCCCAGGGTCCGATCCAGATCGGCAGGTAGCGCTCGCGCCCCGTCTCCTTGAGGAGCACCACGTGCTGGCTTGAGAGCATGTGGACCCGGACGCTCTCGACGACGACTTCGACCAGCGAGCCATCCATGGCCCGATTATCCCACTCCCCGGCCCCGCCGCGCCGCGCCGTGTCTCACACCCGCGCCGCAGGCCAGAGGCTATCCCGTCGCGTTGGGACCAGGGGAGGCTCCAGAGGGCCGGGCCGATCCGGAGGCTCCGGGCGACTCGCTGCCGGAAGGAGCCGGTTCCGGCGCCAGCGCCATCGACATCAGGTTGCTGCCCTCGATCCAGAAGAGCGTGGGGTTGGCTCCGCCGGTGCCGACCCGGACGAACATGCCCTTCACGGCCGAGAAGTAGGGTGATTCGTCGGGCACGACCCACTGCTGGACATAGAGCCCCTCGTTCTTGGAGAACGCGACCACGCGGCGGCCCACGCCATCGTAGGCATAGATGTTGCCCTGGTCCCTGACCACGCTGTCGGCCGCGAGCTTCGTGTAGAAGGGCGGGTCGGGGCGCATGACGGTGTCGCCGGGCGGGTCGGCCGTCCAGCCGCGAATGGCCTGCTGGCCCGAGTCGTAGCGCTTGAGGACGCCGCCATCGGCCAGGTACACGCTGCCGTCGATGTACATGTCGTCCACCTGCGCGACCGAGTGGCCATCGCCGTTCAGGTAGTTCGAGCGCGCCTGCGCGTAGTAGCCCGTGCCGTCGGCCGAAGGCTGGTAGTGGAGCACCTGGCCGGCGGAAGGCACGACGACGTACAAGGAGTACTGCCCCGTGCTCGCGTTCCGCAGGAACGTGGCCATGGCCCGCACCCCGGCGCCCCAGGTTCCCGAGTCGTCGATGTTGATCTTGATCAGCAGGCCATCCCCATTGGCGGCACCGGCTGCCGGCCGCCAGCGCCACAGCGTGTTGGTGTTGTCGAGCATCAGCACGTCGGGGCCGCCGGCGGCCAGCAGCCGCGGTGTCCCCACGTACAGGTCGGGGCCCATAGGCTGGCCCTTGACCGCCACTGCGCGCTTGTTGCGGTTGACCAGGTCGACGCGGAAGACCGTCTCGGTAGTGCCGTCGATGACGTAGGCGCCGCCGTCGGGCCCGAGCACCAGTGAGTCGAGGTGGTCCGAGCCGAACGCCAGGACGACCTCGGGTTGGCCGACGTTGACGTGGTAGTAGCGATTCAGGCCGCCCACGACCTCGGCGCGGAGCGCGGAGAGCGCGGCCGGGTCGTAGCCGTTCTGCTCCGCGATCTTCAGATTGGTGTAGGCGTCCGTGAGGTAGGCGACGGCGCGCCGCGGGTCGCTCGTCAGCAGGTCGCGGCTCTGGCCCCAGACGGCAAACAGGTCGCTTTGGGCGGCAAAGTAGGCGGTCTGGGCGCGCTGCTGCGTATCGGGGCTCAGCTCGCGCCTCGTCCCGGCGAGGTACCACAGGGAGGTGCCCACCACCGCCAGAACCATCAGTGTGCCGACGATGGCGCTCGCGACCCGTCGCTGTCGCTCCCGCTGGACGGCGATCGGGGTGACTCGAACGCGCTGGACCGGCCGGCGCGGCATGTGCTCGAAAAGCCCGGCGACGCTGTGGCGGAGCATTCCGTCCGCCGTTCGCTGCACCTGCCGGGCGGTCAGCTGGACGACGCCGACTCCTTCGGCGACGGTATCCGCGAGGGGGATCGGGGACCGCTCGGGTGCTCCCGCCAGCGAGTCGCTCGGCCAGACCGGCTTGAGCGGCTGGACCTTCTGGGTGACCGAGATCTCGGTCGCCTCGAGAGCGAGCATGCCCTCGCCGCCGGCCACGCCGATGCCGCCGCCGGTGAGCTGGCGGTGGATCTGGTCGATCGCGACCTGAGGATGGAGGCGCAGGACGGCGTCCTGGATGGGGGCCAGCCCGATACGGCGCGTCGCGTTGGGCGCGATCAAGATCAGGCAGTCGCCGGCCACGATGTCGCCGCGCCAGATCTCCGGATCGGTGAACTCCTCAGTCGGCAGGCCGCTGCGGCGGTTGGGCTCGGGCAGGGTCAGCAGCCGCGCGTCGCGGATCAGGTAGGCCTCGGCCGGGCCGGTGGCCGCCACGTATAGCTCACCGCCGCGCACGACCGCCAGGGCAACGCCGATGGGGCCGCCCTGACCGGGCACGGGGATCAGCTGCTCGGTGGCGCGCAACTCGCGGTTGGCGGCTCGGAGAGCCTTCTTGAGGCAGACGGCGATGCCGGCCGATTCGTCGTAGTAGTACTCGTGCCGGACTCGCTCCGCGACCATATTCGTGGCGGCCCTGAGATCGCCGCTCCCTTCGCCGGTGACTACCAGGTAGAGGTTGCCCTTGGTACGGCTGGTCGCCCCGATGCTCGGTTGCACTACCAGGACCGAATCGGGAGAGTCGGCGGGTCTCTGTGACTCGGCCACGATGCCGAGATTCATTTGGAGACGGACGGCCATGACGTCTGCTAGCGGCGGAGTTGAACCTGCCCGGGAGTCGGCAGACGGCGATTATACGTGCCCAACGAGGACACGAAGCTCACGGACGGGGGCGCGCAGGGCCGACCGCAGGGCGGCGGTCAGCTCGGCCGAGCGGAGCCGGAGCTCCTGGGCCACGATAGGCTGGTCCGCCACAACCGTCACCACGCCCCGGCTGAAGACCGTCAGGCGACAGGATCCGACAGCCTGCGGGACGTGCTCGGCGATGAGCAGCTCCCAGGCCCGCATGGCCGTCGACAGCTCGAGCTGCTCGTCCAGACCCAGCCGCCGGGCAGTCGACGGCAGGAGCTCGCCCAGTCGCTCCATGCCGGTGGGACGGCCCCGGCGACCGAGGCCGGCGGAGTCGGCAGAGTCGTCGGCAGAGTCGTCGCCCGGAGGCAGGGGACGGACGGGGCGGCGCGGGCTCATCCGGCGGAAGCCTCGAGCCGCGCCCCAGCAGCCCCCGCCACGACGTGCCAGCCGCGGGCCCGGCGCCGCAGGTCCGGATCGAGATCCTCCGGGGCAGTCGTGGTCACCAGGGTCTGGGGCAGCTCCGCGATGCGCCGCACGAGGTGGCCGCGGCGGAGCGGGTCGAGCTCGCTGAAGACGTCGTCCAGCAGCAACAGCGGGGCCCGTCCGTCAAGCCCGGTCAGCAGGTCCAGCTCGGCCAGCTTGAGCGCCAGGATGGCGGTGCGCTGCTGGCCGCGGGAGGCGAAGGTGCTGAGATCGCGCCCGCCCAGGCGGAAGACCAGGTCGTCGCGATGGGGGCCGACGAGCGTCGTGCCGTTCCAGATCTCCTTCTCGGCGGTCTCCGCCAGCCGCCGCGCCAGCGCGGCGCGGGCCGACTCGCCCCGTCCGGCCGGCGCGTTGGTGGCGTACTCGAGCGTCAGCTCATCCTCCTCCGGGGCGATCTCCCGATGGGCCGCCGCCAGCGGCGCGGCCAGGATCTCCAGCAGCCGCAGGCGCGCCTCGACGACTGCCGAGCCGGCCTCCAGGAGGGGCTCCGTCCAGTACGCCAGCTGGGCGCGGTCGGCCCCATCCTCGCGGATCTGGCGCAGCAGCGAGTTGCGCTGGGACAGGGCGCGCGAGTACGTGCTCAGGCTGGAGGCGTAGGTTCGACTGTGGGGCGCCGCCAGCCCGTCGAGTTGTGCCCTCCGCGCCGACGGCGCGCCCACGACCAGCAGCATCTCCTCGGGGGCGAAGAGGACGGTCCGCAGGCTGTCGGCCAGCGCCGACGGACGTCGAGCGACGCCGTTGACGGCGACCTTCTTGCGGCCGCCGTGCTGGAGCGAGACCTCCAGCCGGGTGCCCTCCGGCTCCGGCGTGGGAGTCTCCCCGGAGCGCCCCGCGGCCTCGACTACCACCCCCTCCACTCGGACGAAGTCGGCGCCCCAGCGGATGAGCTCGCCATCGGCGCCGGTGCGGTGGGAGCGCCCGGTTGCCAGCAGGACGACGGCTTCGATAAGGGTTGTCTTGCCGGCCGCGTTGGCCCCCCAGACGAGTTGCGGTCCGGGCTCCAGGTCAAGCTCGAGGGCCGCGTAGGCGCGCAGATTCGACAGCGACAGAGACCTCAGAACCAGCGGCTGTCTCATTATCTCCTGACCGCCGGCCGCGGAGCGAAGCGGCAGATCGCCGTCCCTATGAGGTCGTCTTTACGGGCATTACGACGTGCACGTACTGGGCATCGCCGACCGGCCTCAAGACCCCGGGGGAGAGCGGGCCGTTGAGCTCGATAGCGAACTGATCGGCCTGGACGTTCTGCAGAACGTCGACCAGGTAGCGGGCGTTGAAGGCGATCGTCGTACCGTCGCCCTCCACGGTGGCCTCGACGTCGCTGCGATTGTCGCCGATGTCGGCGGCCGCACTCACGGTCAGGCCCGTCGCGGCTTCCTTGCCTACCTCGAGCTTGACGATGTTGGCCGACGAGCTGGCGATCAAGCTGGCCAGCTTGACGGCTTTGAGCAGCTGGTCGCGGTCGACCGTCGCCATGGTGGTGTGGCCCTTGGGCAGGATCTGCTGGTAGTTGGGGAACTGGCCGTCGATCAGCCGACTCACGATGTCGATCCCCTCGAGATGGAAGAGGATCTGGTTACGGGCCTGCGACAGGCTGATGTCGATCGGGTCGTCCGTGTCCGTGAGCACCCGCATCAGTTCGTTGAGGGAGCGGGCGGGGACCACGATGCTGGACTCCTCGACGGGGTCGAGCATCTCGATCGTCTTCACGGCGATGCGGAAGTTGTCGGCTGCGGCCAGCGTCAGCGACTTGCCGTCGAAGCGTGCCAGCACGCCCTGAAGAATAGGCCGGGCTTCGTCCGAAGCGGCGGCGAATGTCACCTGCCCCAGCGCCTCACGCAGAGCGGCCTGGGCAATCCTGGTGGTTGGCTTGTCGCCGGCTGTCGGGATAGCCGGGAACTCCTCGGCGTCGATGCCTTTCACGTGCGTCTCGAATCGCCCGGCCTTGATGGCCAGCGTTCCCTGCGCCTGCAGCTCCAAGACCACGTTCTCGTTGGCCGGCATTCCAGCGACGAGGTCGGTCAGAAGCCGGGCGGGCACGGTCACGGCCCCGTCGTCTTCGATCTTGCCGGCAACCCAGCAGGTCATACCGATCTCGAGATTGGTGGCCGTGAGCTTCAGGCCCCCATCCTCGGTTCGCAACAGCACGTTGTTCAGGACCGGCAGGGTGCTACGGGCCGATACGGCACGGCTGACGATTTGGAGGCCCCGAGCCAGGTTCTCCTGTGTCACCACGAGCTTCACTGGGCTGCACTCCCCTACGGTCGAGAATGATCCACGAGCCAACGGACTATCTGGGTGGATTGTCTATCTATCTTCTCACTCCGTCATCACCGTCATCATGGTGTGGATGATGTGGACTCTGCTACGTGGCCACGCTCGCCGGCTCGGTGGAGGAGACGGCTTCTGGCGTGGAAACCTGGCAGAGAGCTGGGGATTCTGCGCCGCGTCAGCGTGGAAGAGCCAGGATTCAGTCCCTCTCGAGCTACCCGCCGGGGTCGTATCGGCCCGGCGGGGGCAGCTGGGGGCACCGAATCGGGTCCATCTTGTCCACACCCGCCTCCTGTTTTCCACCGCCAGAGGCCGGTTATCCACGGAATCTGGCGCGAAATGCGTAGCCGGGGGCCCGTCGGGGCGCTCGAGTCAGTCGGCGTAGATGAGTTCGCGGACTGCCGCCAGCTCCCGCCGCAACTCGTCGTTGACGCCGATTTCGCGGTTGATCTTGTCGCAGGCGTGCAGGACCGTGGAGTGGTCCCGGCCGCCCAGCTCGGCGCCGATCCGCAGCAGCGAGACGTCCGTCTCCTCGCGCATCAGGAACATCGCGATCTGGCGCGGCACGACGATCGCCCTGTCCCGCTTCTGCCCCTTGAGGGCGTCGATGTGGACGCCGTAGTAGTCCGACACCGCGCGCGTGATCCGCTCGGGCGTCACCTGGCGCTTCTTGGGGTTGTAGAGAACGTTCGACAGGACCGCCTGGGCCAGCTCGATGGTGATGGGGACGGCGCCCATGCTGGAGTAGGCCACGATGCGGTTGAGGGCGCCCTCCAGCTCGCGGATGTTGCTGACCACCTTGCGGGCGATGAACTCCAGCACGTCCGAACTGACCGGGACGGCTTGCTCCTCCGCCTTGGCCCGAAGGATGGCGATCCGCGTCTCCAGGTCAGGGGCGGTCAGGTCCGCGATCAGGCCCCATTCGAACCGGCTGCGCAAGCGCTCCTCGAGGGTCAGGATGGCTTTGGGCGGCCGGTCGGACGAAAGGACGATCTGCTTGCCGTCCTCGTGGATCGTGTTGAAGGTGTGGAAGAACTCCTCCTGGGTCCGCTCCTTGTCCGCGATGAACTGGATGTCGTCGATCAGGAGAAGGTCTATCCGGCGGTAGCGGTTCCGGAATTCGTCGATCTTGCCCTGCTGGATGCTGGTAATGAACTCGTTGGTGAACTTCTCGCTGGTGGCGTAGACGACGCGCTTGCGCGGGAAGCGGGCGATGACGGCGTTGCCCACGGCGTGCATCAGGTGCGTCTTGCCCAGGCCTACTCCGCCGTACAGGAAGAGCGGGTTGTAGGCGTGGCCGGGGCGTTCGGCGACCGACAGGCTGGCGGCATGGGCCAGGCGGTTGGCCGAGCCGACGATGAAGTTGGCGAAGGTGTAGCGGGGGTTCAGGTTCGACGAGGCGCCGTCGGGTGCGCCCACGCGCGTCGGTTCGACCCTGACGGGGGCGCGCGAAGGGGCGGCCGGGGCTGCTGCGCCCGCCTGGGTACCCGCGTCGCTCCCAGCCGCCGGCTTGACCACGAACTCGACCTGGACGCTGTAGCCCACGATGCGGGCCAGCGTCTGCGA
>CAZFLI010000057.1:0-11212 GCA_964519845.1 uncultured Anaerolineaceae bacterium | reverse complement strand
CAGCTCGAAGCGGCGCTGCTCCTCGCGGCGGAGCTTCTCGGCGTCCGGGTAGAGGCGGGCGACGACGGCCGGATCCGTGTGCTCCTCCATGGCCGCCCAGTCGCGGTAGGTGATCGTGACCAGGAAGTTCCAGTCGGCGCGGCCGTCGCCGTGGAAGCGCGGCTTGTAGGCGCGGACGTCCAGGTAGCGGCCCGCCTGAAGTCCCTCTCGCAGCAGCGGCCAGTGGTTGCGCGTGAACAGCTCCAGCCACTCGTCCAGAAAGCCCCAGCGGATCTTGTAGAAGTACTGGACCGTGACGGGCCTGGCTGATCCGGCCATCTGCATCTCCTCCTCGTGGCCGGCGCGGGCCGCCGGTCGGTCCAGCCTACACTTGTCGCCGCCGGCGCGCGCCTCTTGCGCCGGTTGGTCCGTCGGCCGATCATTCGCCGGCGCAGCCGAACGCGCCGTCTCGCACGAAAGGGCAACGATGTCCCGCACCCCTCCAGCCCGAACCGCTCCCGCCGCCGGAGAGCGGACTGACCTCGAGCACCGTCTCGAGGGCCTGGGCGGCACCCACGCTGCGGCTCCCCAGCTGGGCTTCATGCTTGCCGGCGCCCAGTGGCGCGACTCCTGGCTGCACGGCTTCCGCAGCCTGTACCTGGTCATGGAGGTGATCCTGCTGGGCCTGGCCGGCGGGCTGCTGATCTCGATCCTGACGCTCGAGGTCAGCCTGGCCTGGGTCACGGCGACGCTGCTCCTGGTGGACGCGGGCGGCAGCCTGCTGCTCCTCATGCGGATGCGCCGGGCGGCCGTCAACCTTGGCGACGACGTGCGCTTCTGGCACCGCGAGATCGTCCGGGCCGAGCGTGAGCTGCCCCCCGAGCGGCGCGTCTTCACCCGCTTCAAGCTGCTGCAGCGATCGCGCGCCTACTCCGACACGGACGAGCTGACGGCCCTGGCGCTTTCGCCGGAGGGCCTCGACGAGACCGGCCTGGACCGATTGATAGAGCGCTTCAGCCCCACCCGCCGCCTGATCGAGAACCGCGTGCCGGCGCTGATCGCCCTGCTCTGGGTCTCGTGGGCGATCGCCGGCGTCGGCGCGCTGTGCTTGCGCCTGGCCGGCGTGATCGGCTAGGAGCCGGTCAGGGCGTACCTCGCCAGCAGGGCGGTGGCCACGGCGATGGCGATGCTGGCCAGCGTGCCGATGAGGTAGCGCTCGGCAAAATGTCGCTCGTCGAGTTGCTTGAAGCGAGCCAGCGTCTTGGCCGCCACCACCAGGCCGATCCCAACCTCCGCCCGGCCGATGATCAGGACGACTACCAGCAACCTCTCCAGGCCCCCGACCGTTGCTCCCACCGCGTCCAGAGCCCGATGGGGCCCCGCCGTATCCGGCTCGATGCGGCCCGATAGTGGGCCGAGCCGGACTGTGTAGCCGGGTCGCGACTTCGGCCCCCCGGGCGCGTCGCCCGGCGCATCGTCGGGCGGAAGCAGGAGCGACACGAGGCAGCTGGCCACGACCGTGTTGGCGACCAGCAGCGCCCAGCCGACGGAGGCCAGCGTCGCCCAGAAGACGGCCGAGTCGGTGAGGCCCGGATGTGGGCTGGTGAGGTCCAGGAACCAGCGCTCGAGCGGTGCCTCCCGCAAGGCCAGCCAGGCCAGCACGATCAAGACCGCCGGGACGGCCTGCTCCAGAACCACCCACACTGCCGGCAACGGCGTCCACTCCAGGCCGTCGCCTGCCCGTCTTCCCGACCAGGCCCACCGAACGACGGCCGTGGCGGCCGGCGCCAGGGCGACCAGGGCCAGAGCCGCGAGGCCCGGCAGGCCGTAGAGCGCCGGAGCCGGCAGCATCAGCACCGCGCTTGCGACGACGCGGACCGCCGGCCAGCGCAGGGCCGTGATTCCGCGCCCGCCCGGACCGGTCGAGACCGGGCCGATCAGGAACGCGGCGGTCAGGCCCACCGCTGCCATGTAGCCAATCAGCAGAACAGGATCGTGCATGCGGTCCCCCTTGCGAACCTACGAGATGGATGCGGCATCGGCGGCGGCAGCGGCCGAGGCCGCCTCGCACGTCTTGCGAATGGCCCCCGACAGCCGGCCGATCGAGTTGACCCTGGCCCGGGCGAAGGCCACCGAGGTCGTCGCCCGGCGTATGCCCAGCCGTTCGGCCACATCGGCCTGACGCAGACCTTCGAGAAGGGCCAGGCCGGCCACGACGCGCTGGTGGTCGGTCAGGCCGTCGAGCAGGTCGACCAGGGCCGGAGTCATGCCGGCCAGCAAGGCGTCGGCGCCGGGATTGCCGGTCAGGATGACGAGCCGCTCCCGCGCCGAGCGGGCCTCCGCGATGGTCTCCCGTGCCGTCAGGAAGGCCTGCCCGGTGCGCTGCGTGGCCGGACCCTCTCCGCTGTCTACGGCACCCCAGACGCAGACCCAGCGCACCTGCCGCGTCCGGCTGCCCAGGGCCGCCCGCAGGACGGCCGTAAGCGGGTCCGCCTCGGCCGCCAGCAAGCCCTGCAGTTCGTCCCCCTGAGTGAAATCGAACGGGGCCAGGCGCAGGTCGCCGTAGGCTTCGTCCAGAGTGGCCACCAGGTCCCGCAGCCAGGCGGCGCTCTCGACGCGATCCCGGCTGGAGCGCACGACGTCCCCGAACAGAACCAGCGCCCGGGTCTCCTCCATGGCCGAAGGCTACCATCGAGGGTAATAGCCGTCAATGGCTATCAGACCCGGTAGTAGCCGTTTGCGGCTATATACTGGCATATCAGTCGGTGACGGCAGACAGGCCGCCGAAAGCCCGCCGGCCGCGACCGCCGCCCCCGGCCGGCCGTTCGACACCCCGACTCGCTATCCTGAGCCGGTGACGGACGAAGCCCGCGATCCCCGCCCACCCAGCGCCTCCGGCAGGCCCGGCAACCGCGACCTCGGCATGCGAGCCAGGCTCATCTTCCCCAACCGCGAGATTGCCGAGCGCTACTACGTCCCGCTCATCTACACCGCCTGCCGGACCTGTTACTCGGAGCTGGCGCCGGACGACATCTTCGAACGCGCCGTGGACGGCCGGATCGAGTCGGACAAGCAGCGCGAGTTGATCGAGCGGGTGATCGAGTCCGGACACGGCTCTACCATCGAGCACGTGGTCTTCACCTTCGCCATCACCGGCGTCAGCCGAACGCTCAGCCACCAGCTGGTCCGCCATCGGGCCGGCGTCTCGTTCGACCAGCAGAGCCAGCGTTACGTGACCTACAAGAAGGGCGCTTCCACGATGACGCCGCCCACTATCGCCGCCGACCCGGCGTTGCTGGCCCGCTACGACGCCCAGGTCGAAGGTGCGCTCCAGCTGTATTCGGCGCTGGCGGAGGCCGGCATACCGAGCGAGGATGCCCGCTTCGTCTTCCCCAACGCCACCCGCACCAATCTGGTCATGACCGCCAACCTGCGCGAGTTGATCCACATGTCCGGGCTGCGGCTGTGCACCATGGCCCAGTGGGAGATCCGGCGGCTGTTCAAGCAGATACGCCACGAGGTCTTCGCCGTCAGCCCCTTCCTGGGTGGGTTCCTGGTGCCCAAGTGCGTGCCGCTGGGCTACTGCGACGAGGCCGGCAACCGCGACGAGCACTGCCGCATCCGCCCGCACAAAGACACGGTCCTGGCAGCCTGGGCCGAGAAGGCCGGCAAGCGCCCTCCCGGGAGGGCGGGCGGCTCCGATCCGGCTACCTGATCGGTAGTACGATGCCAGCCGGCCTGGGCCCTCAGCGGGGGGAGCCAACCCCGGTCGGGCGGTGCCCAGACTGCATTTCACCCCGCCGAACCTGATTCCAGGGCCCTTCGAGCGCCTCGCCACGGAGGTACGGATTGTCGTTCGGTCCTGGTACCTCTTGAGGGGTGCCCGGCAGCACCAGTGGGCCCCATGATTCCCACAAGGAACATACTCTCGATTCCGGGGCCGCCAACAGGCCATAATGTGCGGTGCTCCCTAGGAGCCGCAGGCCGTCGACGTCCGAGATCGAGGCTTGGTGGGTAGACAGGATGCCGATCGCCTCGGAATATCCAAGTAAGCGAGTCACTTTCACGGGGAGATGAGCGTGAACGACACGGCCCCGCGTCAGCCGAACCGGTTCATGGCGGACCTGACGCAGGCAATGCGAGCGACAGCTGAATCCGCGCGCCAGGCCACCATCGATCAGTGCCACGCCGACGCCAAGGTGTACACGGAGCAGCTGCATGCCCGCACGGACGACGAAGCGGCCTCGCTGCGCAAGGCGGCCGAGGCCGACGTCAGCGCCATCCGCGACTGGTCCAAGGCCGAGGTCGAGCGCATTCGAGTCGAGACGGAGCAGCGCATAGCCCGCCGCCGCGAGCTCCTCGAGCAGGAGCTGCAGGAATACAACTCCGCCATCGAGCTGGAGATCGGGCGGGTCGAGAAGCGCGTCACGGGTTTCGAGGAGGAAGTGGCCCACTTCTTCGAGAGCCTGCTGGGCGAGGCCGACCCCACCATCTTCGCCAGCATGGCCGCCCAGATGCCCGATCCCCCGTCCTTCGAGGAGTCCGAGCAGACGCCTCTCTCCACGGACCTTCGCGCTCGCCGCGAGCAGATCATGCGCCAGCCCGGCGAGGGCGAAGGGGCGGCGCCTCCTCCGGAGAGCACCGCTCCCGCCGCGGCGGCGGAGGAAGAACCGGCCAAGGGACGCGCCTCGGCAGCCAGCAGCAAGGCCGCTGCAGCAGCGGGCACCGAATCGACCCAGGTGGTCGTCGTGGGCCTGGTGAGCGTCGCCAGCATCGCCCAGTTCAAGCGCCAGCTCGGGCGCCTGCCCGGCGTCAAGAACGTCGGCGTCTCGTCGGGACCGGACGGCGAATTCATCTTCACCGTCGGCCATACTCCAGAAACCGCGCTCGACTCGCTCATTCCCACCCTGCCCGCGTTCCAGGCCAGGGTGGTCAACGAGCGCGAAGGCGTGCTCAACGTTTCCGCACACGATCCTGAAGCAGAAGGCTAGACTAGGCGGGTTCGCGTACCCCAGGGAGATTCCGTCACCGTGTCTCGGCCATCCGTAGCAATATCTCTGCCGCCCGCAGAGCTCGCTGCCGTCAGCGAGCAGCTGCTGGAGGCTGGCTACGAGACGATCGAGATCGAATCGCCCGAGGCCCTGGAGACGCTGCTGAACCAGCGCCGCGACATCGGGGTCGCCATCCTCGACGGCGAGTACGACTTCGACAAGACGCTCGAGATGTACGCGCTCCTGCACGACGAAGACCGCGCCATCCCGTGCCTGATGGTGGTGGCCGCCCGGGCGCTGGATCGCATGGGCATGGGCGGGCGTGGGCAGGTCCACGACGAGTACTTCACCCGGCCCTACTCCGCCGAGTCGCTGCGCTGGCGCGTCGAAGCCATGCTGATCCGGGCCGAGGTGGGAACCGAGGCCATCGGCGGCGGCGGCGGCGGCATGTACGAGTCGGCCGTCACCACGTCCGGCTCACCGGACGCCGCCACCGACTCGCGCCTCGGCCAGATCGTCATCGTCTTCAATCCCAAGGGCGGTGTCGGCAAGACCACGATCGCCGTCAACATCGCCGCCATGCTGCAGACGCGCAAGAACCAGCGCGTTCTGCTGGTGGACTGCGACACGGTCACCGGCCACGTGGCATCGTCGCTGGGCATGGAGAGCATGCGCACCGTGGCCGATGCCTGGACTGAGGACCTCAACACCGGCATCGCCGAATCGTTCGCCGAGATCGCCACGCCGCACCTCAACGGCGTCTCGGTGCTGGTGATGGCCGAGTCTCCTCTTCATACCGAGATCCTTGAGCCCAAGCGCGTTGCGGAGGCCATCACGGCCGCCCGCCGCATCTTCGACTGGGTCATCGTGGACATGCATCCGGACTACGGGCCGCTCAACCAGGTCATCTTCGAGCGGGCGGACAAGATCCTCGTTCCCGTCACGCCGGACGTGCCGGCCATCCGGGCCGCGGTCCAGCTGCGCGAGGTCGCCGTCGAGTTGGACATCCGCGATCGCCTGGCGATGGTCGTCAACCGCGCCAACAGCGGCGTGGCCGTGTCCGACATGGAGCGCACCGTCGGCATGCCCGCCCTGGCGGAAATCCGGTCGGCCGGGATGCTCTTCGTCCGAGCCGCCAACGAGGGTCGCTCAGCCGTCGAGCGCTTCCCCAAGGAGAAGGTGATCGACGACATCGAGGCCCTGACCGACCGCATGCTTGCCACCCGGGATCCGGGTCAGGCCAAGACCGGCAGCAGCTTCATGGGCCTCTTCGGCGGGGGCCGCAACACCAACCCGTCGGTCCGAGCCTCCTAGCCCCGCCCGGCCGGCTTCCTTGAAGACGCACCACCCTTCTTCGGGGCGCCCGGATCCGCCCCCGAGAGATCCTGACCGGACCACGTGAGCAGAACGCCGGTCGGCATCTCGATGCCGTTCTCATCGAAGGCAGTCAGCAACCTCCGGCGCAGCTCGCCCGAGGTAGACCACTGGGTGGCCGGGCGAACCTTGCCCAGGATGAGCAGAGTGATGCCCCTATCGCCCAGCTCCTTGATCCGCTCGACGTGGGGCGCCTCGACGATCTGCTCGCCCAGCACCGGGTCCGCCGCCATCTCCTGGCCCACCCGGTCGATCACCTCGCGCACCTGATCGATATTGGTGCCGTAGGCCACCTGGACCTCTTCATTGACCCGCGACCAGGCCCGGGTCATGTTCGAGACGACCGTGATCTGGCCGTTGGGGATGGTGTGAACCGTGCCGCTGAGGTCCCGCAGCGTCGTCCGGCGCAGGGTGAAGTCCTCCACCATGCCGCCGGTACCGGCGATGTTGACGACGTCGCCGATCGAGTACTGGTTCTCGATCGTGATCAGCGCGCCGTTGAGGTAGTCGTGGACCAGGCTCTGGGTTCCCAGGCCCACGGCGATGCCGGCCACGCCGAGACCAGCGATGGCCGGCCCGATGTCGATGCTGAAGGCCCGCTCCAGGATCATCAGCCCGGCGATGACGAAGACGAAGAAGCGCATCACGTTGACGAGCAGGCTCTCGATGGTCTCCTTGCGCCGCTCGATCTCGGCCTCGGTGAGCTCCGCGACCGTCTCGCCGCCCCCGTTGGCGCGCTCCAGCAGAGTGCCGAGAACGCGGTGCACGAACGCGCGCGTCAGTCTGACCAGGAGCCAGCCGGCGGCCATGATGGCCAAGACGGCCACCCCGATCTCGATGGCCGGGCCCAGGTCGAGGCGCTCGCCGTTGGGCAGGATGAAGGTGGGGTCGAGAATGTCGAGTATGTGCATGCCCCTAGCCTACCCGCCCGACCGGGTCGCCCGCACAGCAGCGGCCCCTCGGGAGGGGGACCGAGGGGCCGCGCTGGAGACCGTGTTTGGATTGAGGCTAGGCGCCGGCGATGACTCCGCCGATGCCGGCAGTGATGGCGGCCGCGGCATCCCGGGCACGCTCCGCCAGTTCAGGGATGCGCCCGGGCGGGATGCGCCCGCCGGAGGCTCGCACCTCGAGCGCGGCGACCACGTCCGAACGCTGGTCGTAGACGGGGACGGCCACGGCATTGACCGTCGGCTCGAACTCGCCGAAGGCGGTGGCGAAGCCACGCTTGCGAACGCGGGCCAACTCCTCGAGCAGCAGATCGACTCGAACGATGGTGTGCGAGGTGTACGGCGTGAAGCCCACCTTGGAGAGGCGGATGACTTCCCGCTCCGGCTGACTGGCCAGGAGCACCTTGCCGGGGGCGGTGGCATGCAGAGGCAGGCTGCGGCCGGAGCGGTCGCGACCGTTGCCCGAGGCGTCCGAGTAGGCGACCACCAGCACGGCGTCCTCCTCGAGCACCTCCAGCGTCGTCGTCTCCTTGACGGCACGGGCCAGGCCTTCCAGCTGCGGCATGGCGATCGAGCGGAGGTCGAGCGTCCTCTCGGCATGACCGCCGAGGCGGACAACCGCCAGGCCGAGGCGGTACTTGCCTGAATCATCGTCCTGCTCGACGAGGCCGCGCCTCTGCAGCGTCGCCAGCAGGCGCGAGGCCGTCGACTTGTGAAGACCGAGGCGCCGGGCAAGCTCGGTCACGCCGGCTTCGCCCTCCGCCTCACCCAGGGCGATCAAGAGCGAGGCGGCGCGGTCTACCGACCGAACCGCGTTCCCGTCGAGCACCACTTCTCATACCTCCAGCCGACCGGCTACCCCCGCAGCGCCCAGCGTCGGCACTTCCGGAGCGCCCTAATTCGCTTCAACGTGAGTTCCGCATAGCGGAACAATCAATGTTTAGCAGTTTACTCAGCATTCGTCAAGTGCCGGGACGCGAAGCGAGGGCACGGACGCCGGTCCTACCCTTTCTCGCGGGGCTCATGGAACCCCACCGACCCTCTCGGAACGCTCAGCGGCGGGACGGCTTCGATACGGATTGCCTGCAGTTGCGCCCCGAAACAGCCCGGAGCCCTCGGGCAGGGCGAGGCGGTTCGAAGTCCGTGGTGCCGCAGGTATCGCGGCGGCGTAACATCGGGGGCGCAACCGCCACTGATCGATTGGAGGGGCCCGTGCCGGCCGATCCTGCGAAAACTCGGACTCCGCGCCCCCCGTCCCCCGCCGACCTCGAAGCCGCTCCGTTGGGGCCCATGGGCGTGGCCGCCGTCCGGGCCAGGTTCCCGGCCCTCAAGCGCGCGCAGGGCGGACGCTCCTACGTCTTCCTTGACGGACCCGGCGGGACCCAGGTGCCCCAGACCGCGATCGAGGCCACAGCGGAGTACCTGCGGCGCAGCAACGCCAATCACGACGGCGCGTTTGCCACCAGCCAGGAGAGCGATGCGCTGCTGGCCAGAGCCCACGCCGAGGCCGCCGATTTCCTGGGAGCGGAGCCGCACGAGGTCGTCTTTGGCCAGAACATGACCACCCTGACCTTCGCGGTCAGCCGGGCCATCGGGAGAACGATCGCCGCCGGCGACGAGATCGTCGTCACTCGCCTCGACCACGATGCCAACGTGGCGCCCTGGCTGGCCCTCGAAGAGGAGCGCGGCGCAGTCGTTCGCTGGGTGGAGATCCGGCCCGAGGACTGCACCCTGGACATGGACGGCCTGGCGCGGGCGATCAGCCGGCGGACGAAGGTCGTGGCCGTGGGCATGGCCTCCAATGCGGTCGGCACGATCAACCCCATCGAACGGATCGTGGCCATGGCCCGATCCGCCGGCGCGCTGACCTACGTCGATGCGGTGCACGCGGCGCCGCACCTGGCCATCGACGCCGCCGCTCTGGGGGCCGACTTCCTCGTCTGCTCACCCTACAAGTTCTTCGGCCCGCACCTGGGGCTGCTGTACGGCCGGGGCGACCTGCTGGAGCGGCTGTCGCCCTACAAGGTCCGTCCCGCGCCCGACAATCCCCCCGGCAGGTGGGAGTCGGGCACTCTGCCGGGCGAAGCCCTGGCCGGCCTGCTCGGGACGTTCGCCTACCTGGAATGGCTCGGCGAGAAGTACGGCGGGCCGGCCGCCACCCCGACCGGACCGGACGCGGGATCGGTCCGTCGCCGCGACCGGCTCAGAGCAGCCATGGCCGTGATCCACGCCACCGAGAGAGTACTGGCCCGGCGCGCCTTGATGGCCCTGAACGATGTGCCGGGCCTGAAGCTGCGCGGCATCGGCGACCCCGGCCGCATCGACGAGCGCGTGCCGACCTTCGGCTTCACCATGTCGGGCCGGACGCCGCGCGAAGTCGCGACCGAGTTGGGCGGGCAGGGCGTCGCCGTCTGGGACGGCGACTTCTACGCCTGGGAGTTGATCCGGGCCCTCGGCCTGGCGGGGTCGGGCGGATTGGTTAGAGTAGGCCTCGTTCACTACAACACGACGGCCGAGATAGACCGGCTGGTGGAGGTGTTGCTTGGCATCGCCAGAACGAGATCGCGGGAAGGCCGCCTTCTTCCAGGCCATTCGCAGCGGCGACCGCAAGGCGGTTGAGGCGGCCCTCGCCGTCGACGCCGGCTTGCTCGGGGCCCGGGACGAGGAGAACCGCTCGCCCGTCATGACGGCCGCTTATGCCGGACACGCCCGCCTGGCCGAAGAGCTTGCGGAGCGGGCCGGACCGGATGGACTGACCATCTTCGAGGCCGCGGCCACCGGCCATGTCGCGGCCGTGCGTCACCGCCTGGAGTCGGGCTCGGAGATCGAGGATCACGCCGACGACGGCTACACGGCCCTCCACTTCGCGGCCTACTTCGGCCAGCTGGAAGTGGCCCGGATGCTGCTGGAGAGCGGTGCCGACCCCAATTCGGTGGCCCAGAACGCCTCGCGAGTCACGCCTCTGCACAGCGCCGTGGCCGGCCGCCACCGCGACCTGGCCGGCCTGCTGCTGGCTCTCGGCTCGTCGGCCAACGCCGTCCAGCAGGGCGGCTGGACGCCGCTCCACGCCGCGGCCCAGACCGGAGACGAGGCTACTCTGGGCCTGCTGCTGTTGCGCGGCGCCGACGCCAGTCGCCCGGCCGACGACGGTCGCACCGCCGTGGACATGGCCGTTGCGGGCGGCCACGCTGCCCTGGCCGAGATGCTGCGCGAAGCCGTCCGCGACGGCTCGTCAAGGAGGCGCCAACCGCGCAAGACGGCCGGCTAGGCTAGGCCCGCAGCCAGCCCGGCAGTTCGCGGGCCAGAGTCGCCAGGGGCAGCGTGCCGTGGCCCAGCACGGCGTCGTGGAATGCCCGCAAGTCGAAGCTCGAGCCCAGCCGGGCCGCTTCCTCCCGGCGCAACCGCTCGATCTCGCGCTGGCCCACCTTGTAGGTCAGGGCCTGGGCCGGCAGGCACACGTAGCGGTCGGTCTCGATGACCGCGTCGGTCTCGGACAGACCGGCCTCGCGCAGCTGCTCGATCGATCGTTCGCGGGTCCAGCGGAAGGCGTGGATGCCCGTGTCCACCACCAATCGGCAAGCACGCCAGGCTTGCCCATCGAGCATGCCGAACCGTTCGGTGTCGTCGAGATAGAGGCCCATCTCGTCGGCCAGGCGCTCGGAGTACAGGCCCCACCCCTCCACGTAGGCCATGCCGGCCGTTCGGGCCCCCATCCGGCGGAAGGCGCTGAGGGCAGCCATCTCGGTCTGCAGGGCGATCTGGAAGTGATGGCCCGGCACCGCCTCATGGAAGCTCGTCGTGGCCAGATTCATGAACGTCCGCGACGGCAGGTCGTAGGTGTTGACGTAGTAGGTGCCGGGCCGGCTCCCGTCAACCGCCGGAGCGTAGTAGAAGGCAGGCGGTGAGTCGGCCTCCTTGAAC
>CAZFLI010000056.1:0-11256 GCA_964519845.1 uncultured Anaerolineaceae bacterium | reverse complement strand
GGCGCGGTCTGAACGGCAGTCGAACCGGCATCAGGACATCACTCCGAAGATTCCGTTGAGGACCCGGCGGCGTTTCCCAGACGGGTGGCCGCGCTCGGCCTCGGATGTGGCCTCGCCGGCCCGCTGGCCGCCGGGGCCGCGCGTCCATCGCCAGGCGACGTAGACGGCCCCGATCGAAATTGCCGAAGCCACTCCCCCCACGATCAGCGGGCGAGCGGACCTCGACGTCAGCGAGTGCATTCTAGGCTCGACCGGCGAAATGGCGCCGGGCCCCAGGTCGGTGGGGCCGTCCCAGCCCGGTTCCCCGAGCGGCCGCAGGATCGCGGAAGGCGAGGCGGCCAGGGCCAGGCGGCGGGCCAGGCCCTCCTCGAAGCGGAACGATGGATGGGGCCGGACCAGATCCGCCCTCAGGCGGCGGGCGGCGAACAACACGGCCGGGTCCACGTCCAGGTCCATTGGGGCGTCCAGCGCCCCGCGCTCCTCGGCCGCCATCAGGCCGTCCAGGTAGATCTCCGTGCGGCGGGCGTCGCGCGCCCCGGCGCCGAGCATCAGTGGAGCCCTCCCCTCAGGTCCGCCGCGACCGAGCGCAGCGCCCTGTGCAGCAGTACTCGAACAGCGCCCTCGGAGCGGCCCAGGATCTCCGCGATCTCGGCCGTGGACATCTCGTCCACGAAGCGCAGGATGACCGCCCGGCGGCGGTCCTCCGGCAGCCGGGACACCGCCAGCCAGGCGGCGCTGCCGGCCTCGCGCAGGGCGGCCGTCTCGGCCACGTCCCCAGCCGCGGCCAGACCGAAGGCCTCCTCAAGCGGGGCCACGGGGCGGCGGCGGTCGCGGCGGCGCTCATTGGCGACTACGTTGCGGGCGATTCGGAAGAGCCAGACACGGAACGTCGAGGCCTCGGCCTCGTTGCCGGCGGAACCGGGGTGCGGGGCGAACGAGTCGGCTCGCTCCTCGAAGCCCGGCAGCGCGGCCAGGGCCTGCATGAAGACACGCTCCGTGGCGTCCTCGGCGGCGTGGTGGTCGCGGAGCTCGTAGAAGGCGAAGCTATACACCTGGGGCAAGTACTTCCGATACAGGGCGTCGAAACAGGCCGGATCGCGCCGGGCCGCTTCCACCAAACCGCGGTCGCGGTCCAGACGGGCGGTTCGGGGGCTCTCCTGCGCAGTTCTCAACACCGGCCGGCTCATGTCGTTACACCCGCCGGCCGGACCCGGGCGATCTCACCCGAGAGCACCTCGCGCTCCGGCCCGCCCGCCGGACTACGCACGATCAGCGCCCCGCTGACCCCGTCCACGCCGACCGCCAGCGCCTCCTCCGCCTCCCCGCCGCTCCCTTCGAGCCGAACCAGGCGGCCCGTGGTGACCTGCCGGTCGTGCCAGCCGGCGACGTCGAAGCGGCCCTCGCGCAGGGCCAGCACCCGCGGCTCCAGGCGCAACAGGAACTCCTCCAGCAGTGTCCCGGCGTCGACCGAACGGCCGGCCACCTCGCTCAGGCTGGTCATCGAGCCCGCCAGCTCGGCCGGGAACCGCTCGCGCGGCCAGTCGACGTTGGTACCGATGCCCACCACCGCCAGCGGCTCGGCCGTGGCCCCGCCTTCGGTTTCGCCCAGCAGCCCGGCCAGCTTGCGCAGACCGTCGGGGCCGTCCACCACGATGTCGTTCGGCCACTTCAGGCGGAGCCTGCCGGCAGGCAGCCCGGCCGCGTCCTCGGCCGCATCGGCCATGGCCAGAGCCACCGCGGCCGCGAGCCGCCACAGACGGTCGGCGGCCAGGTAGGCGGGGCGGAAGCCCAGCGAGAGCAGCAGGGCCGCCCCTTCCGGCGCCACCCACGCCCGATCGAACCTGCCCCGACCGGCGGTCTGCTCCCCCGCCACGGCCAGGCAGACCTCTGGAGTGCCGGCGCTCAGCCAGTCACGGACGACGTCGTTGGTGGACTCGATCGACCCGAACTGCTCGCGCCGCGACAGGAACGCCGCCCCGGTCACGCGCCCGACTTGACCGGCCCGGCTTCGCCTTCCAGGATCGGCTCCGGCTCTTCCAGGGCGAAGGCCTTGTGCAGCGCCCGCACGGCAGTCTCGACCTGGTCCTCGGCGATCATGCAGGTGATGCGGATCTCCGAAGTAGAGATGATTTCGATGTTGACGCCGGCATCGGCCAGGGCCCCGAACATCATCGAGGCGTAGCCGGGGGCGTTCTGGATGCCGGCTCCGACGATCGAGACCTTGGCCATCGCCGAGTCGGTCGTCATCTCGCGGAAGCCCAGCTCCCGGACGATCGGCTCGAGGATTCTCTTGGCCTTGGCCAGATCGCTGCGGCCGATGGTGAAGCTCAGGTCTGTGGTGCCGTGATGGCCCACGTTCTGGACGATCGTGTCGACGTTCACGCCGGCCTCGGCCAGGGGCGAGAAGACGGCATGGGCTACGCCGGGGCGATCGGGGACCTCGACCAGGGTTACCTTGGCCACGTTTCGGTCGTGGGCCAGCCCGCGGACTTTGTTGCGCTGCTCCACGAACGGATCCTCCTTGATGAGCGTGCCGGGCACGTCCTCGAACGAGCTCAGCACCTCGATGACGACGTTGTTCACCCAGCCCAGCTCCACGGCTCGGACCTGCATGACCTGGGCGCCCTGATGAGCCAACTCCATCATCTCCTCGTAGGAGATGACCGGCAGCTGGCGGGCGTCGGATTGCAGCCGCGGATCGGCCGTGTAGATGCCTCTGACGTCGGTGAAGATCTGGCAGCGGTCCGCTTCGAGTGCCGCCGCCAGGGCCACGGCGGTCGTGTCCGAGCCGCCTCGGCCGAGGGTGGTGATTTCGGAAAGGTGCGGGTCGTGGACGCTCTCGCCCTGGAAGCCGGCCACGATCACGACCCGGCCCGCTTCCAGTTCGGTCTGGATGCGCTGGGGATCCACCCCGGCGATGCGGGCCTTGCCGTAGTTGCCGTCGGTGGTGATGCCGGCTTGGGCGCCGGACAGGGAAATGGCCGGCAGCCCCAGGGCGTGCAGAGCCATGGCCACCAGGGTGGCGCTCTGGTGTTCGCCGGTGGCGAGCAGCATGTCCAGTTCGCGCGGATCCGGCTCGTCGGTGATGGCCGCGGCCAGGGCCAGCAGCTCGTCCGTCGTGTCGCCCATCGCCGAAACGACGACCACCACGTCGCAGCCGGTGGCCTTCTCGCGAGCGATCCGCGCTGCGACGCGCCGGATTCGATCCGCATTGGCCAGCGAAGAGCCGCCGAACTTCTGGAGAATGAGCGGTTTGGACATGGCGGGCATTCTACCAGTCACGGCAGAGGCGAAGCCGGCGCCGACGGTCCGCGCGTCTCCGCGCGTCTCCGCGCGTCTCCGCGCGCGAACGGGTACCACCTGTGAGAACATTCGCCGGCGCGGCGTGGACGCTGCGCCAGCCGGAGGACTCATGTTCGGACGACGCGACCAGGACAAGGAAACAGACGAGATCGAGGCGGAAGCGACCGACGCCCCCGAGGATCTCGACGCGGATCTGGAGAGCCAGGCCGCGGACTACCTGGCCGGCAACGACCTCTGGCAGTACGGCCCCAACGCCCCGGACGTCCTGGCCATCCTGGACCGGCTTGAGGAAGTCGGCCTGGCCGACGGCACGGCCATCGCCGAAGCGTGGCGGGAAGCCCCCAAGTCGGATCGCGACGCGGCCCGCAAAGCCGTTCGCAAGCTGACCGAGACGGACGAGGAGCTGGCCCGCCACGTCGGCATGGCGCGCCAGGAGGTGGGCGCCTGGCTGGCCGTCGCCGCCGAGTATCCCGAATTCACCCGGGCGGCCAAAGACTGGGGCAAGACGGCCTCCCAGGTCGGCGAGGCGGCGCTGGACGCGGCCACGGCCCTGATACTCGAAGAGGACCTGGACGAGGATCTCTACCAGGCGCTCTGGAAGCCCTGGACGGACGCAACCGACGCCTACAGGGTGGAGCAGGAACTGGCGGAGATCGAAGGCCCCGGAGAGGAAGAGGGCGCGGAGGAAGAGGAAGAAGAGGAGGGCGAGTTCGGTCCCGCCAGCGTCGCCGTCACGGACTTCATCAACCGTCTCTGGCTGCTCACGCCCGAGCAGGTGACGCGCCTGGTGAGCGCCTGGCAGGAGACTCCCAAGGACGATCTGGAGGCGGCCCACGAGGCGCTGCACAGCCTCGTCGAAGAGGACGAGGAGTGCCGCGAGCAGGTCAAGCGCGCCCAGGGCCAGATCACGCTATGGCTCAACGGCGGGCGGCTGGAGGAGGCAGCCGGCTTCCTGGGCCAGACCGGCTCGAGCGTGACGCGGCGCATGGCCGGCCCTGCCCTTGCGGACGCCCTGGCGGCCCTGGTCGTGGGCGATCTGCTGGACCGGGAGGCCGCGCAGATCCTCTACGGGCCGTGGTTCAATCTGGTCGGCGCGCCGCCCCTGCCCGAGCCGGCGCCCGAAGACGACTAAGCGAGAGAGCGGCGGAGGGAAGATGTTCCGGCGGGTCAAGCGCGAACCAACCGCCAACCGACTGAGCGACGAGGCCGAGCCGAACAAGCTGGGCCTCGACGACGAGACGCAACCGAACGAGCTGGATCTGGATTCGGACGAGCTGGACGCCGAGGACGACGAATACGAGGACGAGGACGAGGACGAGGACGAGGAGGAGGACGAGGAGGAGCTCGATCCCGAGGAACGGGCACGCCGGGCGGCCGAACTGCAGGCCGAACTGCAGCGCCAGGCCGAGGAGTTCGGGCTGACCGGCTCGTCCCCCGAGGCGCTCTACGGACCCAACGGCGCGGCAGTTGCGGCGCTGCTCGATTCGCTCAATGAGATGGACGACGAGACGGCAGAGGCGATCGCGGAAGCCTTCTGGGCCGTCCCCGAAGCGGATCGCAAGGTCGCCCGCTCAGTCATCGGCCGGCGTTATCGCGGCGGCGAGCTGGAGCTCGAGCTGCAGGCCGCCGAGCGGGCCGTGGCCGACTGGCTCAACGCACTCGACGTGGATAGCCCGGCCGATGTGTATGCCATCGTGGCCGAGGCGGCCACCGACGCCGCAGACGCGCTGGTTCTCGAGGCGGAACTGGCGGAGATCGACTTCGACACGCTCTACGGCCCGTGGTGCGAGGTGATGGACGCCGAGGAGGACGAGGACGAAGCGGAGGGGGAGGGCGAGGTTCCCGAGGCGGTGCGGACCTTCGTGCGGAAGGTGGACGCTCAGCGGGCCGAGGAAGCCGAGGGCGAGGCCGTGGAAGAGAAGGAGTTCGGCCCGAACGAGGAACTCGTCCTGGAGCTCCTGACCAGGCTGGCCGAGTTGACCGCCATGGAGATCTCGGAGCTCGTGGGGGCCTGGCGCGGGCAGCCGAAGGAGGACCTCAAGGTCGCTCACCGCAGCCTGCAGGATCTGGTAGACGAGGATCCGAAGTGGCGCGAGCAGCTTCGCCTGGCCCAGGACGAGGTCTTCGCCTGGATGGCCGCGCGAGGCGGCGACACTCGACGCGACTACTCGTTTGGGGCGCCGAGGGATGCCGTCGAGGTCCGCCGCCCGGCCGGGCCGGCCGTGGCCGACGCGGTCGCGGCCCTGGTCATGGCCGACATCCTGGAGCCCGAGGACGCCGAGACGCTCTATGCCCCCTGGGCGGAAGTGATCGGCACGCCGGACCTGCCCGAGTTCGAAGACGAGGAAGAGTCGGACTGATGAGGCAGTCCATCGTCTGCCTGGACATGGAGGGCGTGCTTACGCCCGAGATCTGGATCGCCGTGTCCGAGAAGACGGGCATCCCCGAACTGCGCCGAACCACCCGCGACGAGCCCGACTACGACAAACTCATGCGGGGGCGACTGGCCATCCTGGACGAGCACGGGCTGAAGCTCTCGGACATCCAGGGCGTCATCGGCACACTGGCGCCACTGCCCGGCGCGAAGGAGTTACTGGACGAGCTGCGCTCGTTCGTGCAGGTGGTGATCCTGTCCGACACGTTCGAGCAGTTCGCCACTCCCCTGCTCCGCCAGCTCGGCCGGCCAACCCTGCTGTGCCACCGCCTGGTCGTCCAGGACGACCGCATCGTCGACTACGCGCTGCGCATCCGCGAGCAGAAGCGGGAGGCCGTGAAGGCCTTCCGCCAGATGAACTACAACGTCATCGCCGGCGGCGACTCCTTCAACGACACCGCCATGCTGGCCGAAGCCAACGCCGGCATCCTCTTCCGCGCCCCCGACAGCGTGAAGGCCGAGTTCCCGCAGTTCCCGGCGGTCGAGACCTACCCGGAGTTGATGAAGCTGATCAAGGAAGCGATGGGGGCCGGAGAGTCATGACCGACGAGTTCGACCGCGCTCTGCCTACCAGCCGAGGGACTTCATCACTCCGGCGGTAGTGGCCGGCGCATCGATGATCGACTCGGCGCCGCCGGCGGACTTCTGAGCAGTCTCCGGGTCCTTGAGGCCGTGCCCGGTCAGGACGCAGACCACCGTGGCGTCGCGCGGAACGCGCCCCGCCGCGGCCAGCTTCACGATGCCCGCCAGGCTGGCCGCCGATGCGGGCTCGCAGAAGACGCCCTGCTTCGTCGATAGCTCGCGGTAGGTGGACAGAATCTCGTCGTCGGTGACCGTCTCGATCAGCCCGCCCGACTCGTCGCGCGCGGCCTCGGCCTGCTTCCAGCTGGCCGGGTTGCCGATGCGGATGGCCGTGGCGATCGTCTCGGGCTTCTCGACGGGGTGGCCCAGCACGATTGGGGCGGCGCCCGCGGCCTGGAAGCCGAACATCTTCGGCCTGGCCGAGATGCGCCCGGCCGCCTCGTATCGACTGAACCCGGCCCAGTAGGCGGTGATGTTGCCGGCGTTGCCGACCGGGATCGCCAGGATGTCCGGCGCCCGGCCCAGGTCGTCGCAGACCTCGAAGGCGGCCGTCGTCTGGCCGTCGATGCGGTAGGGGTTGATCGAGTTCACGATCGTCACCGGGTGGTCGCGCTGCTCGCCCATCTCGCGGACCACTTCCAGGGCCTCGTCGAAGTTGCCGTCCACGGCCACGACCTTCGCTCCGGCGGCCATGGCCTGGATCAGCTTGCCCAGGGCGATCTTGCCCTTGGGCAGGACGACGATGACCTCCAGCCCGGCGACCGCGCCGTAGGCCGCCGCCGAAGCGGAAGTATTGCCGGTGGAGGCGCAGATGACCGCCTTCGCGCCCTCTTCGACGGCCTTGGAGATGGCCATCACCATGCCCCGGTCCTTGAACGAACCGGTCGGGTTCATGCCCTCGTACTTGGCGTACAGGTTGGGCAGGCCGATGCGCTTGCCGATGTGCTCGAGGTGTACCAGCGGCGTGTTGCCCTCGCCCAGGGTGATGAGCGGCGTGGCCGGGGTGATCGGCAGGAAGTCGCGGTAGCGGTCCAGCAGGCGCGGGCGAGCGCCCAGGCGCGCGGCCGGGGCGGCGGAGAGGTTCACAGACGAAGCGGACGAAGCGGACATCGGGGCGTCTCCGATCAGGAGGTCAGTATCGGGTAGATGGCCGCGTCGCGGTCGGCGGCGAGAAGCGGCTCCACCGCCTCGCGCACCTCCTCGAGCGGCAGCGGGCGAGTCTGCACGGCCGCCCAGCTGCGGCTGCGATGGCGCGGCACGGCGCTCGGCGGCGGGCCGGCGACTTCCTCGGCCAGGCGGCCGGGAATCTCTTCGGGCAGGACGCCGGGCAGGCAGACATACCACTGGCGGCGGATCGTGGCCCGATCGTCGGCCAGACTGACGAGCGCCGGCGCGGCCGGTGGCAGATCCGCCCAGGTCGAAAGACCGGTCCGGGCGACTTCCAGGAGGTCGGCCAGAACGGCGCTGCTGGTGGCGGGTCCACCGGCGCCGGGACCCTCGAACGAGACCCGGCCCACCGGATCCGCATCGACCTCCAGGCGATTCATGACGCCGTCGGTGCGCCCGAGCGGCGCCGTCACCGGGACGGCGCAGGTCATGACCGAGCCGGCCAGGCCGAAGTGCGGCTCGGCGGTGCCGGGGGTGCTTGCGGTCGCGATCAGGCGAATGGCCAGACCGAGCGCCACCGCCCCGGCGATGTCGCTGGCCGAGACACCGGTTATGCCGGGCTTGCCGTCGCCGCGAACCGACGGCGGACAGGCGACCACCGAGTCGATGTCCGGCCAGGCGCCGAAGCACAGGCGGGTCAGGATGGCCAGCTTGTTGGCGGCGTCGTGGCCCTCCACGTCGCTGCTGGGGTCGCGCTCGGCGTAGCCCTGGGCCTGGGCGGCGGCCAGCACCTCCTCGTACGAGCGCCTGGCCTGCATCATCTCGGTCAGGATGAAGTTGGTGCTGCCGTTGACGATGCCCCGAACCCGGCGGATGCGGTTGGCGGCCAGGTCTCGGGCGATCGGATCCAGCACGGGAGTGCCGCCGCAGACGGACGCCTCGAAGCGAAGGGCCGCTCCGCTCTTGCGGGCGATTCCCTCCAGCTCCAGGCCGTGATGGGCCAGGGCGGCCTTGTTGGCGGTCACGACGGGCTTCTTCGCCGCCAGCGCCTCGGCCATGAGGGCGCGGGGCGTCTCGACGCCGCCCAGCAGCTCGACGACGACATCCACGTCCTCTCGCCGGATGGCTTCGAATGCGTCGGGGGCGAGCAGCTCGCGGGGCATGCCGCGATCGACGGCGCCCTGGACGTTCATGTCGGCGATGGCGACCAACTCCAGCATCCGGCCGCCGGCCGGGCCGATGCGCCGCTCCGGATTGCGAAGGAAGCCGCGGGCCACCTCCGCGCCGACCGTGCCGGCACCGAGGATCGCGACTCTGATGGGTCGTTTCTCGGTAGTCATGGGCGGGCCGGACTGGGGCCAGCGAAGCCGAGATGGCGCCGCAGCCTGGGATTGCGACCGCCGGGCAGCGGGTCGTCCGCGAATGGTACCCGAGCCGCAGCCGGCCCGTCCCCCGGGCAGCCTGATCCGGCGGGGTGCTAGCTTTGCGCGCGTGGGCTCCATCCTGATCGTCGACAACTTCGATTCGTTCACCTTCAACGTCGTCCACGGCCTCCGTGAGGCCGGGGCGGAGGTTCTGGTT
This sequence comes from uncultured Anaerolineaceae bacterium, assembly GCA_964519845.1. GTDB lineage: Bacteria > Chloroflexota > Limnocylindria > Limnocylindrales > CSP1-4 > Fen-1039. Next base: position 2,249 of record CAZFLI010000056.1, on the reverse strand, counting down.
CGCGGCCGCGACGAACTCGATCTGGCCGCCGTGGAGGCCCTGTCGCCCAGCCTGATCGTCCTCTCACCGGGACCAGGCCGGCCCGAGCAGACGGGAGTCTGCCTGGAGATCGTCCGGGACCTGGGAGGGCGAAGGCCTATCTTCGGCGTCTGCCTGGGGCTGCAAGCCATCGCGGTTGCCCTGGGTGGGCGAGTGGGCGCCGCCCCCGAGCCGATGCACGGCAAGACCTCTGCCGTGATCCACGACGGGCGCGGGGTCTTCGGAGGGCTTCCGTCGCCGCTTACGGCCGGCCGCTACAACTCCCTGTGCGTCACCGAACCACCGGCCGAGATGGACGTCTGCGCCCGAGCCGACGACGGCACGATCATGGGATTGCGGCACAAGCGCCTGCCGCTGTCGGGTCTGCAGTTCCACCCCGACTCGTTCCTGACCGAGCAAGGCTCCCTGATCCTTCGCAACGTGGCCCATGGACGTCTCTGAGATCTGGGCCTGCCGGCCTGCCGCCTACCCCGCGACCGGGCTGCCCGAGCTGCCGGCCGGCGTGCCTTTCGCGCTGCTGCACGGTAGCGGGCGCTGGGCCATCCTCGCCCAGGACCCGCTCGTCCGGCTCACCGAGTCCAACCTCCCGCGGCTTCGTTTCCGTCGCACGGGATCCGTCCCTCCGATACGCCCGGACCTGCTGGGCTTCATCGGCTACGGCTACCCCTCTGGGGTTCGGAGCCCGGCGAGGCCGGCGCGCGAGCCTCTTGCCGTGCCGCATCTCCAGCTGGCGCTGTATGCGCGGGTGCGAATCTGGGACCGCGTCCGAGGCCTTCTGTACGAAGGTCGTCGCGAGGCCGAATGCCCGGCCGAGGCGCGGCCGAGCCTGCTGCGCCCGGGTCGGTTTCGAGCTCACAGGATCTGGGACGGCGACAGCCCGGCCAGCTACCGGCGCAAGGTCGAGCGCATTCGCGACGAGATCGCGGCCGGGAATGTCTACCAGGTCGATCTCACCCGCCAGGAAGCCTGGGCGTACGAGGGCAGCTTGCTTGAGTTCGCCGATCGCCTGGCAGTGGCCGATCCGGCGCCCTACTCGGCGCTGATCGTGGAACCGGACTTCGCCATCGCCGGCGCCAGCCCCGAGTCGTTCCTGCGCCTGCGCTCCGGCCGCCTGACGACGCGACCCATCAAGGGCACCTCCCCGCGCGGCGAGACGGCCGCGGCCGACCGCGCCGCCGCCGCCTGGCTGCGTGCCAGCCCCAAGAATCGCAGCGAGCTGGCCATGATCGTGGATCTCATGCGCAACGACCTGAGCCGTGTCTGCGAGATGCCGTCGGTGCGAGTTGCCGCCTTCCCGAGGCTCGACCGCTACGCCCGGGTCATGCACCTCTCGGCAGGCGTGACGGGGCGGATCCGTCCGGGCATTGCGCTCAAGGCGCTGCTGGCCGGGGTCTTCCCGGGCGGCTCGGTCACCGGCTGCCCCAAGCTGGCCGCCATGGATCTGATCGCCGAGCTGGAAGAGGCAGCTCGCGGTCCGTACACCGGGGCCATCGGCTGGCTGAGTCACGACCTCTCCCAGCTGGACCTCGGCATGGTGATCCGCACCGCCTGGGCCGACGCCGGAGAGCTGCGGTTCGGTGTCGGCGGCGGCGTCGTCTGGGACTCGGACCCCGCCGACGAGTACCTGGAGACCCAGCACAAGGCGGCCTCGCTCGTCCGCTGCCTGACATCAGACCGCCGGTGAGGGGCTAGTATCGGCCGCGGCGCCGGAATCTCAGCGAGGAGACGCCCGCATGATCGTTCGCTGCGCGTGGGTCTACCCAAATGACGAGTTGTATGTGGCGTACCACGATCGGGAGTGGGGCGTGCCGCTTCGCGATGAGCGGAAGCTCTTCGAACTGCTGTGCCTGGAGGGAGCTCAGGCCGGATTGAGCTGGCGGACCATCCTGGCGCGACGAGAAGGCTATCGGGCGGTGTTCGAGGACTTCGCCCCGGATAGCCTGGCCCGATTCGATGACGACCGCCTCGAGGCGGCCCTTCGCGACCCGCGGATCGTTCGAAACCGGCTCAAGGTCTTCGCCGTGCGCGACAACGCCCGGGCCACGCTCGAGCTGAGGGGCGAGGCCGGACTTGCCGGTCTCCTCTGGGGCTTCGTCGGCGGCCGGCCGATCCAGAACGGCTGGCAGGACATCAGCCAGGTCCCGGTTACTACGCCCCAGGCCGAGGAGATGAGTCGCGGCCTGCGCGCCCGCGGTTTCCGTTTCGTCGGC
>CAZFLI010000055.1:0-11297 GCA_964519845.1 uncultured Anaerolineaceae bacterium | reverse complement strand
GCCAGGCGCATGTAGAAGTCGTGGCGCTGCCAGCCCGGGTCCGACAGCTCGATCAGGTCGGCGGCCATCGCTTCCTCGCTCCTCGCTATTGCGGTCGGCGTGGGCGGCGCCCAGCGGCGCCGGGTCGAAGTTACACCAGACGGGCCATCGCGTTTGAGGCAGGTGGGCGATTGCCCGGCTCGACGCCGCGCCTAGAATGGACCCACGGGAGCATGCGTTCCCTCGGGGGATGCCGCCGTGATAGTCCACCTGGTCGAGTTCCGCATCAAGCCCGGCTTCGAGGGCGAGGTCGTCGCCGCTCTGCATCATCAGAGCGCGGGCGGCAATCGGCCGGCCGGCGTCGTGGCGCACTCGATCGGCCGCCGGTTGGGCCACGGCCACCGCCGCTACGTCTTCGCCTGTGGCTGGCAGGACTTCGAATCCTGGCAAGCCGGACTCGACGGCGAGGATTTCCCGGCCTGCCTGACCCTCGTCTCGGATCGGCTCGACGATCGGCGCGATTGCGTGGTCGACGTCCTGGCCTCGGCCGGCCCGAGCTGGGAGGAGGGGCACGTGCTGCGGATCTACCGGGCTGCGGTTCGGGCGGACAGGCTCGCGGAGTGGGAGGCCCGGGCGCGCGGCCCGGTCGGCTGGCTGGCCGGCCGGCAGGGCCTGGTCTCGATTCTGGTGGGACCGAGCTGGCCCCGCCCCGCGTCGGACGGCGAGCAGACCGTCCTGGCCGTCTCGGCCTGGCGCGAGTGGAGCGACGTGCTGGCGGCGACCGGCGGCCGGCTGGATCAGCCACTGGAGCGGACCGAGTTGGCCGACCTGGAGAAGCCGCTGGGGGCCGACCACTACGAACTGATGCGGCCGCCTTCGTCCGAGTAACCGACGGCCGCTGTTCTCGGCCGGGTCGCCCTTTCGGGCCTCAGTCGAGCTTGTCGTAGCCGCAGCCGGCTTCGTCGGGCAGCAACGGCCGGACTATCACCGAGTACTCGAGCGAGCCGTAGGTCCAGCGAGTGATGGCAGTGGCCTGCTTCGCGGCGTCCAGGAACGCGGCCAGGTCCGGCCCGGTCGCCAGGACGCAGCGCGTCCCCGGAACGGAACTGTTCTGGCCGGCCGTGGCCGGGTCGCCGGCAAGTGGCCAGACGATCCTGTTCGGCGCCGGCTCTGCCTGGTCGTCGTCGCTCGCCTGGCTGACGAAGATGCGCATTCTCGTCGGCTCGAAGGCCTCGCTATCGGTGACCTGGCGGCCGAGCAGAGCGTTCAGGTCGCCGATCTTATCGGCGAACTCCCGGAGCTTCTCTCGGGCGGCCTCGTCGTCGGCGCTGTCCGCGTGGACCCCCGCCATCAGGGCGTAGGCGCTGATGCGGTGTGTCCGGCCGTCGACCGTCACCGTGAAGACGGTCGTGGGGGCGTCCGCGATCCCGCCGGCAGGGTAGTCGGCGTTCGGGGCCAGCAGGCCGGCCTTGTCGGCCGCGGCCAGGATCGTCTGGATCTCGGATGGAGTGATGCGCATGATCCGCAGGTTCGGCAGCAGCGGCTGCGGGTAGATTTCGATCATCGGCCCCGGAACGACGATCCGGCCGTCTCCGTACAGCGAGAACTGCGGCATATGGGCCACCAGGTAGCTCACCGGGACCAGGCCGCCGCCGGTGTCGACGCGCAGGACGAGGTCGGTGGCGCCGGTTGCCACGTTGTAGTAGGGGGTCGGCATGGCGGTCGTGGTGGCGGTGGCGTTTGGGGGGCTGCTTCCCTGCACGCAGCCGGCCAGCAGCAGTGGCAGGAGCAGGGTAGTGAGCTTGCGCATCTTCTTCCTCGCTGGTGGCTGTGGTCGGCCGGCGGCCACGGGTCGGCGGTCGGTGCGACCTCAGCATCGTCACCCGCTCGACGCCGCGCAAGCGGGTTTGGTTCCGGCGGGGCCCGTCGGTTGGCGCGCCTTCCACTCCCGTTCCGACCCGTGGTACGCTCCCGCTCGCCGCCGGCGCGACGCGCCGCGTGCCAGGGCGGGAGTAGCTCAGTCGGTAGAGCGTCAGCCTTCCAAGCTGAATGTCGCGGGTTCGAGACCCGTCTCCCGCTCCAGATCCCCATTTCGTGCTTGGCCCTGGGCGAGCCGCCGGCACTATACTCGGCCGGAGATAGCCCGGCGCCATGTCCGCCAACCCGAGCACGGTGGTCAGCACCCCCAGCCATGCCGCACGCCACCCGAGAATCCCGCCCTCGACAGATCCTGTCAGTCCGCATCCAGGCCCGGCTGGACTGGCTGCGATCACGCCTGTGGTTCATCCCGGGGACCTTCGCCGGCGGCGCCGTCCTGGCGTCGTTCATCGTCGTCGCGGTTGATCGGCGTGTGGATGAGCACCTGGTGGGCGACGTCAGCAGCGTGCTGTTCTCCGGCGGGCCAGACAGTGCGCGACTGGTCCTCTCCACGATCTCCGCAGCGATGCTGACGTTCACGGGCCTCGTGTTCTCGATCACCATGCTCGTGCTCCAGCAGGCCAGCAGTCAGCTGTCGCCGCGGGTAATGCGGACCTTTCTGCGAGACCGGGTCAACCAGGCGGTCCTCGGGCTCTTCGTGGCGACGTTTCTCTACTCGCTGATGATCCTGCGGGAGGTGCAGACCCCCAGCACAGGCAGCCCGTTCGTCCCGCTCATCGCAGTAAGCGTCGCGTACCTGCTATTGGTCGCGTCGGTCGGCGCCTTCATCGTCTACATCCACCACATGGCGCAGGCCATCCGAGCGATCAGCGTGCTGCGCAGTGTCGCCAACGAGACCCGAACGGCGATCACGAGACTCTACCCGGAAGGGATCGGCGACGAGCCCGAAGCCAAGCTGCCACCGCTCCCGAGGCGGGCTCCGGACTGGGTTGTCGTCCTGGACGGCGAGGCGGGCGTTGTCACGTCGGTCGACGATGGGTGGCTGGTGCACCTGGCCCGCGAGGACGAGCTCACCATCGAGTTTCTGCACATGGTCGGGGACTTCGTGCCCTACGGCGCGCCGCTGCTGCGCGTCTGGTCCCGAGCGGGCGGAGACTCGCCCGCCGAGCCACCGACGGACGGACTGAGGAACGCGATCCAGGTGGGGCAGGAGCGCACGATGACCCAGGACACCGCCTTCGGCTTCCGCCAGATCATCGACATCGCCGTGCGGGCGCTCTCGCCCGGAGTCAACGACCCGACGACCGCCCTCCAAGCCCTGGATCAACTGCACGACCTGCTGCGACGGCTGGCCATCCGCCAGATTCCCGCGCCGTCGAGGCTCGACGAGGACGGGGCCGTCCTGCTGTATCTCCCGCGTCCCGACTGGGCCGACTACGTCTCGCTGGCCCTCGACGAGATCCGGCAGTACGGCAGCAACTCGATCCAGATTGCCCGTCGACTCCGTCACCTTCTGCTCGACCTTCAAGCCGTAGCGCCACCCTTCCGCCAGGGGCCGATCCTCCGTCAGATGCGACTCCTGGACGCTGGCCTCAAGGAGTCCTTCGCCTTCCGAGAGGATCGCCAGGCTGCCGCTCAGCCCAGTCCCTCGGGGCAGGGACCGTCCGAATCTCCCGCTCCGCCGCTCCCACCGGATGGTCCAGACGCTGCGCCGGGGGATCTCGAACCGCGCCCCCAGGCCTGAGAGTCGAGGTGGGCGCGGGCCAGCTCGGCGACGGCAGCATGGACAACAGCACCACGCCCGTGTCGGTGAGCGGCCTGTAGGGCCAGGCTCCGGGTAGCCCCGCTCGCCGACCGCCGCCAATTCGAGCGGCGGCCACTCAGTTGGCGCAAGCTAGCGGCATGTCCGATCGACTTCCGCTCCGACAGGTCCATCTCGACTTCCACACGCCCGGCCGCGTCGCCCCGCTGGCCGGGCAGTTCGACGCGCGGGCGTTCGCCGAGACCATGCGCGCCGCCCACGTGGAGTCGGTCAACGTCTTCGCCCGCTGCCACCACGGCTACTCCTACTACCCGACGAAGGTCGGCAGCCAACATCCCGGGCTCGGCGTCGACCTGCTGGGCCGCCAGATCGAGGCCCTCCACGCCGCCGGGATCAAGGCCGTGGTCTACGTCACGATCGGCTGGGACGACCTGGCGGCGGCGCGCGAACCGAGCTGGGTCGTGGTGGATAGGGACGGCAGGCTCGATGCCCGGGACCCGTTGACCGCGCCGTCGATTGCCGGCGGCCTGTCGCCGGATGACGACCCGATGGCCCCCCGCTGGAGCCTCCTGGACCCCTCGACCGGCTACGGCGACTACGTCTGCGAGCAGGTCCGCGAGCTCTGCTCCGCCTACGCGATCGACGGTTTCTGGTTCGACATCTGCCTGCCGGTGCCCAACTACTCGCCCTGGGGCAGGGGGCAGATGGAGGCGGCCGGGGTGGACGGCTCCGACGAGACGGCCGCGGCGGTCTTTGCCCGGCAGCGCGAGATCGCCTACCTCGAACGTGTGAGCCGGCTGGTGCGCGAGCTGGCGCCGGGCGCCGAGATCTTCTTCAACGGGACGATGGACGCGGCGATGGGCGAGACGGTGGGGCTGCAGACCCACCTGGACCTCGAGAGCCTGGCTACGTCGCCCGGGCTGTGGGGCTACCTGCACTACCCGATGGCGGCCCGGCAGGCCCGCGTCTACGGCCTGCCGTTCACCGGCATGACGGGGCGCTTCCACAAGTCCTGGGCGGATTTCGGCGGTCTCAAGACCTTCGACCAGCTCGACTACGAGGCGGCCACGATCATGGCCGCGGGCGGCGGCGTGTTCATCGGCGATCAGCTTCATCCCTCGGGCGTCCTGGATCCGGCCGTGTACCGGCTGATCGGCCGGGTCTTCGAACGGGTCGAACGGCTGGAGCCGTGGCTCCGCGGCGCCGTGTCGCCGGCCGAAGTGGCGATCGTCTCCGACCCGCATCCGGCGTCGTTCGGAGGTCATCCGGTCACCGCCCAGAACCCCGAGGTCGAGGGTGCCGCTCAGATGTTCCTCGAGAGCGGGATCCAGTTCGACATCGTGGACCCCGGCGCCGACCTGGCTCGCTACCGCCTCGTCGTCCTGCCGGACGGCATCACGGTCGAGGGCCGCACCAAGGCGGACCTCGAAGCTCATCTGGCTCGAGGCGGCGCGCTTCTCGTGAGCGGGACCGCGGGCCTTGAGCCGGGCGGCAGATTCGCGCTCGATGCCGTGCCGGTCGAGTACGTCGGGCCGGCCCCCACCATGCCGTCCTACTTCCGCGCGGACGACGCGCTGGCGGACTCGGCCGGGCCGGCGATCTCGGCCGAGCTGGCCTGCGACTATGACTACGTCCTGTACGACCGGGCTTCGATCGTCCGCCCGAGGGAGGGCTCGCGAGGGTACGGCAGCCTGTCGGCCAGCATGTTCGATCGGACCTCGGAGCATTTCTTCAGCCACGCCCAGTCGCCGGTGGGGGAGCGGCTCGGCGGAGAGCGCGGGGCGCCGCTGGTCGTCGTCGGCGGCCGCGTCGCCTATCTCGCCGCGCCGCTGTTCCGCGCCTATCGCGACCACGACTACTGGCCCTACCGAGAGGTCGTCCTGGCGGCGGTTCGGAGACTCATGCCGGATCCGCTGGTTCGCTTCGACGGGCCGCCCTGGATAGAGGTCTCGGTCCTGCGCCAGCCGGAGACGGCCGAGGACGGCGCGGAGGGCCCACACCCGGCCCGCTGGATCGTCCATCTGGTCGCCTACCACCCCCGCCGGACCGTGCAGTCGGTCCCACACGTGGACCACTCCTGGCAGACCGCCGGCGTGCGCGTGTCACTGCGAACGGGCGCTTCCCCCGTCCGCTGCTACCTGGCCCCCGACGGCGCCGCCCTGCCCTTCGCCTTCGCCGACGGCTATGTGTCGGTTGAGCTGCCGCAGGTGGGCACGCACACGGTTCTTGTGATCGAGTGAGGCCGGGAGTCCCGCCCCGACGGGACCGCGCCCCCCGGCATGGGCGGTGGTACGCTCATCACCCATGGACGAGTACGAGCGCCTGGCCGCGGCCCTGGACCGCCTCGCCAGCGGGTTCCCGCGTTCCGAGTCCGGCGTCGAGCTGAAGATCCTCCGCAAGATGGTCTCGGCCGAGGAGGCGGCCCTGGCGTGCGTGATGACGGCCACGCCGGAGGCCGTTCCGGTGATCGCGGAGCGGGCCGGGCTGCCGGTCCGCGAAGCCGGCCAGATCCTGAAGGAGCTCGCCAGGCGCGGGTTCGTGTGGGTTTCCTCGACGCCGGGAGCGCGTGGCTTCCGGCTGGCGCCCTACGTCGTGGGCAGCTACGAGGCGTACATGCTTCGCGGCCCGGACCCGGAGTTCGCGCAGCTCGCCGAGGAGTACTCCAGCGGCGCGGGACGAGCGCTGCTGATGGCGCAGCCGTCGATCCACCGCACGCTGCCGGCCCGGGCGGCGGTCAAGTCCGAGTGGGTCCTGCCGTACGACGACGTCAGGACGGTGCTGCTCAACGCGAAATCGTTCGTCGTCGGCGATTGCGTCTGCCGGGTGCAGCAGGACCTGCTGGACAGCCGGCGCTGCGACTTCCCGGTCAAGGCCTGCCTGTGGTTCTCCGCCTCGGAAACCGAAGGCAGCGAAGGCGCCATCTCCCAGGCGGAAGCCCTGGAGTTCCTCGACGAGGTCGAGAAGATCGGCCTGGTGCACACGGTCAGCAACGTCCAGGAGGGCCACGGCTACGTCTGCAACTGCTGCGGCTGCTGCTGCGGCCTGCTGCGGGGCATCACCGAGTGGGGCATCCACGATTCCGTGGCCCAGGCCAACTACTACGCCGAGATCGACCAGGAGCTGTGCACGGCATGCGCCGTGTGCGCCGGTCGCTGCCAGGTGAACGCCATCTCGGAGAGCGAGGGCTCGTACCTCGTGGACCGCGCGCTGTGCATCGGCTGCGGCTTGTGCGTGACCGGCTGCGCCGACCACGCGGTGACGCTGCGGCCCAGGCCGGCGGAGGAGGTCGTGGCGCCGCCCCAGAACCTCGCCGCCTGGGAGCAGCAGCGGTTGGGCAGCCGCGGCCTGCTCTGACCCGAGCTCCGGCCCGTCAGGCTCTGCGCCGTGCGGCCCGTCTGGCCCGGCGCGGAGCGAGCACCGGCGCCGGCCGCCGCGGCCACATGGACATCGTGGCGATGACCAGGACGGCGCCCATCAGGACGGCCGAGGCCAGGCACCAGGCGCAGGTGGCGCCGATGGCGAACGGCTCCAGGAAGGTCAGATAGGCCGAGAAGGCGACCCCGAAGGCAGCCATGGCCAGCAGGCCCAGGCGGGCCGGCCGGACGAGCATGCCGACGCCCGACACCCCGTCGTCGAGGCGCCCGACGACCCAGGCGGCCAGGATGGCGACGTAGCCGGCACAGCCCAGAACGCCGATCGGCAGCAGGCCGAACAGGCTCGCGTACTCGCTCTGGTGGACCCGGTTGCAGTCGCCGACGGGTCCGCAGACCGCAGGCGACCCGCTCAACTCCACCTGGGCCATATAGGCGGCCACGGCGAGCCCGACCAGAGCGATGGGCGGGATCAGGCGGGACGGTGGGCCGACGGCATTGGGGTCCGATCGCCAGGCAACGGAGCCGGCCCAGACGAGGCAGCCGAGCAGGCCCAGCAGGATGACGATCGAGAGGCTGCTCCCGGCCGGATCCTCGGCGGCGCGGTCGATCGCCTCGGAGATCGGCGAGGCCGGCTCGGACGTGTTCACGGGCACGCTGGCGACGGCTGCCGGATCTGAGACGACCTCGGCCAGGCCCGGTATGGCCGGCCAATCCGACCCGCCCTGCGCCAGGAGCGTCGCCACCAGGCTGGGGAACTGCGTCGGGATTTCGATCGAGCCCACCAGCACCTGGTCGCCGACGTACATCGCCGGCACGCCGTGGCGCTCGTCCGGAATGCGGTACGCAGTGAGGGCGGCGTCGTAGAGACTGCCCCCCACGTCCGTGGTGACGTCCACCGTCATGATCTGAAGGCGGCTGCCGTAGGCGCGCTGCAGGGGCGGCAGGGTCTCGGTCATCACCTGGTGGCAGTGAGGGCAGGTCGGGGAGTAGAAGAGAACCGCCCGGACCACCGGTTGGCCGGCGGCGTTCGGGGCCGCCGCCAGCGTCCCGCCCGCCATGGCCGCCAGGACGACGAGCGAGGCGGCCGCCGCCCGCGCCCAGGACTCGATCGACAGCCTCACCCTGCTCTCCTCATTCGGTCGCCGGCAGGAGCGCGGCACGCTCCAGGAAGGCCTCCGTCAGCCTGCGCCGCTCGCGCATCACGCCGATCCAGTCGTCGAGTTCGCGCCGGCCGGCCTCGGTCAGACGATAGGCCCGCCGCGGCGCGCCGGTATCGGCCTCCCAGTGCGACACCACGAGCCCCTCGGCCTCGAACTCGCGGAGCGTCCGGTAGAGCATGCCCACGTCGACGCCGTTGGGCGCCAGGCAGAGTTCGTTCAGCTCCGCCAGCAGGGCGGCCCCGTAGGGCTCGCCGTGGGCGACGAACAGGAGCGCGAACGGCTCGAGCCATCGCCCGCGCTGGCCGCCGGGACGGACCCAGCCGCGGTGGTCGTCGTGGTGCTCGTGCGGATGGCCCGGCTCGGCCTTCAGTCGCTGCATTGCCCCGAGCTGTGGCTGTGGCACGTGTCGCCCGGCTGAGCGGCGGCGACGGCCCCGGCCTGCCAGGCGGAGGCGACCTGGGCCACGGATTGCTCCCTGGTGACGTAGACCGGAATGCCGGCCGCGTTCAGCGAGGCCAGCGCGCCCGGGCCTAGTCCGGCACAGGCGACGGCGTCCACGCCCTCGGCCACGAGCGCCGCGGCCAGTGTCCGGCACTCGTGGTTGGCGGACGGGCCGCCCAGCGCGGTCACCGCGCCGCTCTCCGTGTCCAGGACCGCGAAGTAGGGCGCCTTGCCGAAGTGGCTGGAGATCCGGGCAGTGGCGGAAGGCGGTTCAATCGTCGGTACGAGCAAGCGCATGTGGTCTTCCTGGCGGTGGTGCGGAGATATGCCAATAGCATATCAGGTGCGATTGGCACCCGCGGGCCGGCGCGACGGAGCCGATTCGTCAAAGCCGTGTATGCTTAGCGCCTTCGTGAACGATTGGACGCTACGGTCGGCGTCCCGGTAACTCACCGCCCGATCCCGATCCACTCCACCGCCCTGACCGGCCCCGCTGACAGAATCTCGCGGGTGGGCTCGTCAGGAGCTTTCCTGCACATGTCTTTCGATAGGCTCGGCCTGGTTGCCGAGCACACCTCTCCGGCCGCCCGCGATGCGGCCCCATCCCCGGCGGTCCCCGCGGCCGCGCCCCTCTCGTTCGCCCGCCTTGGGCTGACGACCGATCTGCTGCGCGCCGTGGCCGCCCAGGGCTACACCGAGCCCACGCCCGTCCAGGCCGAATCGATTCCGATCGTGCTGTCCGGCCGTGACATCCTGGCCGGCGCCCAGACCGGCACCGGCAAGACGGCCGCCTTCGTTCTGCCGATCCTGCAGCTCCTCAATGCCCGCCGGCCCGCCCCGCGACCGTTGGCGCCCGGCGCCAACCGCCCGCGCGGAGCCACCGGCCTGCCGATCCGCTGCCTGGTGCTCACGCCCACCCGCGAGCTGGCCCTGCAGATCGAGGAGAGCGTTCGAACCTACGGCGCCGTCCGGCCGGTCCGATCCACCACCGTCTACGGCGGAGTCGGCTTCGAACCCCAGGCCCGCGCCCTGCGCGCCGGCCCGGAGATCGTCGTCGCCACTCCCGGCCGGCTGCTCGACCACGCGGGGCAGGGGACGATCGACCTGCGGTCGGTCGAAATCCTCGTCCTCGACGAGGCCGATCGGATGCTGGACATGGGCTTCATCCGCGACATCCGCCGCATCCTGGCCCTGCTGCCGGCCCGCCGCCAGAACCTGCTGTTCTCGGCCACCTTCTCCGACGAGATCCGCGAGCTGGCCGGCGGCCTGCTCCACGATCCGGCCTTCGTCCAGATCGCGCGCCGCAACGCCGCCATCGAGCTGGTCCGCCAGGTCGTCTACCCGGTCGACCGTGAGCGCAAGCGCGAGTTGCTGAGCCACCTGATCCGCAGCGGGCGGATCGATCGAGCGCTCGTCTTCACCCGAACCAAGCACGGCGCCAACCGCCTGGCCGAACAGCTGGGCCATGACGGCATCGCCGCCTCCGCCATCCACGGCAACAAGAGCCAGAGTCAGCGGGTCAAGGCCCTCGGCGACTTCAAGGCCGGCCGAGTGGCGATCCTGGTCGCCACCGAGGTCGCGGCCCGCGGCCTGGACATCGAGGCTCTGCCCCACGTCGTCAACTTCGAGCTGCCGACCGTGCCCCAGGACTACGTCCATCGCATCGGCCGGACCGGCCGGGCCGGCATGGAGGGCGACGCCGTCTCGCTGGTCTGCATCGACGAGAACCTGCTGCTGCGCGACATCGAGAATCTGCTGCGCCGACCGATCAAGCGAGAGGTCGTGCCGGGATTCGAAGTCAACCGCTCGATCGCGCGCGAGCCGATCCGCCAGCGAAGCGTCGGCGTCATGCGGCCGATGCGGGGACCGCGCTCAAGCGAGAACCGGCGCCCGGCGGCGCCTCGGCCGGCGGCACCGCGACCCGGGGCACCGGGCGGGTTCGTCCCGGCTCGCAGGGCCGTGCCGATGGGCTATGCGCACCAGGCGCCGAACGGCCGCCCCGCGCCGCACTCGCGCCCCGCGCCGCACTCGCGCCCCGCGCCGAACCAACGGCAGGGCCAGCGTGGAGCGGAATTCGCCCTGCTCCCCGGCGAGCGCATCGCGCGGCAGGGCCACCGCCCCAGCTGAAGCCGGCCATAAGCCGGAGTAGATCGGCGGCCTGTAGGCTCCATCGCGCGAGGGTAGCCCGCGGCCTTCGAAACCCACGTGATATCCTGTGGCCCACGTGAATAGCTGTGGAGCAACGGGCAGATGACAAGAGCCAACCTGACCATCCAGCTCGACCAGGATGTGATCCGGCGCGCCCGAGTCGTGGCTGCCCGCCAGGGCACCTCCGTGAGCGCGCTCGTCGCGCATGAGCTGACCGATCTTGTGGAGAGGGACGCTCGATACGAGGCAGCCCGGCTGCGGGCAGAAGAGCTCCTGGATGGGGCTGCGTCTCGCGGGGGCCGCGCCTGGAGGCGCGACGACCTCTACGGCCGCTAGTCCGGTGCCCGGCCGTGAGCTCGTGTTCGTCGATACGAACGTTCTCGTGTATGCCCACGACCGATCGGAGTCGCGCAAGCAGCCGCGTGCGCAGGCGGCCCTGCGGGAACTGTGGCGCACGAGGACCGGAGCGCTGAGCACGCAGGTGCTGCAGGAGTTCTACGTGGTCGCGACGAGGAGATGCGACCCGCCGATGAGCCCCGTCGAGGCGCGCGAGCT
>CAZFLI010000054.1:0-11312 GCA_964519845.1 uncultured Anaerolineaceae bacterium | reverse complement strand
CCCAGGCCAGCCACGGAGCGCAGGGCGCCATCACCAGACTCCAGAAGGTGCCCGATTCCGGGCTCCGGCTGCTGGCGGCCGCCTCGCTCGGCTTCGGCGCCGGGCTTCGGCTCGCGGGCGCGCCGCGGCTGGTTACGCTGGCCGGCTTAGCACCCGCGTCGATCCTCGGCTTCGCGATCCTGTCCCGCCCGCACCCGGTTGGGACTCAGAGCTGAGCGCCGCAGAGTCCGCGTCCGGGGGTTTTCATCCTCGCGCGGCGCCCGTCGTCAGGGCCAGTATTGAGCATCGACCCCGGATCGACGCACCCACCGGCCAAAGAGTCGGAGACAGGTCCTCGACCGTCGCCGGGCAAGGAGAACACCTGTGACAGTTCGAGAACAGCAAAGCGTCACCACCAATGAGCCGGCAACCGCCGAGTCCGGCGCCCATAGCAACCGGACGGTAACCAGGAGCCAGCTCGACGTTCGGGCCAGCAACAACGAGACGGCCCGTCGCATCACGATTCTGGTCTTCGGTCTGATCCAGATCGTGGTCGGACTGCGGATCGTCCTGCTGCTTCTCGCCGCGCGAGAGGGCAACCTGATCGTCTCGGTCATCAACAGCCTCGGCGGGGTCCTGGCCGCGCCCTTCCAGGGGATCTTGAGCATCAGCGCCGTCTCCTCCGGGGGCTCCGTGCTCGATGTTGCCGCAGTAGTCGCCCTCATCGGCTGGACGATCATCGAACTGATCGTCATCTGGAGCCTGGGCATCTTCCGGCGCGAGCCGGCCCTCGCCTAAGTCACCCCTCCCCTAGCGCAGGCCGCCGACCGAGTGTCGACTGAGCCTGCACCGAAAGAAGGACTTCCATGGACATTCCCCAGATGACACTCCTCACCTGGATCGCCGTCGGCGCGATCGCCGGCTTCCTCGCCTCCCTCCTCACGGGGTCCCGTGAGGGGCTGATCATGATGGTCATCCTCGGGATCGTGGGCGCCATCGTCGGCGGCTGGGTCGCCGGAACCTGGCTCAAGATCGCCAACGTCACCGGCCTCAACCTCACCAGCATCGTGGTGGCGGTGGTCGGGGCGCTCATCGTCATCTTCCTCGTCGGCAGCCTCGGCGGCCGGCGGCGCTCGTTCGGCCGGCGCTGATCCGAGAGGCGCCACATGGGCGTCTGCATCGATCCGCAACCACCGGCAGGATCGGCCCCAGACCAGACCAGGGGCCGATCCTGCGTTTCCCGCGGACCAGACCAGTAACCCAGGGGGCCGCCATGGCCACGGCTATTTGGTTCTTCGATCAGCTGTACGTGCCCAAGGAGCTGAGGTTCGATGACTTCGTCGTTCTTCCGCTGAGTGCCGAAGACGCCGCCTTGCACGAAGCCGCGAAGTCGTTCGCAGCCTCGTTCGGACACGAGTTTCAGTTCGCCACCTGGCAGACTCCCATCGTCGACATGGTGGCCATCGTCCAGAAGGGCATCGAGGCCGCGACCATCGACGAGGCACTGTCGGCCACGGCGCCCAAAGCCATGGCCGTCGCGTCGGCTCTGATCTACAGCCAGTTTGGGCGCGGCAGGCCGCTCGGCGCATTCGTGGACCTGGGGAACGGAGAATACGAGGCAAGGTACGTCGTCGCAGACTACCGAAAGACGACCGATGTCCCCATCGTGGCGGAGGAGCAAGAACTTCTCAGAATGCTCCGCGCCTTTGCCGACCATCCCCAGGCCAAGGTGTTCGCCGATCTCTTCTCCGAAGCGTGCCGGGACACCAACCCCT
This sequence comes from uncultured Anaerolineaceae bacterium, assembly GCA_964519845.1. GTDB lineage: Bacteria > Chloroflexota > Limnocylindria > Limnocylindrales > CSP1-4 > Fen-1039. The sequence goes on along the minus strand of CAZFLI010000054.1, from coordinate 9,558 downwards.
CCGCGGCAGTAGCTCGACTGTGGGCGATTCTCGAGGCGCTGGCGGAGCGCTTCCCCGGCCGAAAGCACCAGAAGGTGGCGAGAGCCCTGGCTCATCTGCGCATCGCCAATCCCGCCGCCAGGGGCGGGATGCTCACCCAGCGGGCCTACAGGGCCCGCAACAAGCTGATGCACGACGGTGACCTCGGCGCCCACGGCCCGGCCCTGGAACTTCAGGCGCAGGTCGCGGATCTGGTGTGGCTCGCACTCCGCCGCTCGGGTCTGCGGGAAGTCGATCCGACCGCCATCTACCTGTCCTGAGCAGCGCTTTGGCCGTAGGGCAGAGACTGGGGACGATGACGCGAGCGAGAGGCTCAGGCGTCGGGGTCAGGTCAACGCACCCGCCAACGATGTGGCGCCGGAGCGGCAATTGGGTTGCCCCGCGGTTCGGCTACAGCCCCAGCCGGGCCTTGGCCGCGGCCAGGGCGCCGGCTACACGCGCAGGCGCAGTACCGCCGATGACGTCGCAGCTGGCCAGGGCGCCTTCCAGCGCCGCGGCCGACCGCAGCTGAGCGGGGACCTCCGCGTCACCGGTGAGAGCCAGGGCCGTGGAGTCGTTGCCCTCCACCAGGGCCGCCGCAATCGTGGCGTCGTCCAGGGCCTCGAGGCCCACGCCCTCCTTCTCCGCTTCCGCGACCAGCCGGCCCACGATGTGGTGCGCGGCCCGGAAGGCCACTCCCCGCCGGACGAGGGCATCGGCCACGGCCGTGGCGGTGGTGTAGCCCTCCCCCGCCGCAGCCAGCATCCGCTCGCGATCGACGGTCAGGGTCGAGACCATTCCGGCCATCACCGCCAGCGATGCCTCCAGCGTGGCCGCGGCCTCGAACAGCGGCGGCTTGTCTTCCTGCATGTCCTTCTGGTAGGCCAGCGGCAAGCCCTTCATCAGGGCCAGCAGACCGGTCAGTGAGCCGATGACTCGGGCCGCCTTGCCGCGCACCAGCTCGGCCGGATCGGGGTTCTTCTTGTTGGGCATCATCGACGAACCGGTCGAGTAGGCGTCGTCCGGGCAAACGAAGCCGAAGCGCGGGTTCGACCACCAGGTGATCTCCTCCGCCAGGCGGCTGAGGTGGACCATGCACAGGGCGAAGGCCGCCAGCGCCTCCACGACGAAATCGCGGTCGCTGACCGCGTCGAGCGAATTGGCCGTCACGCCGTCGAAGCCCAGTTCCTTCGCCGTCCCCTCACGGTCGAGCGGGTAGCCCGCTCCGGCCAGAGCGCCCGAGCCGAGCGGGCAGACGTTCGCCCGCTTCCGGCAGTCGGCCAGCCGACTCCGATCCCTCTCCAGCATCTCCACGTAGGCCAGCAGGTGATGGGCGAACAGCACCGGCTGGGCCGGCTGGATGTGGGTCATGCCCGGCATGACGGCCTCGCCGTCGCGATCGGCCAGACGGACCAGCGCCCGCTCCATCTCCACGACGGATCCGTCCAGCGCATCCAGGGTTCGGCGCAGCCAGAGCCGGATGTCGGTGGCGACCTGGTCGTTGCGCGAGCGGCCGGTGTGGAGCCGGCCTGCCAGCGGCCCGATCCGCTCCTTCAGGGCCACTTCCAGGTTGAGGTGGACATCCTCGAGTTCCGTCTTCCACTCCAGCTTCCCGGATTCAACCTCGGCCCGCAGGCCTTCCAGGCCCGCGACCAGCGTCTCGACTTCGTCCGGGGCCAGCAGCCCGGCCCGCCCAAGGCCGTGCACATGCGCGATCGAGCCGGCAATGTCGTCCACCGCCAGAGCGAAGTCGAAATCGATCGAGCGGTTGAACTCGGCCATCCGCTCGTCATTCGCGCCTTCGAATCGACCGCCCCAGAGCCGCATGGATCCTCCTCAATCGGGCCGCTGCCGGCATGGTACCGGGTCCGGGTGAGTCGACGCTCAGCGGCGCCGCCTGGAGAACCCCAACCCCGTCGGCCAGGCCGAGAGCCGGAGCGGTGGCCGGCGGCTCGGTGACGTACTCGGGCGCGGTGCCTATGGCCGCGAAGCCGACGACGGCTCCCGCCGCCGCGCAGACCGCCCCGCCGCCGAAGATCCCCAGCGGGCCGGCATATTGATACAGGAATCCGCCGGCGACACCTGCCAGCACCGCGGCCAGCCCCCAGGCCGTCGCCTGCAGGAGCGTCTGGCCGGTGGCCTGCAGGCGCGGCGGCAGCAGCCGGGACATCGCGAGAACGAAGGCGACGATGATCCCGCCGAAGAAGATCCCCGAGAGGAAGCGTGTGACCAGGATGGGGCCCGTCTCCTCGATGAAGGCCCAGCTGCCCAGGCAGGCCGCGAAGCCGGCGCCCGAAACCAGCAACACCGACCGCAGGCCGAACCGGGAGGCCAGCCGGCCGCCGACGATCAGACCCGGCACTTCGGCCAGCGAGCCCAGACCGTTCGACAGGCCGACCTCTATCGGCCCGCCGCCAAGGTCCGAGATGCGAAGCGAGATGAACATGGCCGCGGCCACGACGCCCATGTGCAGCAGCAGGATCGAGATGAGCACGGCGACCAGGCGGGGGCGTCCGGACAGGGCCTCACCCACCGAACCGAAACGCCCGCCGGCTCCCGGCCGATCAGCGGCGGAATCCGGCGCGCGACCTGAAGCGACCGCCAGAGCCCTCCGGCTGCGATCGCTCTCGCGGCCCATAGGCACCATCTGGGCGCTCACCAGGGCCAGAGCCATCGTCAGGGCGAACAGAACCGGGGCGGCCAGGTATCCGGTGCGGCTGTAGATGAAGCCGCACACGATGCCTCCGCCTGCGGCTCCGAGGCTCGCCGTGAGGCGCAGCCCGGAGTACTCGCGGCCGGCGTCCTCCAGAACGGGCACGGTCATGGCGTCGGTCAGGGCCATCGTCGGCCCGCCCCCGGCGTCGACGAGTACGAGGCACAGGATGATGGCCACAGCCGGCAGCGGGGCGCTGAGGGCCAGGGCGAAAATGGCCGCCGGTATGACCGCCAGCTGGAGCGCCCTACGCGGGCCGCTGATGATGTCGCCCAGGTGGCCCCAGACCGGAAGCGCCAGCGAGAAGGCCACCGAGCCCAGGGCCACGGTCACGCCGATCAGCGACGGGTCGAAGCCCTTGGCCGCAAGCAGAACCGGGACGAAGCCGAACAACGTCCCTATGGCCAGTCCGTTGGAGAGGTAGAGGACCCGCAGTCAGAACATGGTGGAATGTTAGGGGCCGCAGACGAAGGGCGCCCGGGCAGCGGCCCGCCATGCACGAGCGGGTATGCGTGGCGCTGCCTCAGGCGTACCATCGCCGCGTGCCCGATCAGCTGTCACTGAGCCTCACTGGGGACTTCGCAAGGCTGCCGCGATCGATGCGGCCGATGATGCCGCGCGGCCCCGAGGCACCTTTCGATTCGGATGAGCACGTCTTCGAACCGAACTGGGGAGGCCGCCGCGCCCTGGCGTTCATCGAGCCCGGACGGCCCGGCAAGCCCGTCCTGCGCCTGCTGGACGAGTCCGGCCGCGACCTGGCGCCCCATCTGCCGGAACTGGCCTCGATCGTCGGCCTGGTCGCCGATTGCCCCGCAATCCTGGACGGCGAGGTGGTCGTTCCCGATCGGGCTGGGCGGATGGACCCCGAAGCGCTGGCCGGGCGAATGGCAGACGGACAGGCAACCGGCCTTGCTCCCGTCTACCTGGCCTTCGATCTGCTGTGGGTGGGCGGGCGGCCTCTGGTCGCGCAGTCGCTGCTGAAACGCCGGGAGAGGCTGGCGAAGACCGTCAAGGCCGGCCCCGAGCTGGTAATCGTCCCGGGCGTCGTCCGCGATGGCCTGGACTTGCACGCCGCGGTTGTCCAGCAGGGGCTGGCCGGCGTCATGGGGCGCCATCTCCACAGCCCCTACCTCCCAGGCCGCCGCAGCGACCTGTGGCGCTGGCTGCCCACCGATCCGGCCTCGGTGCCGCCGGCCCCGCCGATCGACCACGCGCCCTCGCCTCGTCCGGTCCTGTCGCTGATCCAGCGCCTGCCCTTCGAGGACTGAGGCCCGGCCGCGCCCGCCTCAGCGGGAGACGCGCGCCGCCCGCAGCACCTGCCGAAGGCCGACCCGCTGCCCGTACAGGAGCACGCCGGCGCTGTAGATGCGCGCCGCGACGACCAGCGCCGCGGCGATCGAGGCCAGCAATATGCCGACGGCCAGCAGAAACTCCCAGGGCTCGACGTGGCCCATCGAGATACGACCGAGCATCAGGTAGGGACTGAAGAACGGCACGAAGGATAGGACCTTGACCCAGCCTTCGTCGATCGCCTGCAGGCCGAACACCGAGAGCAGATAGCCGGTCATGGTCAGCATCATCAGCGGCGAGGTGGCGCTCTGGACGTCTTCCTGGCGGCTGACCAGCGAACCGAGGGCCGCGTAGAGCAGCGAGTACAGGATGAAGCCGCAGGTGAACAGGACGATGAAGGCCGCGAAAACCGCCGGGCTGAGACCCCCGAAGCCGAGGCCGGAGCCTGCGTCGCCCAGCAGCAACCGGTGGGCCGGTTCCTGGACCAGCAGCCCCACGACCACCGCCGTCAGGACGATCCCGTACTGGAGCAGCCCGGCTCCGCCGTTGCCCACGACCTTGCCGGCCAGCATCTGGAGCGGCGTCGCGGCGTTGAGCATCAACTCCATGACCCGGCTGCCCTTCTCCTCGGCCACGCTCATCGCCACCCAGGTCCCGTAGGTGACGATGGCCATGAAGATCAGCACGATCAGGGCGGTGGAGATCAGGTTCGATTGCACCTCGCCGGAAATGGTGCTGGGCTGCCCGCTCTCTGGATGGACGGGGACGATCCCGACCGGAGTCGCCAGGACGGCGTCCAACGATGTGCCGGCCCGGCCGGCCACGTCGTCGATGGCCAGGATCGTTGCCGCTCCGGCGATCGTCCGCACCGTTCGGCCGTCGGACAGCATGTCGGTGTGCAGCTCGAAGACCAGGTTGCCGGCGGCCGAGTTGCGGTCGATCGTCAGCACCGCGTCGAGCCGATCGTTCTCCAGGTCGGCCATGGCCTTCGCCCGGCCGTCCGCATCGAGCCAGCTGATGGTGAAGCCGGCGCCGGAACCGGAGCCGGCCGGGTCACCGTTGAGGTAGCGCTCAAGGAGCCCGGCCGAATCGGCCGGCATGTCCGGCGCCGCGACCACGACCGCCAGCCTGGTTTCGGACGACCGCACCATCGCGTCCAGGAGGACCGGCGCCTGGGTAGCGGCGAAGCTGATCCCGACCAGCAGTACGGTCCCCCACAGGAAGCTGCGCGCGCCCACACGGGTGCGGAATTCACGGGCCGAGATCAACCGGGCGTTGGGCAGCAGCGATCGACCGCTCATGCCTGCCCCCGCGGGGCCAGGGTCCGCTCGTTGGTGTCGATCCGGCCGACCCTCTCGATGAAGATCGACTCCAGCGAAGGATCCGCGATTTCAAACTGGCGGACGCGGCAGCCGCGCTTGAGCGCCTCCCGCAGCACGGCTTCCGGATCGGCCCCGGCCGACACTTCGGCCTCCACATAGTCCCGGCCGCGCCGGCCGACTCGGACGCCCCTGATCTCCTCCAGCCAGGCGATCTGCGGATCTCCCTCCACGGCCAGTCGCACCACCTGCCGCCCGGTCGAGCGGCGCACATCGCGGACGGTTCCGCCGGCAACCACCCGCCCGCGGTCGAAGATGACGATCGAATCGCACAACTCCTCGACTTGCTCCATCTGGTGGGTCGAGAAGACGAGTGTCTTGCCGCGGTCGCGAAGCTCCAGGAAGGCCTCCTTGAGCAGGGCGGCGTTGATGGGGTCCAGGCCGGTGAAGGGCTCATCCAGAAGCAGCACCTGCGGGTCGTGCAGGATCGCGGCGATGAACTGGATCTTCTGCTGGTTGCCCTTCGACAGCTGCTCCGCTCGCCGGTTGGCGTACTCGGGGATTCTGAAGCGTTCCAGCCAGCCGAAGGCCTCGTCTCGGGCTATCTTGCGGGCCACGCCGTGCAGCCTGGCGAAGAAGACGAGCTGGTCGAGCACCGTCATCTTGGCGTAAAGGCCGCGCTCCTCGGGCAGGTAGCCCCAGACGGCATGCGGCAGGTCGGTGTTCGGCCGGCCGTCCCAGACGATCGACCCCGAGTCGGGCCGCAGGATGTCCAGGATGATGCGCATGGCAGTCGTCTTGCCCGCGCCGTTGGCCCCCAGCAGGCCGAAGACCTGGCCGGGCTCAATCTCGAACGAGATACCGTCGAGGGCCTGAACCTCGCCGAAACGCTTTGACACACCGTCGATCACAAGAGACATGGAATCTCCAGCGGGAACCGGGCTACATCATCGTAGATCACGCCGCGGCCGCCCGGGTTCGCTCAGGCGACCCAGGGCTTGCGCCGGACGGCCCGGTAGACCTCGGCGAAAAGGGCCGGCGCCAGGGCCACGACGGTCACCAGCAGCCAGTCGGCGGCATCGAGCGCGGTGGCCTGGAAAGCCTCGGCCAGCGCCGGGACGTACGGGATCGCGACCTGGATCGCCACGCACAGAAGGCCGCCGGCGAGCAGCAGCGGGTTCGGGCGGCGCAGCAGGACCGGGTAGGCGAGGCTGCGATTGGCGTTTGCCCGAACCACCTGCCCGACCACCAGGGACGTGTAGGCCAGCCAGCGGGCATGCTCGAAGCTTCCGTTGTGCTGCGCAATCAGGTAGAAGGCGGCTGCGGCGCTGAAGCCGCCGGCCAGGCAGATGCGGACCAGGATCGACCAATCCAGCAACGGTTTCGCGCGCGGCCGGGGCGGCTGGGTCATGGCCCCCGGCTCCTCCGCCTCGCCCTCGAAGGAGACGGCCGTCAGCATGTCGATGAACACCTCCAGCCACAGGATCTGGATGGGCAGGAGTGGCTGGCTGAAGCCGGAGACGGTGGCGACCAGGATGAATCCCAGCATCGCCACGTGGGTGGAAACCAGGAACACCAGGCCCTTCTGGACGTTGGCCACCAGACGCCGCCCCTCGCGCAGGCCGTGCATCAGGGTCACGAACGAGTCGTCCTCGAGGATCAGGTCCGAGGCCTCCCTGGCCACGGCCGTGCCACTCCCCATGGCCACGGCCACGTCCGCGTGGTGGAGCGCCGGCGCGTCGTTGACGCCATCACCGGTGACGACCACGGTCCGGCCGGCGGCCCGGGCCGCGTCGACGATCCGCAGCTTCTGCTCGGGCGCGGCCCGGGCCACGATGTTGAGCCCCGGCAGCTCGGCGGCCAGGCGCTCGTCGTCCCAGCCGGCCAGCTCCCGCCCCGTGACGACGTGCTGCGCCGGCAGCCCGCCGTCCCGGGCGATGGCGGCCGCCGTGGCCGGGTGGTCGCCGGTCACGACCAGAGGCTGAATCCCGGCAGCCACGGCCAGGGCCATCGACTCGCGGATGCCCGATCGGATGCGATCGGCGAAGGCCAGCACGCCCAGCGGCTTCCATACGCCCTCGTCGAGACGTCTGGCCAGCAGCAGCAGGCGCTCGCCGGCTTCGGCGCCGGTTTCGATCAGGTCGCGCCAGGCCGCCTGCTCGCGGGCCGGAAGTCTCTGGCACATGGCCAGAACCCGCTCCGGGGCCCCCAGGGCCAGCTCCTCCTCGGCCTCGCTGCCGTCCGGGTTGCGCTTGCGGGCCCGAGTGCGCGAGTAGGGGTTCTCGTCGCTGACCGGCTGGGATTCGATCAGGTCCTCCGGGTCGAGATCCAGGACGATCGCCTGCTCGGCCAGGAAGTCCAGCAGCGAAGTGCTGAACGAGCCCGGCTTGCTCCCGGTGGCCAGGCTCCAGGCATCCTCCTCGGCCCGCAGGGCGAGAGTCGCCAGCTCGGCCACCCGGGTCCGGTCCTCCACCACGCCGGTGGGAGTCCGGATCGCCATCAGCGACAGGCGGTTCTCGGTCAGCGTGCCGGTCTTGTCGGTCACGATCAGGTCCACCGAGCCCAGCGTTTCCTGAGCCGAGAGGCGTCGCACCAGGACCTTCATTCGCAGCAGGCGGTAGGCGCCCAGCCCCAGGATCACCGCCACCAGCGCCGGCGGTTCTTCGGGAATGGCGGCGATGGCCGCCGAAACGCCCGCCAGCAGATTCTCCCCGGGTGGGTTGCCGCGCAGGAACCCCAGCCCGACGACGATCGCGATCAGTCCGAGGGCCACGACCAGCAAGATCCGAACGAGGCGGTCCATTTCGCGCTGCAACGGCGAGCGGCGACGCTCCCGGCCGGCCAGCGCCCTGGAGATGCGGCCGAACTCAGTCGCCAGGCCGGTGCCGACCACGACGCCTTCGCTCCGGCCCCCCACCAGGGCCGTGCCGGCGTAGGCCATGGAGCGGCAGTCGGCCGCGGCGGCGCCCTCCGGATCGGGCTCAGTCGAGGCCGGCTCGGGCAGCGACTCGCCCGTCAGCACGCTCCGATCGAAGAAGGCGCCTTCGGCTCTGAAGAGACGCAGGTCGGCCGGGACGACGTCGCCGATTCGCAGCAGGACGACGTCGCCGGGGACCAGGTCCCGGGCGGGTATGTCCTCCACCTCCCCGCCCCGTCTGACGCGAGCCGTCGGCGCGGCCGCCTCCCGCAGGGCCGCCAGGGCCTTTTCGCCTCGGTACTCGGTGATCACCCCGGCGCCGACGATGGGGGCGAGAATGACCAGCACCAGCAGGCCGTCGCGAACCTCGCCCAGGGCCACGGCCAGGCAGCCGGCGATGAACAGCAGGATGACGAAGGGCTCGCGGGCGCCGTCCCACCACAGGCGCAGCAGCGAGGTCTTGCGCTCCGGCTCGAGCTCGTTGGAACCGAACTCGCGCTGCCGCGCCGGAGTCTGATCTGGTGAGAGACCCGAGGCCGGGTCCGTCTCGAGACATCGCAGGACATCCTCGACGGGCAGTTGAGCCGGGAAATCGGGCAGCAACCGAGAGGAGCCCATAGCAGGCAACGGAGCGGAACTATCTCGATCCGGCCGGCGGACGCCGAGGCCCATTCGCACCCTGAAGGTCGAGCCGGGTCCGCTGCTCGGTTCTGATTCCCTGGGCGCCCGCCCCGGCGCCGGGACTAGGATGAGGCATGACGCCGGGGGCTGCAAATGGCCATCCCGCGGAGTCGCAAGGCCGGTCCGGGCGGCCCGCCAACGCCCCGGGAGTGACCACAACCCGGCCCGGGTGCCGGACAATAGGGGCGCCGACACGCCCCCAGCGCAAGGAGTCGCAATGATCGTCGCCACCACCCCGTACATCGCCGGCCACCGCGTGGCCGAGGTCAAGGGCCAGGTCTTTGGCCTTGTCGTGCGCAGCCGCGGCTTCAGCGGGAACATCGCCGCCGGGTTGCGCTCGCTCGTGGGCGGCGAGATCCACGAGTACACCCAGCTGCTGGAGGACACTCGCCGCCAGGCTCTGGACCGAATGATCCAGAACGCCACGTTGATGGGCGCCAACGCCATCATCTCGATGCGCTTCGACTCCTCCGGCACCGGCAGCACCATGTCCGAGATCGTGGCCTACGGCACGGCCGTCGTAATCGTTCCGGACTCGGGTGCCAAGCCCGTCCTGGAGTAGGCGACCGGCCGGGTCATGCGGGTCTACGCGGACCCCGCGACGGGCGAGCGCCGCTACC
>CAZFLI010000053.1:0-11537 GCA_964519845.1 uncultured Anaerolineaceae bacterium | reverse complement strand
CGCAGCAGCTCGGCCGAGAGGACGCGGATGTACTCGGCCCGCTGCGGGACCTCCACGTCCATCAGCTTTTCGAAGGCCAGTACGGCGGCCCACTCCTGGAAGAGCGAGCTGACGTACTCCAGCGGATCCACCTGGTCGATGACGTGGTAGTAGTCGCTGTTCTCGCAGATCTTCTCCACGCCGCGGTGCAGATAGCCCAATACGGGGTCCACGTCCACGACGCGCTCGCCGGAGAGCTTCACCACCAGCCGCATGACGCCGTGCGTGGCCGGATGGTGGGGGCCGATGTTGAGTAGCAGCTCGCCCTCGGCGACGGTGTAGAACTCGGCCTCTCGGGCGGTGCGCGTGGGGTAGGGCGGGATGTCCTCGAACAGCGCTCCGGCCTGGCGGTCCAGCAGGACGCGCGGGTCGTCAAGCGACGGCTGCTGCTCGAGGGCGGGGCGTTCGGGGCGGTTGGCTCGTCTGGGCATGGCGGGGCTCAACTCGCCGGGGAGCGGCGCACGGCCGCTGCCGGATCGGCCTCGGCCACGGCCGGGGCGTGGGGCTTCTCGACGTGGCGCACTCCCATGCCGGGCGAGCGGGCCGCGTCGTCGGGCAGGAGGAAGTCCTTGCGCAGCGGGAAGCTTGTGTAGTCGGGCGGCATGAAGATGCGCCGCAGGTCGCGGTTGCCCTCGAAGGCGATGCCGAACATGTCGAAGGCCTCGCGCTCCAGCCACTCCGCGCCGGGCCACAGGAAGGTGACCGAGGGGCAGCGCGGGTTCTGCCGGGGCAGGCCTTCGACGATGATGCGCAGCCAGTCGGAGCTCCGCTCACCCCAGAGATGCAGCACGACCTGCAGAGTCTCGCCGGTGTCCACGCCGGCCAGGTCGGCCAGCAGCTCGAAGCGCATGTCGATGGCGTCGTGCACGGTCCGCAGCACGTCCGGCAGATCGGCCGGGGCGATGCGGATCTCGGTTTCGTCCCGCTTCTGACGAACGGGGCCGCGGATCACCGAACCCAACTGGGCCTCGAGCCGGGTCTTCAACAGACGGTCCACGGCTAGACCTCGTCCGGCGCGGTGGGGCCGATCTCGCGCTCCGCCCACTGGCCGCGGCGGTCCTTGACCAGCTGGCCCAGCTGGAGCATGCCGTAGATCAGGCCTTCGGGGCGGGGCGGGCAGCCCGGGATGTAGATGTCCACCGGCATGACCCGGTCGATGCCCTGGACGGTGGAGTAGCTGCGCTTGTAGCGACCGCCCGAGACGGTGCAATCGCCCAGGGCCACGCTCCACTTGGGTTCCGGCATCTGCTCCCAGAGGCGGATCAGCGGGCCGGCCATCTTGGTGGTCAGGGTGCCGGCCACGATCAGGACGTCCGCCTGGCGGGGCGAGGCGCGGAAGGGGAACATGCCCCAGCGGTCCATGTCGTTCTTGCTCGTGGCGCCCGACATCATCTCGAAGGCGCAGCAGGCCAGACCCGACAACAGGGGCCAGAGGCTGTTGGCGCGGATCAGATCCAGGAGGTAGTCCGCCTGAGCCGGGATCACCTGCAGCGCCTCCCAGCGGCCGTCGTCGCGGCGGCCGGCGTCGGTCAGGCCGAACTCGCGCAGGTGGGTCACCGCCGGTTCGGGCCCGGCCCGGTAGGCCTTCGGGTCGTCCGGCTTCCAGAGGGTGTTCGGAACGACGATGGTGCCCTGCGCCGGCGACGCCTTGGGCGGACGGGGGCCGCGTTCGCCTACCGCCACGTCAGCACTCCCTTCCGCCAGGCGTAGGCCAGCCCCAGCAGCAGCACCACGACGAACACGCCCATGCTCACCAGCCCGCCCACCATCAGGTCGCGGAAGGCGATCGCCCACAGGAAGAGGAAGACCACCTCCACGTCGAAGGCCACGAACAGCAGGGCGTAGATGTAGAAGGAGAGGCTGTAGCGGCCCCAGGTGTCGCCGAAGGTGTCGATGCCGCTCTCGTAGGGCATGCCCTTGTGGCGATCGCCGCGGTTGCGGTGCGACAGCAGCCAGGCCAGGGCGATGACGAGGAATACGAATCCAACCCCTGCTGAGGCCAAGCCGAGCACGTACCAGATGCCGGTCATCCTTCTCCAGCCTGTGTCGCCTGACGGCCGCGGGGCGTTGCGACCGAGAGCGGGCGATGTCGGGCGGTGCAGCGGGGACGGGTTCGATGCCAGTTCCCACGCGCACCATCGGAGAGTCTAGCGCAGGGCCGGGGGGCACGTGGATCGACCGGGAGGCCCCACGCCGTTGCGTGGATCGGCCCGGGGAGCTTGTCCGGCCGGCCTCGCTCCGGCGCGCTCAGCCACGGACGGTGCCCGGGGTCCGGCTTTCCTGCCTGCGGCGGCCGCTTGCCTCGCTCGGCCATCCGGACGAAGACTCCCCGGGCCTCTACTGCGAGGCGGCGTGGGGTTCGCGGGGCGCGCCGCGCCCGTCTCGCGCGGCGCATCAGGAGGCTTGCGCCGGCGGCGGGCGGCCCGGGGCTAGTCGCGCCGCCCGCGTCGCCGGCTGATCCGCCAGCGGGGTAGCGACTGGCGGTGCACACGGAATTGTGCTGGAAGCCGTTTGGGGCCGCGAAGCACGACTCCCCCCGAGGCCGTGTCCCGTGGCTCCAGGCAGAAGGTTGACCGTCGCACCGGTGTGCGGCAATACATGAGGTGCCCTATCGCGGCTGCCGCGACAGGGTCAGCACGCGGAACGAGCCCATTTGCCGCGGATCGAGCAGCCGCACGATCGCCGAGCGCGCCCGCAGGTAGTCCTCGATGGCCGTCTGCGGTGAGGCCTGGAGCGCCTGCAGCTCCGCCTCCAGCCCGGCCGCGACCAGGAATTCCTGCTGCGTGGCGAGGCCGGCAGCCGTGAATCCGCGCCGCTCGGCCAGCGTCTGCAGGGCGGTGAAGTCGACGTGAGCCGTCAGGTCGGTTCGGCCGGGGGCATCGAACGGGTCGTCGACGACGCGATGGCCACGGTAGCCGAGCAGCGTCCCGGCCAGGCGGCGCGGGCCGTATAGCTCGGCGGCGGGGCGGCCGTAGTCGATGACCAGGACGTAGCCGCGGCCCAGCCGGGCGGCCACCTCATCCAGCCACGGGGCGAGGCCCAGGGAGATCTCGCCGATTTGCCCCTCCGCCAGCCGGCCGGCGCTCAGCCCGTCGTCGGCCAGGCGCCGTTCCAGCTCCGGTGTCGAGGGGTCGTCCTCGACTTCGACGAAGCGGCCGCTCCAGGTCACGAACAGCTCGCGGACCCTGCCTCCGCGAATGACGAAGCGGTGGACCGGCAGGGCGTCGAGGAACTCGTTGGCAATGAGGACGCCGGTGACGGGCACGGATTCGTCTCCGTCCGTCAGGCGGTCCGCCAGGCCGGCCTCCGCAAAGCGCCCCCGCAGGTCGGCCAGCCGGTGGGCGTTCGTTTCCTCAGGCCGGTAGCGGACGGCATCGAGAGCTTCCGCTCCATGCCGGGCCATGCCTTCGAGGACCGCGAGCGCCAGCGTCCCCGACCCGGCCCCGTACTCGACCAGATCGAACGGGCGAGGGCGGCCAAGCTCAAGCCACATCTCCTCGATGCGGCGGGCGATCGTCCAGCCGAATATCGGGTGCGCCTCGGGGGCGGTCAGGAAGTCGCCGCCATCGGTGGGGCGGTCGGCCAGCTGGCGATAGTAGCCCAGCTGGGGCTCGTACAGCGCCAGCTCCATGAAGCGGGCGAAGGTGATCCGACCATGGGGCGACGATTCAATGTCCGCGCGGATGACGGAGGTCAGCTCTGCCGGGGGCTCGGTCGAAGGCGGCCGGGGTTCGCGCGTCACCTGTCTGCCGTTCGGGCTCGCTGCGCGAGCAGGCGCAGGCCGCCGTTCACCAGCGTGTGTCCGCCCAGCAGGATTGGGTGGCCGAAGAACGACGCCGATTCGGTCAGGGCCCGCAGCCACGGATCGGCGACCGCCCGGGGCAGCAGCAGATCGGAGGAGTAGCGGTCCTCCGGGGCCGGCCAGGCCGATTCCGCGGCACCGTACCGGTGGGCCATCAGGACGCGAGTGTCGATGACGGCGGCATCGGCCAGCGTGGCGACGACGCGGGCCAGGTCGTCCGGCCCCTCGTGGTCCAACAGGTCGCCCAGGACGGAGCGCGGCGGGCGTACGGTCGCGGTCGGGTCCGCCTGGGCCAGGCGGGTCGCCGCGCGCAGGCCCCGCTCCTCGACGAGGGCCCTGACGCGGCAGGCAACGCCGCGCTCCAGCCAGCCGAGCGTATGAGCGGAGACGCGGCCGGCTACCAGGAGCTCGGCCCGTCGATTGGCCAGAATTCCGCGCAGGGCGGCCAGGCGCTCCTCGACCAGGGCCGGACCGCCGTCCCCGCCCAGCGCCGCCCGGATTCGGGCCGCGCCCGCGCCCCCGAGCAGCAGCAGATCAAGGGGCGTGTCCACGTCTACGCCCAACCGCCAGGTGGTCCGGAGGTCGCCGACGGCGGTCTCGGCCCGCTCCTCGAGCCAGCGGGGAAGGGCGTTGTCGGCCGGCAGCGGTGGGACCCGGGCCAGGACGCGGCCGTCCGAGACGGCCACCACGTCGGCCGAGTAGCGGTTGTTGGCCAGGGCGAAGCCGGGCGGTCTCGCGGCCGCCTCCACGAATTGGCGCAGATCGGCGGCCCGGGCCAGGGGAATGCTGCCGGAACCGGCGACGATGAGGCCGCCGTCCCCGGGCGCGAAGCGCCGGCGCGCCTCCGCCGCCAGCCGCTCGCCGAAGGCCCGCCCGTCCGGCGGGCCGCCCACGATCTCGGCCTCGCCGGCCCCCACCCCAAGCCAGGCCTTCCGCTGCACGACCGCCAGAGAGTGGCGCGCCGCGGCCAGCGCGCGCGTCAGCGGCCCGGCCCCCGGCGGGGCCGCAGCGTGGAATATGAGCACGGCCACGGGGCGCACCGGGTAAGTCTATCTATGGCGGCGGCCCACGCGGCTGTATCATCCGGCGCTACGGACCGGTCAACGTGAGCCGCCCCCTAAGCTCGAAGGAACCGATGGCCATGACCAGGACAGCCAGGCCCCATACAGCCCGCCGGAGCGGGTGGTCCGCAGCCGCCGCGGTGGGGGCCACGGTGCTGCTGGCCGCATCGGTTCTCGGCTGCGGGTCCGGCTCGTCGTCGCCCTCGAGCGCCCCGCTCCCGCCGTCCGCCTCGGTCACCGCGCCGGTGGCTCCGACCGAGATCCCGACCCTGGGCACGGCCCTGCAGCCGCTCAATCCGGCCGGCTGGCCGATCTCGATTCGGACGGACATCATGGGCGCGATCGTAGTCGGGCCGGACGGCACCCTCTACACGTCGGGCCTGGTGCCGGCCGACGGCGCCGGCCGCGGGCGGGTGGGCTGGCTGGTGACGCCGGACGGCTCGTACATCGTGCCGGCCGCCTTCGCGCCCGACGGGAGCGCCTTCGGGGAGCTGAACGACAAGCTATGGGCCTTTGGGCCGGACGGGACCGTTCGATCGGGCTGGCCGGTCGACGTCGCCGCCTCAGGCTGGGCCTTGAGCCCGGGCGGCAGCGTCTACCTCATGCAGTGGCCGACGGAAGGGAGCACCACGGTCACCATCCTCGACGATCATGCCGCCGCCGTGTCGACCTGGTCCGTCCCCAAGGTGCTGGACTACTCGTGCGACTACCTGATCCAGCAGGACGGCATCTTCTGGCTCACCTACCCGGTGATGGACGATAGCTGGTGGCCGACGTGCGAGATCCACGCCTTCAGCCCAGACGGGCGCGAGCTCTCGAAGGGACTGCAGGGCGATCGCTGGAACGGAATGGCTACCGGCTCGAGCGGAGTTGTCGTCGCCTGGTACTACGAGTTCACCGCGGACTCGCAGGAGCGGCCGGCCAGGACCCGTGTCGCCGTGCTGGACCTCGACGGCCGACCCGTCGCCGGCTGGCCGGTCACGCTCGAGGGCTCGGCCTCGGCGCCCGCCTTCGGCCGGGATGGCTCCATCTACTTCACGCTGCTGGCGAGCCCGAGCAACCAGATAGTGGCCTACGATCAGGCCGGTCACGCCAGGCCGGGCTGGCCGGTGGCCTTGAGCGGGGACCTCCTCACGGTCGCGCAAAGCGAGGTTGAGCCGCTGCGGCCGCAGCCGCCGATCGTCGGTGACGGGCTCGTGTACGTGGCAGGCCAACGCAAGATCGACGCTTTCGACGGGTCGGGCAAGTCCCCGGCAGGCTGGCCGTACACGCTGCCCTCGAACTGGGACGACTCGCTCTGCGGCGGGATGAGCGACCCGGTCTGGAACTTCGGGCCCGTCTACTCGGCAGGGCCGGCGGGGTCGAGCCGCCTGTACCTGGGGCTGCACGACGGGATCGTGGCCCTCGAGGCCGATGGCACGGTGGCGGCCGGCTGGCCGTACCAGGCCGGCTCCGACTTCCGCTGCTGGCGAAAGCTCGACAGCGCTCCGGGCGGGGGTCTCATCGCCACCGGCTACTATCGGACGGCCGCCGGGCCGGAGCATCGGATCGTCCGCCTGACGCCCGAGGGGCAGTTCCCCCGGTAGGGCGGAGGCGGGCCCTCGCCGGGGCCGGCGGCAGGTAGAGTGGCCTCAATGAACACGGTTCGCGTCTACATCGGATTGGGAGCCAACGTCGGCGACGCCCGCCGGACGCTGGCTGCGGCAGTTCACGCCCTGAAGGCGCTGCCGCGCGCCGGCCTGGCCGGCGTGTCGCGCCTGTACGTCACGACTCCCGTCGACGTGCGCGACCAGCCGGATTTCCTCAACGCAGTGGTTGCCCTGGATGTGCCGGCGGGTCCGGCCGACGCGGGTGGCGGCAGCACCGGCCCGATCGCACTGCTGCTGGCCCTCAAGTCGATCGAGTCGGCCTTCGGCCGCCGGGAGCGCTTCCGCCACGGCCCGCGCGAGCTGGACCTGGACCTGCTGCTCTTCGGCGATGAGCGCGTGCTCGTGGAGCGTCCGCCCGAAGGACTGTCGCACGATCCGGCCAAGGCCGCAGTCACGCGATTCCTGGAGGTCCCGCATCCGCAGGCCCGCTGCCGGCTCTTCGTCCTGGCGCCGCTCCATGACCTGGCACCGGACCTGGTCCCGCCCGGCTGGGACGAAACGGTCGAGCAGGCCCGTGCCCGACAGGCAGCCGAGGAGGGGGAGGCCGCCGCACGACCGATCGCGCGCTGGGACGCCGAGCTGGGCGCCTGGGTGGACGAGCCCGAGCCGGCCCGATGAAGGCGGCCGGCCGCGTTTCTTGACCAACGTCCACCGGGCGGTCGTTGGGCACTCGTCGCGGGCCGCAGGCCGGTCCCGGCCGGGCCGCGGCCGGGCCCCGGGGCCGCAGGCGGGTCGCCCATCGCCCTCGCAGGCCTGATTCGGTGCCGGGGAACCGGCGTGGCGCCCGGGACGCCGCCTCCCAACCCTCCGACCCCGGAACAGTGTTCACCCCGCGGTCATTGGTCAGGTTTACGGCCGCGCGTGCGCGCAGCGCTCCCGCGTCCGCCCCGAGATGGAATCGAAACGGGCGACAGGCCCCTCTCCGGCTGTCTGGGCACCGACCTGTCGCCCGTCCCTGGCCCGGCAACCCCGGGCCCCCTTCCTCCGACCCCCGGTCGGTCCGTCAGGTCCGACCGGTCGTCATGATCTGATTCGGGCGAAAGGCCCCGGCGGATCACCCGAAACGGGCCACAGCGCGAAATCTTTCCGAAGCGCCCCTGAGGGGCCCTCGCGCCCCGCGCCCCGCCCTGGCCCTCGCGCCCCGCGCCCCGCGCCCGCGCCCTCGCGCCCCGCCCTCGCGCCCCGCGCCGCCTAGTGGCGGAAGTGGCGCCGCCCCGTGAAGACCATCGCCAGGTGGTGGCGGTCGGCGACCTCGATGGCCATCTCGTCCCGGATCGAGCCGCCCGGCTGGATGATCGCCGTCACCCCGGCCTGGGCCGCGGCCGCGATGCCGTCCGGGAAGGGGAAGTAGGCGTCGCTGGCCATGACGGCCAGCTTGGCCCGGTCGTTGGCTCGCCGCAGGGCGATCTCGACGGCCGCCTGGCGGCTCGCCTGGGCTGCCCCGATCCCGACCGTCGCCGCCCCTTTCGCCAGCACGATCGCGTTCGACCGGACGTGGCGCACCGTCCGCCAGGCGAACAGCAGATCGGTCAACTCCTCGAGCGTGGGCCGCCGCCTGGTGACCACGTGGAGCTGCGTCTTGTCCAGCCCCAGCTCGTCCTTCGACTCCACCAGCAGTCCGCCGGCGATGCGCTTGAAGTCCAACCCGGCGATGCCGTAGTCGCGCGGACCTTCGATCGGGTCGGCAGGGACGGCCAGCAGCCTGATCTGCGGCTTCCGGGCGAAGATGCCGATGGCAGCCTGGCTGAAGGCCGGCGCCACGACCGCCTCGTAGGCGTTGGCCGCGATCTCGCGGGCGGTGGATCCGTCCAACTCGCGATTCACACCCACGATGCCGCCGAAGCTCGAGACGGGGTCCGTGTCCAGGGCGTGCCGGTAGGCTTCCACCAGCTCCTCGGCCGAGGCCAGCCCCACCGGGTCGGTGTGCTTGACGATGACTGCCGTGGGGGCGGTGAAGTCGGACACGAATGCGTAGGCGGCGTCCAGATCGAGCAGATCGTTGAACGACGGCTGCGAGCCCTGCAGCCGTCTGGCGTCGGCCAGGGTCCCGGCCCGGTGGGTCGTCTCGCGGTAGAAGGCGGCCTGCTGGGTGGGGTTCTCGCCGTAGTGGAGGTCCTCCACCTTCTCGAGTACCAGGGCCAGGCGGTTGGGGAAGGTGTCGCCGGAGGCGTTCGACAGGTAGGCCGCGATCTCGGCGTGGTAGGCAGCCACCAGGCCGAAGGCCTCGGCCCCGAGGCTCTGCCGCAACTCGGCCGATACGGAGCCCCGGGCCCGCATCTCGGCGATCACGGCGTCGTAGCGGGCCGGGTTGGCCACGGCCGCCACTCCGGCGTAGTTGCGGGCTGCCGCCGCCAGCAGGGCCGCCCCGCCGACGTCGATCATCTCGATGGCCTCGTCGATCGAGATCAGGCGCGCCCCGACCTGGGGGGCGAAGTGGCTGACGTTGACCGCCACGATGTCGATCAGGCCGATCCCCGCCGCCGCCAGCTCCTTGAGTTGCTTCGGCTTGTCGCGACGGGCCAGGATGCCGGCGTAGACGGCCGGGTGCAGGGTCTTGACCAGGCCCCCGGAGATGGCATCCGCGCCGGTCAGGTCCGAGACGGGCTTGACCTCGACGCCGGCCGCGGCCAGGTGCTCACGGGTCCCATCCGTGGCGAACACCTCCACGTCCAGGGAGAGGAGGTCGCGGGCGAATCGGTCGATGCCCTCGCGGTCGGCCACCGAGAGCAAGGCTCGCACCAGGCTACCTCCCTGACGCCTGTCAAGCGGAGACCGGGCACGGGCGGGCGACCCAGGATCCCGGACGTGGCCGAGTATACCGCCCGGACGGACACCCTCCGCCGCCGGCATGGCATACTCTTGCGACCATATCGATCAAACGCACCGAGGTCCGCAGCCTGATGGCCCCGTGGGAGTATCTCTGGATCGCTTTCAACAGCGAGAACTTCGAGCCGATCTACAAGGCCGTGCAGTACTTCTCGCTGGCCATGATCGTGGTGACCGTCGTCTTCTACAACTTCCAGAGCCGCCGCCTCCGGAACTTCGCCGTCTTCCTGGACCTGAACGAGTGGCTCCTCTGGACCGCGATCGGCATCTTCAGCCTGCTGCTGATGTACACGATCTTCCTGTTCGACTTCATCTTCGTCCTGCCGACGATGGTGGGCGGCGCGGTTCTCCTGCTGTGGATCCGTTTCATCCACTTCCGGCCGCTGATCGTCGCCTACGAGGAGCGGCTGGCCAGGCAGCGCTACTTCCAGCGCTCCAAGTCCTCCCACCCCGAGGCGACCATCCGCAAGTCGTCCGGCTCCAAGGGCAAGCGCCGCCGCCGCTAGACCCCAGCCGCCGCTAGACCCCAGCCGCCGCTGGACGCCGGCCGCCGCTAGACGATCGGCGAGCGGTCCCAGTCGATCGCGCACTCCTGAGTCGGATGCGACTCGTTGACCGCGACCGCCAGCTTCACGCCCGGGGCGATCTCGCCGACCTTGGCCGCCGGCACGCGATGGCCGAATATGGCCGGGAAGGCCGACCGCCCAGGCAGGGTGACCTCCACCGTGAACAGCCACAGCGGGTCGTCCAGATGCGTGGGATCCGCCTTGGGGTCGATGTCGCGGACCTTCTTGCCCACCGGCTGAGCTGAGGTGATGATCCCTGTGCCGTGGGTACCGGTGGCCAGCAGATGGGCCGCGCTGCCGTGTTCCTGCTTCACCGTCCCGGCGCGGACCGCGCCGACGAGATCATTGAGGCCGCTGACGGGGTTGCCTTTGGCGTCGAAGGCGACATCGACTCCGTCCATCGACATGGTGCCGCCCTGCCGCCCGATGGCCAGGGCGCCCGACATGTCGCTCGGCACCTGGTTCACGCCACCGCCCGAGGCAGGGAGGTCCTGCCAGTTCGGGACCACCTTCTGGGGGTTGGTCGGATCCACGACGACGCCGATGTGGGCGCCCGGCAGGATCATCGGGATGAAGATACGGGGGATGGCGCACTTGCACTCCGCCTTGTAGGGATCGCCGCCGCCGACGGGCGTAACCTGCAGTCCCAACCGGTAGACGGGCGCGTCGGGCCCGACCGAAGGCGAACTGATCGTCGTGCCCGTCTCGCCGATGCTCTCGATAACGGCGGACGTAGGCAGGCCGCCCTTGATCTGAGCCAGGCCGAAGCCGAGCATGCCACCGAACCCGCGCATGAAGAAGAACATGATCCCCAGCGGCAGGGCGATGCTGGCTGCGACGAACAACAGAATGAACAGGTCTGCGGACATCGGGTCCTCCTCTTGGGCGCTTCGGTCGTGACGATAGCCGACCGATCGACCGACGACCAGCCTCAGCCCGCCTGGCGACCACGGCCTGCTGCCGCAGGCCCGGCAGGCTCGTCCGCCAGCAGGGCTCCCAGCTGGCCGAGCATTCGGGCGGTCGCGCCCCAGATGCGTTCTCCCTCGACCGGATAGACGCCGTAGCGGATGACGCGCTCGCCGACGACGCGCTCCTCCATCTCTATCGGCGCGCCGGGCAGGAAGGCCTCGACCGGGGCGTCCAGCGTGCGGGCGACTTCGGCCGGGTCGGGGAGGCAGTCGGGGCGGCGCTTCGCGGTCGCCACGATCGGGGTGATCCGGAAGCCCGACACGAAGACGGCCACCGAATCGAGTGCCCCGGCCACCTTCAGCCCACAGGCCTCGCCGTCGAGGCCCACTTCCTCGCACGCTTCGCGCAGGGCGGTAGCGGCCGCGTCCGCGTCGCCGTCCTCGACCGCCCCCCCGGGGAAGCTGATCTCGCCGGCGTGGTCGGGCAGGTGGGTCGCGCGGGCGGTCAGCAGTACCCGGGCCTCGCCGCGCTCGTCGGGAAAGAGCAGCACCAGCACGGCGGCACGGCGGATCGGCGGCGCCGACGCGGCGAGCGAGGCTGCGGCCATGCCTGTCGAGAGGGCCGTGAACAGATCCTCCGACTCATCCACCCGGATCGGGGTCAGGATGGCCGGGGCGGCCGGCAG
>CAZFLI010000052.1:0-11575 GCA_964519845.1 uncultured Anaerolineaceae bacterium | reverse complement strand
TCGCGTCCACGCCCACGGACTCCCTGCCGCCACCCACGCCCTCGAGCTGGGGCTCGGCCTCGGCCGACGTCTCGCCGGACGCGGCTTCGCCGACAGATAGCGACCCGATCGAGAGCGTCGCCGGCATCGCCGGCGCGACCAGGTCGGAGCTGCCGCCGGCCGCGAAGGCTGCTCTGGCCGCTGCAGGAACGGCGGGTGCGGTCGCGCTGGCCTGGTCTCTGCTGGGCCGGCTGCGCCGCCGCCGGGAGGCGCCGCGACTCTGATCGAGATTGAGGCTGCGGGACGACTACTCGCTGCGGTTGAAGCCCACCGAGCTGGCCACCAGGATCATGCCCACGGCGATGATCGGGAGAGGCCAGATCAGGCCCAGGTTGATGTTGGGATCGATCTCGTGCCAGACGAACAGCCCGCCGACTACGATCAGCAGCGCCCCGAAGACGATGCCGCCGAGGTTGCCACGGCGTTCGGCCCGGTGGTGCCAGTGGGCCTCCCAGGAATATGAAGGGCCCGGCGGCGGTGCCTGCGGTGCCTGTCCGGCTTGCTCGGCCGGGGCGTCGGGTCCACTGGGAGCCGGCCCGGCGCCCGGGTAGGGCGGGGTGGCCCCGGGCGCGAAGCGGGCTCCGGCCGGCCACTCCGGGCCTGCGAGAGGCACGACGATCATCATCACCACGTAGGCGAACGCGGTGAGGAAGCCGCTGAGCGGGATCGAGATGAGCCATAGGACCCGGACCAGGACCGGGTCGATGTTGAGGTAGTCGGCCAGCCCGGCTGCCACGCCGGAGATGACGCGGTCGTCTGCCGAGCGGTAGAGTCGGCGGGGTTCGTTCACTTGCAGCCTCCTGCGGGATTGAGCGTCACGCTACCGACGCTGTTGTCGATTGTCAGATCGGCCTTGTGGGCGGCAGCGGCGTAGCCGGGGTTCTGCCAGGCGCCGCCTATCAGGGCCAGCCCGGCGTCGGCGAAGTTGTCGGAGGCGAGGCTGCCGGTATACCTGATGCGCAGTCCCAGGCCGGCAGGCGCGCAGATATCGGTCGAGCCGACGCTGTTGCTGATCTTGCCGCTCGTGTCGGAGGTGCCGTCGAGGATCAGGTTGGCCGAGCCCACGCTGACGGACAGCGTCAGATTGGCCACCCGGGCACCAGTGAGGTCAAGGTGCACGTCGCCGGCGTTGAGGGAGAATTCGGCGTATGAGATCGTCGCTCCAGCCAGGTTGAAGTGGGCCTCTCCGGCATCGACTGAGGCGGACAGGCTGTTCGTTCCGGACGGCAGCGCCACGTTCCATTCGTCCTCCGAGCGACCCAGGAACCAGCCGTTGCGGTTGCCCTGGCGAATGGTGAGCGAGTTCGACGTGGAGACGACGGTTGGGTCCTGGCCTCGAACGGAAGCGTCCAACCTCCAGCCGGCGTCTGCCGAGGATGCCACCCGGGCGGTGCCGCACCGGAGTTCGAGATGGACGCTCGGGCTCGCTCCGTCCAGGGTGCCGCTGCGGCTGAACGAGTGGGTTGGCCCCTTGTTCGGACCACAGCCGACCTCGGGGCCGACGGTCAGCAGGCCGCCGAACACGAGTCCCAGACACGCCGCCACGGTCAAGCCGCCGATGAAGGCTGCGGGCGTCCTCGAGAGAACGAAGCCCAGGCCGATGCCGACCAGAACCAGCGGCCAGAAACGCCACAGCTGCTGGACCGCATCCATGGAGATGGCGCCCTGGTTGTAGGCCAGGGGCACTCCTGCGAGGACTATCAAGAAGACGCCCCAGTTGAGGCGCGCTCGGTTGAGTGTCATGGGCCGTCCCTTTCCCTGCTGCGAGGGGCCAGGCGGCACCCCGCTATCTTTCAGTTGCTGCGCGATGCGCGGGCGTAACGGTTGTTCGATCTGAGAATATGTTCGCTCGTGGCGAAGAGCATCCTCCGCCGGGCCTTACTTGCCTACTCCGCCGGTAGGGCGATCATCCTTCCTGAGATCGACGGGCCGTGATAGCCTCATCGCCGAGCGCGCGACCCGGCTGCCGAGGTCGCGCTCCAGCAGTCGGGAGGCCGGCGATGCTTCTTAGCGAGTGGGGCAATGAGGCCCCGAGTAGCGGGTGCATGAGCCAGGCCGTGCTCGACATCCTGAAGCCCGTGCTCTACGACATGGGGGCCGGGGAAGACCCCGAGTGCTGGGTGGCCTGGGGCGAAGACCCCGAGTTCAAGTACTCGGTCCTGGCGCCGACCGCGGCCGGCCTTGTGACGGTCGCGGTTCGACTCAATCCCGGCGGCGAAAGCGGCCCCAGGGCCACGGCCAAGCTGGTCCGCTGGTCGAAGCTGCAGCTGGGCGAGTTCGCCATCGAGGGCGGCGACGGTCATCGTGTCGTGGCCGTGCAGGTCGAAGGCCTGGTGCTGAAAGGCACCGACGACGTTGCCGGGCGCATCTGCGAGTTCGTGCGCGGGCTGATGGCCGGCGCCGACGGCCGCGCCTTCGTCGCGACCGGGCCGGTGGTTGTCCAGGCCGCGCCAGCCTCCGCCCCGCCCTCGGGTGGGCGGAGCAAGGCCGCCACGCCGGCGGGCACCCCCTCCGCGGCCCCGACCAAGGGCGGTCGCAAAGGCGGCAGGGCCACCAAACCGGAGCCCGGACCGGCACCCGAGAAGGAGAAGGAGAAGGAGAAGGAGCAGGAGCAGGAGCAGGAGCTGGAGTTCGTGGCCCCTCACCCGATCGCAGTGGCGGACGAACCGGCCCCCGCGCGGGCCCCCGCCCCGGCTCCCACGCCCGCCACGCCGGCCAAGCCGGTCCCGCCGGCGCCTCCGGCTGTTCCGCAATCTCCGGCCCCTGCTCCCGGCTTCGGACCGGGTCAGCCCAGGCCGGTCACCCGCGAGCCCGGTTCGGTATGGGAAGTCCCGGCCGCCGATTCCGCCGGGCGCGACCAGAAGAAGCCGCGCACCTGGCGGCCCTAGACCGGCCGCGGCCGACCCTAGCTGCCCGTCTACGCCAAGCCTAGTCCCAGGGGGCAGGGCTGCCGTCGGCTGCCGAAGCGAGTCCGACCATGTACCAGTTGCCGTCCACCTGGCGCAGCAAGATCCACACCTCCACCTCCGAGGCGAGGCGACCCAGCCCATAGACCTGGCCCTGGCCGACCGTAGCCACCAGAGAGGAGCAGTAGTCGCCGGACGTCGCGGTCTCGCAGGGGCCGCCGTAGACGAAGCCGCCGCTGGAGATGAACTCGGCGATCGCGTCCTGGGGCTCAGGGTGGCCCGAGGTCCAGAACGAGGTCGTCGGCGTCGGTTCCGGGGTTGGCGGCTCCGTCGGTGCCGGGGTCGGCTCGTCCGACGGCTCGCCCGTCGGTTCGTCGGAGGACTCGACGCTGGGCTCGACGGTTGACGCCGTTGCGGCGGACGAGTCCGGGGCGGGGGAGCTCTTGGTGATCCCGATCTGCTCCGAGATCTGCGGCCAGGCCAGGACGGTGCCGGCTGCCAGGGCTACCACGGCTACCAGGCCGACGAGGCCGATCATCACCTTGCTGCGGCTCCCTCCCGCGGCAGGACGTGGGGGAGGGGGAGGCGCATCGTCGAGGGGGGGCGGAGGGGGAGGCGGGAGATCGGCCCACTCCGGCGGGGGCGGCGGGGGCGGCGGCGCAACCGCCGAGCTCGCGGCCAACTCGGCGCCGCAGGTGGCGCAGAACTTCCCCGGCTTGGCGACCGGCGCTCCACAGGAGCTGCAGAACATGGCGGTGCTCCGCTGTAGGGGCGGCATTCCACGCCGCCTGCGATGCTGACGATAGGGCAGGCGGGGCCCACTCTGCAGAGCCTTTCGTCACGTCCGGCTGTTCCGGCGCGGATCACTATGCTCGGCTCGGGCCACGGCGTAGGATTGGACGGAACCTGCGGCCGACGGGAGGCGCTCCATGGGCCCGGCAAACCTGCTGCCTGCCAGGGCGGCGGGAGCCGCCGCCCTGCTCACGTTCTTGCTGGCCGTGGCGATTGCGGTCACGGCGCTCGTCGGCCAACTTGCAGGCTGGCCGATCCTGGCCACCTGGCTGCCCGGCACCGTCCTGGCGGCCGGCGCAGCCGGGATCGCCCTGCTGGTGAACAGGTCGGCGTTCGGGGGCGACCGAGCCGGCTCGAAGCAGGCACGCCCGGGCAGAGTGGACCGTGCCGAAACCGAGGCTTTCCGGGAGGCCTTCGCCGGCATCCTGTCGCACGAACTGCGCACGCCGATCACCACGATCCACGCTGCCGCGACGCTGCTCATGCGAGCCGGCCTCGACGAAGCGCAGCGGGATGAGTTGCTGGTCGACATCATGGAGGAAGCCGAGCGGCTGCGGCGGCTGGTGGAGGACCTGGTGATTCTGACCCGGGCCGAGCGCGGCACGATCCACATCCACACCGAGCCGGTCCTTCTGCCGCACATCCTGCGCAGGGTTGTCGAGAGGGAGCGCCAGCGCTGGCCGGACCGCCGGATCGAGCTGGCCATCGCCGCCCCGACCCCGGTGGCGCAGGCAGAATCGACGATCGTCGAGCAGGTCGTTCGCTGCCTCGTCGGCAACGCCGCCAAGTACTGCCCGATCGGGAGCCAGATCGACGTGGTGGTCGATGCCGATGACGGCGCACCGCGCGTCCGCGTCATGGACCGCGGCCCGGGTGTGGATCCAGCGGAGTCAACGCGTCTCTTCGAACTGTTCTATCGCTCCAACAGGACTGCCAACGTGCCCGGGTCCGGCATAGGCTTGTTCGTGGCCCAGAGGCTCGTCGAGTCGATGGGCGGCGTCATCTGGTGCCGCCCGCGCGACGACGGCGCGGGGGCCGAGTTTGGCTTCCGGCTCCTGCCCCAGGGCGAGGAGGCGTGAGATGGGCATCGAGGTGGAGCGCGAATTCCTGGTCCCCGCAAGAACAGGCGCGACCCCCGACCTGGCGATCGGGGGTCGCTCTGTCGCGTGTCCGGTGGTGGCCGGACGGCGTGGCGGAGGAGCGGCTAGGGGGCGGGGCTGACTGCCGGGCTGACCGTCGGCCTGGGGTCGCGGAGCAGGCCCAGGGCCTCACGGCAGGCCTTGGCTTCGGCGGTTGCGGTCCTCAACTGGATTCGAGCCGCGGCCAGCTTGGTGCGGGCGTCGGTCAGGATGGGGCCGGCCGTGCCGGCATTGAACTGGGCCACCGTCAGCGGCAGGACGGCGTTGGGGATCGGCCCGGCCAGGGCCAGGGCCTTGTCGACCGCGGCGTTCATGTTGGCCAGATGAGCCTTCGCGTCCGCGACGTTCTTGCCGGCGGCCTCGGCCTGGGCAATCAGGTCGCTCAGCTTCTGATCGATGGTGTCGAAGCGGTCCTCGGCGGCGGCCACGCGGTCGGCGCCCAGAACCAGGTTCACCTTGGGGGCGACCAGCGCATAGACGCGGAAGTCGGTGGCGATCTGTCGGACCTCGGTCTTGAGGGCGTCGAGCTCGGTCTCCGCATCGATCTTCGACTTGAGCGCGAGCAGTCCGCTCTTCGTCGTCCGGACCTCGTTCGTGAGGTGGGCGGCGTCATCGGCCGGCGCGAACTTCGCATCGGCGATCCGCTTGGCCAGAGTGTCCAGGGTGGTCACGCGCCGGGCGATCTCGCAGTCGCCGAAGGCCTTCAGCTGTTCGAGCGTGGGGGCCTGCTTGATCGCGTCGCGCTGCGGGCGACAGACGGTCTTGCCGGCCGGCCCGCCGGCGGGAACAGGCGACGGATCGGCCGCGGCGACGATGGCGGCCGTCGAAACCACCAGCAGTGCGGCCAACGCCAGGCCGCCGAAGATGGAGCGAGTAAGGGGTCTCATGGTTCCTCCTTGTGAGCTGACCGGCTATTCGCCGCCGTAGGCCTGGCCGTCCGATCCCGCCAGCGAGCTGTCGAGACCGTTCAGGAACTGGTCCAGGGCTTTGAGGTCGGAGTCCACGGCGTCGATGGCGGGGCCGGGATCGAAGGTCGGCGCCGGTGAGGCGGCGTCCGGGGTCTGGGGCGACGAGACTTCCACTGCCTGCAGGTCGAGCGTCGGGCTCGCCTGCGCCGATGGAACGGCATCCGGGGCGGTTGTGCTCACCTCGCCGCCCCGGCCGCAGGCGGCCACGGCGATTGCTGCGACGAGCAGCGCCCCGGCCAACCCGAGGGCCGGTCTGGTCTGACGATTCAACGCGCTACCTCCAGGTCGAACTGACGTGACGCGCTGTATGGTCGAACCGGCGCCTTCGCGCCGTTCGAGCGTCAGGTAAGCGGCGTGTAAGGCGCCGGCAACCGACGTACCGGTCTGGCGGGAGCGACCGCGAACGGCGACACTACGCTCATGAGCGCCAGGAAGACCCCCACAACGCCGAAGAAGCCCACCCGCCAAGCTGCCGCCGCGCCCCCACGGAAGGTTTCCGCCCCGCCGGCGCCGCCCGCCAGGGCCGACATCGCCCGCTTCCGCGAGAACCTGCAGGGCGAGGTCGATGCCGTTGCCCTGTACTCGGTGCTGGCCGAAGAGGAATCGAGCCCCACGCTCAAGGAGTTCTACTCGCGGATGGTCGCGACCGAGACGGTCCACGCCAACGTCTGGCGCAAGCAGCTCGAGGCCGCCGGCATCGACACCAGTGGGATCGGCCCAGCCTGGCGGGCGCGGGTCCTCATGTTCGTGGCCCGCCGGTTCGGGCCGAGCCTGGTCGTGCCGACGGTCGCCGAGCGCGAGGGCTCGGACCAGGCCATGTACGACGACCAGCCCGAGGCCCTGACCCAGATGCCGGGCGACGAGCGATCGCACGCCCGCCTGTTCCGCGAGCTGGCCGCCGGCCGCGGCATGGAGGGCGGCGCCATTGCCCGCATCGAGGGCCGCCACCGCGGCGGCGGCGGCAATCAGCTCCGGGCGGCAGTACTGGGCGCCAACGACGGCCTGATCTCGAATCTGTCGCTGGCCATGGGCGTGGCCGGCGCCTCGGGCGGCGGCCAGGCCGTGCTCGTGGCCGGCTTCGCCGGCCTGCTGGCCGGCGCCCTCTCGATGGCCATCGGGGAGTGGCTGTCCGTCCAGAGCGCCCGTGAGCTGTACGCCCACCAGGTCAAGGTGGAGCGCGAGGAGCTGCTCAGCGTGCCCGAGGAGGAGGAAGAGGAGCTGGTCCTGATCTACCAGTCGAAGGGTCTCACGGCCGAGCAGGCGCGTCTGATGTCGAAGTCCATCGTGGGCGGGGACATCGGCCGGGCAGTCGACACGCTGGCTCGCGAGGAGCTCGGCATCGATCCGGAGGAGCTGGGAGGCTCGGCCTGGGTGGCCGCCTTCACCTCGTTCTTCCTGTTCGCCGTCGGCGCGATCGTGCCCGTCCTGCCCTTCATCGTCGCCGAAGGGGCGATCGCGGTGGCGGCCTCGATCGTCGTCAGCGCGCTGGCCCTGTTCATCGTCGGTGCGGCCATCACCGTGGTCACCGGGTCGGGGGTCTTGCGGACCGGCGGCCGGCAGGTTCTGCTGGGTATGGCCGCGGCTGCCGTTACCTTCGGCCTGGGCGCGCTGGTCGGCCAGGCGGTCGCGTAGGGGAGCGGCGCTCGGCGCGCCGGCCGAATCGGTCGGAATCTGGACAGATACGAATCCCCGTAGCACGAGTCAGGAACGGGGCCATGGTCCCGGGTCGACGAGGCGGGCCGGGTGTGCTCCGCTGAGGCCTGGGCGGCCGAGGGTGAGGCGATTCAGGCGGAACCGGGCCCTATGCGCCGATCACGCGGCGCGAATCGGACCCGGGGTCCGGACTCGCGCTACCCGGGTTGGCATTTGGTCACATCGCCGCCAGGCCACTTCGCCGCCCGCGAGTCGTGAGGCACGGAATCGAGTAGAGTCGCGCCATGACGACCGAGCTTCCTGCCGCGCGCGAACGGGGTGATTTCATTCGCGAGATCGTCGCCGCCGACCTGCGGGACGGCAGACATCAGACGATCGTCACGCGCTTCCCGCCGGAGCCGAACGGGTACCTTCACATCGGCCACGTCAAGGCGATCTCAATCAACTTCGGCATTGCGCGGGACTTTGGCGGCCGCTGCCACCTGCGCTTCGACGACACCAACCCCACGAAGGAAGAGCAGGAGTACATCGACCACATCCAGGAGGACATTCGCTGGCTGGGGTTCGATTGGGGCGAGCACCTCTACTTCGCGTCCGACTACTTCGGCCAACTGCACGAGTGGGCCGTCTACCTGATCCAGGCCGGCAAGGCCTATGTGGACGACCTCACGGCCGACGAGATTCGCGAGTATCGCGGCACGCTCACCGAGCCCGGCCGGCACAGCCCCTGGCGGGACCGGCCGGTCGAGGAGAACCTCGATCTGTTCGAGCGGATGCGGGCCGGCGAGTTTGCCGACGGGACGCGCGTGCTTCGGGCGCGGATCGACATGGGCTCGCCGAACATCAACCTGCGCGACCCCGTGCTCTACCGGATTCTGCACGCCGAACACCCACGCACCGGCGACGCCTGGTCCATCTACCCGATGTACGACTTCGCCCACGGCCAGTCCGATGCGATCGAGGGCATCACTCACTCGCTGTGCAGCCTGGAGTTCGAGATTCACCGGCCCCTCTACGACTGGTTCATCGAGAACCTGCCGGTGCCTTCGAAGCCCCGCCAGATCGAGTTTGCGCGGCTCAACATCACCCACACGGTTCTCTCCAAGCGGGTCCTGCTGCGCCTGGTCAACGAGGGGCACGTGCGCGGCTGGGACGACCCACGGATGCCCACGATCGCCGGGATGCGCAGGCGCGGTTTCCCCGCCGAGGGCGTGCGCGACTTCGTTGCCGGGGTCGGCGTGGCGAAGGCCGACAACGTCATCGAGTTCGGCCAGCTCGAGCACGCCGTACGCGACGTTCTGAATCGCAAGGCGCCACGCCGTTTCGCCGTTCTGGCGCCACTCAAGGTAGTCATCGAGAACTACCCAGAGGGCCAGGTCGAGGAGATGGAGGTCCCCAACAACCCGGAGGATCCTTCAGCCGGAACGCGCCGGGTCCCCTTCACCAACGCGCTGTGGATCGAGCGTGACGACTTCATGGAGGAGCCGCCGCCGAAGTTCTTCCGCCTGGCTCCCGGGCGCGAGGTCAGGCTGCGCGGCGCCTACTTCGTCACCTGTACGGATGTGGTGAAGGACGCGGCCGGCAAGGTCGTCGAGCTGCGCTGCACCTACGACCCGGCCACGAGGGGCGGCGACTCTCCGGACGGCCGCAAGCCCAAGGCCACTCTCCACTGGATCTCCGCGGCCCACGCCATGGAGGCCGAGGTTCGACTGTACGACCATCTCTTCGCGCGACCCGATCCCGGCGCGGACGGCGACCTCTTCGCCGACCTGAACCCCAGCTCCGAGACGGTGCTGACCGGCTGCCGGCTGGAGCCTTCGCTGGGGGAACTGGCGATGGGCGAGACGGTGCAGTTCGAGCGATTGGGCTACTTCTGCCCGGACCCGGACTCCAGGCCCGGCGCCCCGGTCTTCAACCGAACGCTGACCCTCAAGGACAGCTGGGCCAAGCTCCAGGCCCAGAGCGCAACGAGGTAGCGAAGCGCGGAGGTGCACCTGATCGGCCGCCGCGGGATCGGCCGGCCATCGGGGACGGGCTTCGCCTCAGCCGCGCCCTCAGCCGCCGAAGACGCCGGCTTCAGTTTCGGGCGGCAAGCCGAGCGACGCCGCGCCCTCTGGTATGGGGGGATCCTCCACCGCGTCGCGGAACGGGCAGGAGAAGTGGTGACGACCCGAACCGACCTCCACATCCGGCCGGCCTGGGTCGGGCAGCGAGACCGTGGCTGTGACCCCAGTCGGCACCAGCAGGTCCACTTCGAGCCGCCCGCCGGTCCGTTTCCAGGAGACCTCGGCCCGCCCGTAGGGGGTCTCGTGGGCGGCGGAAGCGTGGCTCAGGCCGCCGCCCGGACGCGGGGCGACGAGAAGCCGGCGATAGCCGGGTGAGGCCGGGGCCAGGCCGGCCACGCTCCGGTGCAGCCAATCGGCGACCGAGGCCAGGGCATAGTGATTGAACGACAGCATGTCGCCCGGGTTGAGCCGGCCGTCGGGCAGCAGGCTGTCCCAGCGCTCCCAGACCGTGGTCGCGCCCATGGCGATCGCAAACAGCCAGGATGGGCATTCGGTCTGCATCAGGAGGTGGTATGCGGCGTCGACCGAGCCCGCTGAAGCAAGGGCATCGCAGATCAGTCGGGTGCCCACCGAACCCGTGCCGGCGTGGTACCCGTCGGCCTGCACCAACTCGAGAAGCCGCAGGCCGGCTCGCCTCCTGGCCGCGGCGTCGGGCAGCAAATCGAACATGAGAGCCACGGCGTAGCCGGTGGGGGCATCGCCGACGACCCGGCCGGAGGCGGACAGGTACTCGCGACCGAAGGCGGCCTTGATCTCGCCGGCAAGACTTCCGTAACGGCGCGAATCCTCGCCGCGCCCGAGCAGTCCGGCAGCTTCGGCCACCAGACGTGCCGTATAGGCGTGGTAGGCGGTGGCGACGAGGTAGGGGTCCGTTCGGGCCTTCTCCGGGGCGTCGGCCGGAGAGGAGGGGTCCAGCCAATCGCCCAGCTGGATGCCGCTCTGCCACAGGTGGCTTGGGCCCGTGAGCCGGGCAATCTCGTCGACCCAGGCCGCCATGCTCGAGTACTGCTCCCGCAGAATCTCCAGATCGCCGAACCTCTGATAGAGGATCCACGGCATCACGACTGCGGCATCGCCCCAGACGGCCATCGGCGCAAGCGGCCAGCTGAGGCCAAACCAGGGCACGTAGGCCGGCACGGTTCCAAGCGCGGCGTGCTCGACGGCCAGGTCGCGCAGCCAGTCGCGCAGCATGCCCGAGCAGTCGTACAGGAATGACGCCGCTGGGGCGAAGAGGCTGGCATCTCCGGCCCAGCCCAGGCGCTCGTCCCGTTGTGGGCAGTCCGTCGGCACGTCCATGAAGTTGCTGCGCATCGTCCAGACGACGTTCTCGTGGAAGCGGTCGAGCATGAGGTTGGAGGACTCGAACCAGCCTGTCCGCTCCATGTCCGTGTGCAGCACCACTGCCCGCAGGTCATCGACGACCAGCTTGCCCGGCCAGCCGTCGACTTCGAGGAATCGGAAGCCGTGGTAGGTGAAGTCGGGCTCCCACTCCTCGGCCCCGGCGCCCTTGCAGATGTAGCGATCGGTTGCCCCGACGCCGCGGAGCGGACGGACGGCCAGTTCGCCGTCCTGCAGCACCTCGGCGTGGCGGAGGGTGATGGTGGTTCCGGCCTTGCCGCGGACGCGCAGCCGCACGCGGCCGGCCAGGTTCTGGCCGAAATCGACGACGCTCTTGCCCGAGGGCGATGTGGTGACCGCGATGGGCGCCACTTCGGCGGTGCGACGAACAGGCGGGCCCAGCGGAGCGACGAGCTGGGCTTGCTCGCGGCCGAGGACTCTCACGGGCGTCCAGCCGGACGCGTCTCCGCCGGGAGCCGACCAGCCGGCCCGCTCGCGACGCGCGTCGTAGGTTTCCCCGGCGTAGAGGCCGGCCTCGGTCAGCGGGCCGTCGGCCCACTGCCAGGCCGCGTCGGTGGCGATCGTCTCGACCTGGCCGCCCTTGCGGCGCACTTCCAGTTGGGCCAGGAGGGCGACGTCGTCGCCCCAGATGCGGCGCTTGCCGCCGTGGAACC
>CAZFLI010000051.1:3779-11906 GCA_964519845.1 uncultured Anaerolineaceae bacterium | reverse complement strand
TCTCCTTGACGGCCTGTTTGGAGATCTCAGCCGCCAGGGCATAGCCCAGGTACGGCGCCAGCGGGGTGGAGAGGGCCGAGGAGCGCTCCATCAGCTCCCGGGCGTGCTCGCGGTTGGCCTCGATGCCGGTCACGCAGAACTCGGCGAAGGCACGGCACATGTTGCCCAGGATGGTCAGGCTCTCCAGGGCCGTATGGGCGATCACCGGCATCATCACATTCAGTTCGAGCTGGCCGGCCGAGGCCGCCCAGGCGATGGTGGTGTCGTTGCCGATGACCCGGAAGCAGACCATCGACAGGCATTCGGCCATGACCGGGTTCACTTTGCCGGGCATGATCGAACTGCCCGGTTGTACGGCCGGCAGGGTGATCTCGCCGAAGCCGGTCGCCGGCCCCGACGACATGAGCCGCAGATCCTCGCTGACCTTGATCAGGTCGACGGCAAGGCCGCGCAGGGCGGCCGAGACCTCGAGCATCGGCCGCATCGAATGGGTCGCCTGGACGAGATGCTCGGCGTGGCGCAGTGGATGTCCGGTCTGCTCGGCCAGGTACTGGAGCACCAGCTCGATGTACTCGGGC
The DNA here is from genome assembly GCA_964519845.1 of uncultured Anaerolineaceae bacterium. Classification (GTDB taxonomy): domain Bacteria; phylum Chloroflexota; class Limnocylindria; order Limnocylindrales; family CSP1-4; genus Fen-1039. The sequence goes on along the minus strand of CAZFLI010000051.1, from coordinate 11,328 downwards.
TCGGCGTTGAGGCCGGTGCCGACTGCGGTGGCGCCGATGTTCTGCTCGGCGATCGACTCGGCAGCCGTACGCAGGCGGTCGACCCCGCGGCGGAGCGTCAGCGTGTAGGCGGCGAACTCCTGCCCCAGCCGGACCGGGACGGCGTCCTGCATGTGCGTCCGGCCGGACTTGATGACGTCGTCGAACTCGCGGGCCTTGGCGTCGAAGGCGGCGATCAGCTCCTCAGCGGCCGGGATGAAGTCGCGGATCAGGTCCAGCGCGGCCACCCGCATCGAGGTGGGGAATACGTCGTTGGTGGACTGGGCCATGTTGACGTGGTCGTTGGGGCTGACCACCGCGTAGTCGCCGCGCTTGCCGGAGCCCGTGCCGCCGACGTAAAGCAGCTCGATGGCCCGATTGGCCAGGACTTCGTTGGCGTTCATGTTGTGGCTGGTGCCGGCCCCGGCCTGGAACGGATCGATGCGGAAGTTGTCGATCAACTCGGCCTGCTTGGCGGCGCGGGCGGCCTCGAAGGCGGCCTTCATCGGGTCCGGCGGGCGGGGCGTCTCGACACCCTCATCCGCCTCGGCGTCGTCGGCGCAGGCGGCCGCGCAGAGGATCTCGTCGGCGGCTTCCACGATGGCGCTGCCCAGGTTCTTGGGCAACCGGCCGGTGGCCATGTTCGCCCGGGCCGCGGCCTTCTTCACTTGGACGGTCGCGCGGACCAGGGCGATGTTGGGCCGCCCGCCGGAAATCGGGAAGTTGTGGATCCCGCGCGCGGTCTGGACTCCGTAGTAGGCCGACTCGGGCACCTCGAGATAGCCCAGCGGGTCCTTCTCGATGCGGAATCCCGGGCCGGGAGTCGGGGGAGTGGCGGGCTTGGTCATGGCACAGGCTCCTGGCTCGGTTAGGCCGCGGTCGCAGGTGCCTCGATTCTAGCGCCGGGCGGAGCGCAAGCGATTCGGTCGGCGCGGCCTTGCGCCAGCCGAACCTCCGCCAGCCGAACCTCCGCCCGCCCGCGCGAATCGACAAGCAGCTGCGCGCTACTTGGAGTTGTAGATCTTCACCACGCCGGCCGATGCCCAGCCCAGGATCACGATCTTCTTCCCGATCGCGGCCACCCGGCAGACGGATCCGGCCTCGAAAGTCACGTTGTCGATCCCGGGGTTCTGCCAGGACATGCCGTCCTCGCTGACCCAGACGTGCCAGGCCGGGTCTTCCGCTTCGGCGGTCGGCGGGGCGACCTCTATCAGGCCGGAGTTGGTATCGGCCCGGCAGCCGCCCGGGACCGTGATCATCTGGGCTTCCTGCCAGGACTTGCCGTCGGCCGACCACCACCAGCTGTACTTGCCGGTCACGCCCAGGCTGGGGATCAGCAGCCCGTCGCCCGCACCCACGATAGGCCCGGGGTTGCGGGGCAGATCCCAACCCCTCTCGGCGGTCCAGAAGAGGCCGTCCCGCGAGGTCCAGATGCCGAATGCGCGCGGTGTAGCCGAGGGCGAGGCCGACGACTCGTCCTCGGCCGACCCTTCGGGCTTGCCGGAAGCGACGAAACCGCCGTCCCAGGACGTGATGTCCAACAGGTATCCACTCGACTCGGTGAGGCTCGCCTCGACCCAGGCGTCGCCATCCTCCGAGACCATGATCCGCGGGCCTTCGGGGACGCTGGCAGCGGCCACGAACGTGCCGCCGTGCATGACTACCGAGCCCAGGGCGGTGGGGGCGCTGCCGGTGATCTTGGCCTGCGTCCACTTGCCGCCCGACAGGCGCCAGATCGCCGCGCTATCGCCCTCGGCGGTAGTGATCTTGCCCACCGCCAGGATCCCGCCCCGGCCATCCTCGACGGCGTCGAGCACTACGGGCGTGCTGCCCTTGGTGCCCTCGGGCAGCAGTTCGCCCGGCTTTGCCTGCTGAGCCCAGGCCCGGCCGTCGGTCGAGGTCCAGACGCTGGTGCCGGCCGCCCGGTTGAGGAAGGCGTAGAAGAGACCGTCGGCGCCCACCAGCGGCCCCAGCTCGTCGTCGGCCTTGCCGCCCTCGATCAGCGGCGACTCGAGAGCCCTGAGCGAGATGGCGATCGCCGGCGTGGGCGACGAGAGCAGCGGCGGCAGCGGGGCGCCCAGTGAGACCTCCCCGGTCAGGACCGACAACGCGCCGCCCGGCGCCACCCCGGCAATTACCACGTGGCTGCCGTACTGGACAATGCGCCCCCGCGACAGGGCCGGAACGTCGGTCAGGATGGGCTTCCAGGCGTTGCCGTCGTCGGTGATCCAGAGGGTCATGTTGGCGTCGGGAACGGCGAACGGGCCCCTGACCTCGGCCGGCGCCGCGCCCACGGCAACGAGCGAATCGAAGACCTGGGTGACCGAGGTCATCGACTGAGCGTAGGGCCCGCCGATGCCGTTCCCCTTGAACCACTGCAGTCCATTGGCCGAGCTCCAGCTGCCGGCGATCTGGTAGGCGATCGCCTCGGTTGAGGGCAGCGGCGACGGCGTGGGCTCGCCCGACGCGCCGGGTGAGGCGCTCGATTCGGCCGTCTTGGTGGGCTTGGGTGTGACCTTGGGCTTGGTGCTGGTACTGGGAGTGGGGGTGGGCTTGGGCGTCGGTGTGGCCAGTTCGTCCACGGTCCGGCCCTGGCTGCCGACGGCGACCAGGCCGCCGCCGTAGGGAATGGCGTCCTCCACGTCGAACAGGGTCAGCTCCGACCAGGCCTGCAGCCACGTCTCGCCGTCGGGCGAGACCCAGACCGCGGACTTTCGGTCGCCGTCGCCGGCCCAGGCCGAGACGATGGCGTAGCCGCCGGCCCAGGTGCGGACGGCCCGGGGCACGTAGCCGGTGGCGCCGGGCAGGGCGATCATCGTCCAGCTCGACCCGCCGCGCGAGATCCAGGCCACGCCGTTGCCGGCGGCAACCATGGCCTCCGATCCGACGGCCAGACCCATCATTTCGGCGTTCTGCGGGAAGTCCACGCCGGCCGCGAACCACTTCTTGCCGTCGCGCGAATACCAGGCCGAGGCTGAGACGTTGCCGGCCGAATCGAAGCTGTCGCCCACGGCGACGTAGCCACCGTTGCCGTCGGGTGCGAAGCCCAGGCCAACGAAGCGCCGGTCGGCCGGGCCGAAGGCGTCGTCCGAGGTGTAGCGCTCCCAGTTGGAGCCGTCGGACGAGCCCCAGACGAAGGTCTTCTGCCCGTCGCTGCCCATCATCAGCAGCCTGTCTTCCGTGGCCGCGAAGAACGGCCCGAAGTGGAATGCGTTGGTGGGGGCCGCGGCCGCGGCCGTGAGTTGCACGGAGTTGACGGCGCCGGTCCCCGGGTTCAGCACCGGTTTGGTAGGGACGATCACCGCCAGGCTGCCGACAGAGCCCACCAGGGCCGCCAGACCCAGGCCCAGGGCTGCCGTCTGGCGCCGCGAGAGACGCCACTTCGGGCGATGCAGGGTCGGGCGGTGGAGGGCCGGGCGATGCGAGGCCAGACGGCGGATGTCTTCGGCGCTGATCTTGACGGTGGGCAGGGGCGGGATCCCGGCGGGGCGGGACAGCCGGCCGGGCTTCTTGCGCGCCGGCGGCAGGCCCGCCGCGGCGCGCGACGTGAGAGCCACCCTGACCGGGGCCCGCGGCGCTTCCGCCTCGACCGGCGCTTCCGCCTCGACCGGCGCCTCGACCGGCGCTTCCCCCTCGGCAGGCGGCTCGACCGGCGGGCGCGGTGCCACGATCGAGCGGGCCGTGCGGACGCGCGCGGAGTCCAGAGTGGGCGCCGGCGCGGGCCGCTGTCGGGCCCCACCGCGCAGGCTCCCGCTTCGGTCGCGCAGGCTTCCCCTGGCCGCCCCGACGGGCCTGTCAGGCCCCGCCAGGGGGGTCAGCCAGTCCTCGTGCTGCTTGTCGTCTGGGGCGTGCTCGTCGCGGGGGTCGCTCATATGGCCGGTGTCACCTCATGGTTTCGCTCCCCGGCCGGCGGCGGAGCTTTCAGCCTGCGCACTCTACCTTGATCGGGCGATTCGCGGGGCGTTTGGGAGGCATCGCGGGTGTGCGGCGGCCCGGTCGCGAGCAGGTCCCGGTGCGGTCGCAGCGCCACAACGGCGCCTTCCCGGCCTCTTGAACGGGCTATAGTCGCGCCACCGGAACGGTCTCCCGCGGCCGAACCGGCGGGCATCGATCGGCGCCGTGGGCGGGAGGAGCCTCGCGCCGCAGTCCGAACAGCAGCCCGGCACCCCAGGAGGCCGCAATGGCGCAGCGCAGGACCACCGTGCAGCCCAAGACGCCCAACAAGCTCGAGAAGCCCGAGGCGCCCCGGGGGGCCAGGAAGACACGCGAGGAGATCATCAAGGAAGACGTCCACGACCTGCACCGCCTGGGCTATGCCCAGGAGTTGTTCAGGACGATGGGCGGATTCTCCAACTTCGCCATCAGCTTCTCGATCATCTCGATCCTGACCGGCGCGGTCATCCTCTACGACTACGGGCTGGCCTGGTCGGGCACGGCAGCCAGCCTCATCGGCTGGCCGGTGGTGACGGTCTTCGTGCTGATGATCGCCGCCTCGATGGCCGAGGTTGCCAGCGCCTACCCCACGGCCGGCGGCCTCTACTACTGGGCCAGCCGGATGAAGGGCGTCGGCTGGGGCTGGTGGACGGCCTGGCTGAACTTGATCGGCCAGTTCGCCATCGTGGCCGGCATCAACTTTGCGGCCGCCTTCTTCCTCAACGAGACGATCGTCACGCCGCTGCTGGAGCGAGCGGGCATCGAGTACCACAACGCCTCGGTCCTGGTCTCGGCGGGCGACACCGCCGTGCTGACCGGCCAGCTCCTGACTATGGGCCTGCTGATGGCGGTCCAGCTGGTCATGAACGTCCGCGGCATCAACCTGGTGGCCATGCTCAACCAGGTCAGCGTGTGGTGGCACATGGTCCTCGTCGCCGCGGTGGTGATCCTGCTCTTCGCGATCGGCAAGGCCGATCAGTCCGGGCTGAGCCTGTTCTCGATCCAGCCACTGGACCAGGCAGGCAGCTGGAACAACAACCTGGGCTTCGTGGATCTCCAGTACGGCCCGGCCATCGGCTATCCGCTGCTGGCCGCCTTCTTCTTCTCGCTGCTGCAGGCCAACTGGACCTACACCGGCTACGACGCCTCGGCCCACGTGGCCGAGGAGACGGTCGCCGCCCGCAAGTCCAGTGCCTGGGGCATCTTCCTCTCGGTCGCGGTTTCGGCCGTGGTGGGCTACATCTTCCTGTTCGCCCTGACGACCCACCTGCCGAACCTGGCCGGCCTCTTCCCGGCCACGGCGGCTGGCATCGGCGCCGATTCGAGCCAGTACTACTTCGGCAATCGGGCCGCGGTCATCGACATCCTCACCTACAACCTGGGAGATCTGGGGCAGGTGCTGGCCGGCGGCATCGGGATCGCCATGGCCTTCTGCGGCCTGTCGTCGATCGCCTCGGCCGGCCGGATGCTGTTCGCCTTCAGTCGTGACGACGGCATCCCCGGGTCGGGCTGGCTCAAGCGCGTCTCGCATCGCCATCGCACGCCGGCCAACGCCATGGTCGCCATGGTCGTGGTGGCCTGGCTCTTCACCGTCGCCGCGGGAGTCGTCGGCGGCGGCACCGCCATCATCATCGTCACCGCGATCTCGACGATCTTCCTGTACGCGGCCTACGGCATCCCCATCGTGCTGGGCCTGACGACCGATCCCTGGCGCACGGAGCGGGTCTGGAGCCTGGGCCGCTGGTCAAAGCCGGTTGCCATCGGCGCTCTGGCCTGGATCGTGGTCCTGATGATCCTCTTCTCGTTCCCCACCTCGGGCAATATCTCGTGGCCGTTCATGGCCGCCACCCTGGCGTTCCTGCTGGTCTACTACCTGGCCTGGGCGCGGCGCCACTTCAGCGGGCCCAAGATGCACAAGGTCGAGGCGGAGATGACCGAGATCGAGGCCGAATTCGAGCACGCGGCCGAGGAACTCTCGCACCACTGAGGCCGCTCACTTTGCGGGTTGCGGCAGCGCGGCGGGCGAGAGCCCGCCGCGCGCCTATTCGGCGAGGGATCGGGCGGCCGCGTTCGCGGGCTGACCGCGGCGCGCCGCACGCGCCACAATAGCCGCCAGGCAAGCGCCGCCCGGCCCCGGCCGATAAACGGCGCGGCACAGGAGGAACCGATGAGCGCCGATCACGGAGCCAGCCAACCCGCCCCCAGGCAGCTCGACGAGCTGCGGGCCATGGTCCGCGACGGCCGGGTCGACACCGTGATCGTCGCCCTGACCGACATGCAAGGCCGCCTGATGGGCAAGCGCGTCCAGGCCGAGGCCTTCCTCAACGGCGTCGTGGATCACGGGTTCCACTTCTGCACGTACCTGCTGGGCACGGACATGGAGATGAACACGCCCGACGGCTTCAAGCTGATGAACTGGGAGACCGGCTACGGCGACTGGATCGGCCGGCAGGTCTGGGAGACGACGCGCGTCCTGCCCTGGCTCGATTCGACCGCCATCGTCCTGTGCGACGCGGTGGACCATGAAGGTGAGGAGATCGCCGTCTCGCCGCGGACGATGCTGAAGCGCCAGGCGGCGCACGCGGCCAAGCTCGGCTACGCGGTCAAGGCCGGGACCGAGTTCGAGTTCTACGTTCTCTCGGACACCTTCGAGGACCTGGCCGAGAAGGGCTACAACGACATCGAGCGGGTCGGCTACTACAACGAGGACTACCACCTCCTCCAGGCCACCAAGCTCGAGCCGCTGTACCGCCAGATCCGCAACGAGATGACCGAGGCTGGGATCCCGATCGAGTTCAGCAAGGGCGAGGCCGCTCCCAGCCAGCACGAGGTCAACATCCGCTACTCGGACGTGCTCGAGTCGGCCGATCGCAGCGTGCTCTTCAAGCACGGGGCCAAGGAGATCGCCTGGCTCAACGGCTACGGGCTGACGTTCATGGCCAAGCCCTACGCCGACTGGACCGGTTCGAGCGGGCACCTGCACGTCTCGCTCTGGGACAAGTCGGGCGAGAAGCCGCTCTTCGCCGAGGAGGGCGCGAAGCCCTACGGCATGAGCCAGACGATGCGTTGGTTCCTGGGCGGGATGATGGCTCTGCAGCGCGAGCTGGCTCTCTTCGTCGCCCCGAACATCAACTCCTACAAGCGCTACGCGGTTGCCAGCTGGGCGCCGGTGAACGTGGTCTGGGGTCGAGACAACCGGACCACCGGCTTCCGCATCGTGGGCGACGGCCCCAGCCTGCACATCGAGAACCGCTTCCCCGGCGGCGACATGAACGCCTATCTGGCCTACGCCGCCCAGGTGGGGGCGGGGCTGTACGGGATCGAGAACAAGATCGAGCCGCCGGCCGAGTGCCGCGGCAACGGCTACGTCGCCACCGACTGCGACCGCATGCCGCGCTCTCTGGCGGAAGCGATCTCGCTCCTGGAGGGCAGCAAGGCGGCGGCCGGGATCCTGGGCAAGGACGTCGTGGGCCACTACCTCAACGCCGCCCGGGTCGAGCAGGCCGCCTACGACGCCGCGGTCCACGCCTGGGACCGCGAGCGGTACCTCGAGCGGGGGTAGGGGCGCGGCGGGCGGCGGGCGCCGAGCGGCGGGGCG
>CAZFLI010000051.1:0-3679 GCA_964519845.1 uncultured Anaerolineaceae bacterium | reverse complement strand
GCGGCGGGGCGGCGGCCTGGGCCGCCCTCCGACGGGCCGCCCTACGAGGGCTTGCCCAGGTACGTCGCCAGGCCCTCGGCCAGGGGGGTGAGGCGGCGCGGTAAGGCGGCAGCCAGCGGGCCCGGGTCCACCTGCGCGGCGCCGACGATGAAGTCGATCGCGTCGGGGGTCAGCGGGGGCGACGGCAGCAGCGTCAGCGGTCGGACGAGGAGCTTCATCAGGCCGGCCGGGGCGTGGAGGATCGGACGGCGGCGCCGTAGGACGTGCAGCGCCTGGCGGATCACCTGGTCCATCGTCAGGGTCTCCGGGCCGCCCACCTCGAGAGTGGCGTTGCGCGCGGCGCGGGTCTCCAGGGCATCCACGACCAGACCGCCGATGTCGTCGACGAAGACCGGCGCGACGAGCTGGCGGCCGTTGCCGATCTGCGGCACGAAGGGCAGCCGGCGCGAGAAGCCGATGAAGCGGTTGAGGGAACGGTCGCCGGGGCCGTAGATCCAGGTCGGCCGGAAGATCGTGTAGGCCAGGCCGCTGTTGCGGACGGCCTCCTCCGCGCGCCACTTGGCACGGAACCAGTGGCGGGCGGCGTCCGGGGCCGCGCCGGCTCCGGAGATGTAGACCAGACGGCGGACTCCGGCCTTCACCGCGGCCGCGGCCAGGGCCTCCGTGCCGTCCGCGTCGACCTTCTCGAAGGTGCGGCCGCGCCGCGGCGCCTCCACGGGCGAGTTGCGGAAGGCCAGGCAGATGACCAGGGCGTCGACGCCGGCGAGAGCGCCGGCCAGCGTTTCGGGGCGGGTGACGTCGGCCCGGCGCGTCTCGGGGCCGCCCGAGGGGCCGCCCGAGGACCCCGCCGCCCGGCGCGACAGCACGATCGGGCGGTAGCCGCGGGCGGCGAGTTCGCGTACGACGGCGCCGCCGACGAAGCCGCTCCCTCCGGCCACGGCCACGGCCTTGATCTTTCCTACCGGCCAACGAGCCATCGGTCTTCTCCCTGCGACTGTCCGACCAAGCATAGGCCGCCGGCTCGGTCCCGCAATCGTTCGTACCGGCCGATCCGCCCTGTAAGCTAGCGTCGGCGAACCGGCCCGAGTGGAGGCGCGGCAGGCTCCTCCACGGCAATCTGCGACGGAGGCGCGACGATGCGGCTGAAGGGGAAGGTCTCCATCATCACCGGCGCCGGTGGGGGCATGGGGCGCGTGGCCGCCCTCCGCTTCGCGGCCGAGGGCTCGCGAGTGATCGTGGCCGACTCCCAGGCCGAAGCCGCCGAGGAGACGGTCCGCCAGATCATCTCCGCCGGCGGCGAGGCGGCGCCGGTCCAGGTCGACATATCGAGCGAGGACGACGTGCGCGAGATGGTCGAAACGGCCCGCCGCAGGTACGGCCGGGTGGACGTGCTCTACAACAACGCCGGCATCATGCCGGAGGCGGATCGCTCGGTCCTGGACACGCCGGTCGAGGTCTGGGACCGGGTCATGGCGGTCAACGTGCGAGGCGTCTACCTGACCTGCAAGCACGCCATCCCGGCCATGCTGGAGAACCACTCCGGCTCGGTGATCAACGTCGCGAGCTTCGTCTCGCTGCTGGGCTGCTCGGTCCCGCAGGACGCCTACACTGCCTCCAAAGGCGCCGTTGTGTCGCTGACCCGCTCGCTGGCCGTCCAATTCGCTCCCCAGGGGATCCGCAGCAACGCCATCCTGCCGGGCCCGGTGGAGACGCCGCTGCTGATGGACTGGCTGGTCAAGGACGAGAAGGCGAAGTCGATCCGGCTGGCCCGCAACCCGACCGGGCGGTTCGGCAAGCCGGAGGAGGTCGTCGCGCTGGCGGTCTATCTCGCGTCGGACGAATCGGCCTGGACTAATGGGGCCTCATTGGTCATCGACGGCGGCATCAGCGTCAACTACTTTTAGGCTGCCCTGATCGGGCCGCACGACATCGAACCACGGGGTAGCGACCGAATGGCCGACCGGCGACCGAAGAAGCCCGCGCAGGCCTCCCAGAAGGGGGAAGCCGGCGCGCCACCGCCCTCCGGGGCCGGGGTCAAGCCCGGCGACTTGAGTCCGGGCGACGTCCACCACGCGGATTTGGCGATCGGGCTGGATTTCGGCGGCAGCGGCATCAAGGGCGCCGTCGTGGACGTGCGGACGGGCATGCTCGTCGGCGACCGGCTGCGCGTTCCCACTCCCCAGCCTTCGGTGCCCCGAGAAGTGGTGGCCGTCATGGACGGCCTGGTGCGGCAGCTGGCCGCTCCCTGGCCTCCCTCAGAGGGGGATGTGTTCCCCGTGGGAGTGGGCATCCCGGCTGCCATCAGGGGCGGCTCCACGCTGACTGCGGCCAACATCGATCCGGCCTGGATCGGCTTTCCGGCCGAGCGCGAGATGGGCCTGGTCATGGGCCGGATCGTCGCGGCCGGCAACGACGCGGATGTGGCCGGCCTGGCCGAGATGCGCTTCGGGGCAGGTCGTGGACAGGCCGGGCTGGCGATCGTGCTGACCATCGGCACCGGCATCGGCTCGGCCCTGTTCGTGGATGGGCGCCTGGTGCCCAACACGGAGATCGGACATCTCGAGCTGAAGGGCAAGGATGCGGAGGAGCGTGTCTCGGAGGCGGCCCGCGACAAGCTCAACCTGAGCTGGAAGGATTGGGCCGCCGGCCTCAACGACTACCTGCACATGCTCGAGCGGTACTTCTGGCCGGATCTGTTCATCCTGGGCGGCGGGGCTTCCAAGCGCGCCGACAACTACCTGCCCTTCGTGACGGTCAAGACGCCGATCGCCCTCGCCGCGTTCCGCAATAACGCCGGGATCGTCGGCGGGGCGCTGATCGCCCACGAGCGCCGTTCGCGCCACTCCGTCAGGGTCACCGGCGAGCCGTTCGCCTAGAGGCGGGAGCCAGGACTACTCGCCGGGGACGCGCAGCTCCACCTTGCGGCAGCCGGGGCAAGCGAGGATCTCGAACTCGAGCTTGTCTTCGCCGAGTTCTGCCAGCTCGCCGAATATGAGCTTCCAGCCGCCGGAGGTGCCGCCTACGCGAAACTCCTCGACGCCGATCGCATCGAGTGGCCGGCCGCAGCGCAGGCAATCGCCGTAGTCGGGTTGTGCTTCGTTGTCGTTCGCGCCCATGGCCCCTCCTCTTCGCGTGTCGCCGACTCAATGATCGCGCCGGCTGCCGCCGGGTTCGGTCGGGCGGGTTGCGCGTCCGCCTTGCGGCCCTTGTCGATCTCCGCGACGCCCTGCCGCTAGACCCCGCGCAGCTCCTTGAGGCGTGGGGCGCTGCCCGAGACGATCAGCGTCTCGCCGGTCTGCAGCACTCGATCGGCCCGCGGGTTGGCCTCGTACTTCTTGGAGCCGGTGACGATCGCCAGGACGAAGACACCGGTCTCGCGCAGGGCCCCGATGGTCGCTCCGTCAAGCGGGCCGCCCGGCGTCACCTCGACCTCCTCCATCGTGAAGGCCAGCTCGCCGTGAGAAAGGGCGGCATCGATGAAGTCCACGACACGCGGCCGGGTCGCCAACTCGGCCAGACGGTGCCCGGCCATGGTGTAGGGCGAGACGACGCGGCTGGCGCCGGCCTGGATCAGGCGCGTCTCGGCGTCGGCGGTGTTGGCACGGGCAACCACGAAGAGCCCGGGGTTCATGGCCCGGGCGGAGAGGATGACGTAGACGTTGTGGGCGTCCGAGTCGAT
>CAZFLI010000050.1:0-12182 GCA_964519845.1 uncultured Anaerolineaceae bacterium | reverse complement strand
GATAGCCTGGCTCAGGTAGAGCATGTGCCACCTCAGACGCTGCGTCTGCGGACGGGCCGATCCGTCCGCGGCGCGCCGGTGGCGAACCGCTAGAGGACGGGGCGGACCAATTGGTTGGCGTCGGCGCGGCGGCCGAGAAGTGCCGGCCTGGCGCCGCCGATACTGGGTCCGGTATCCACTGAGGGATGAAGCCTCTGCGCGGGTTAGGACTGGCGGAGGGCGCGTTGGATGCCCCTCCGACCACGGCGGAGTGTAGCCCGCGCCGCGGGCCAGGGTCAACGGCGTCGCATTGTCGGCCACGCCGAAAGTACGGCTCCGAAGTAGTCCCAAGGGGCTGCTGATACGGCCCCTGAGCCGCCCCCGTTTTTGTCATCCTTGCAGCGTGAGCAGTAGCGGCGTGCCTTCCGAGGGCAACCGCGGGTCCGTGCTGGGGCCGCGGTCGGTGACGCTGACCTGGACGCTGCTGATCATTGCCATCACCCTTCTCCTCGGCCAGGCGATTGTCGCCTTTTCGGCTGGGGCGAGCGGGTTCTGGGATGTGGCTCTCGCGGCCGCGACGGCCCTGCTGGTGGCTTCCGCTGTGCTCAACGCCCGGGCCTCCGGTATCTACGTCGAGCGACGCCACTGGGAAGCGGAGAGCTTCGGCCGGCTGGTCCAGGCGTTGGCGCGCTCGATGTCGCCCTCGGGCGTGATCGAGGCCATCGTCCATGAGCTCGGCAGCGCGGTCGGCGCCGATCACGTGGCCATCGTTCAGATGCGCCCGGGCGGCGCCATTCTGGACGTGACCTTCGTCTCGATGCTGCCCGGCTCGCAGACGACCAACGCCATCATGCCCATCCGCCAGCTCGAGCCGGCCGACACGCGGCGTATGCGTACGGCGCCCCGTCACGGCACGCCCCTGCCGCGCCACGGCACCATTCGCGAAGAGGTGGGCTTGCTGGGCGCGCGCCCGCCCGTCTGGCGCGAGGCGGAAGAGGGTTTCGCGCGCGGCCCTCGAAGCGCGGTCGCCTCGCTGGCCCGGTGGTGGCGGCGCAGGCGGCGGCCGACCGAGGAGCCTCAGGAACCGGAGGGCAACTCGCAGCAGCTGGCGAATCAGATCGCCCTGCGCCTGCGCGACGCATACGGGCTGCGCAACACCCTGGCCGCGCCGCTGGAGGACGGCGACGCAGTGGTAGGCGCCATTATCCTTTCCCGGCGAACCCAGGACGCCTGGACCGAATCGGCCGTCAGGCTGCTGAACAGCGCCGCCAGCGAGACCTCCGCCGCCCTGGTCCGCGTCTATTCGCAGCAGGCCGCCGAGGAGGAGGCGCGCACCGATCAGCTGACCCGCCTGCCCAACCGACGCCATTTCGACGAGTACTGCACCCTGCTGGCCAGCCGTCGCCGTCACTCGGACCGGGTCGCGATCGTGGCCATCGACGTGGATCATTTCAAGCGGCTCAACGACCTGTACGGCCACCAGACCGGAGACCAGGTGCTGCGGGCCATCGGCAACGCCATCCAGCTGTCGGTACGCGAGGACGACCTTCCGGCCCGCTACGGCGGTGAGGAGTTCATGGTTCTGCTCCGCAACCCGGCGCCCGGAGTGGCGCTGGAGATCGGAGAGCGGATCCGGACCACCGTCCGCGAACTGGACCTCATCGACTTCGGTGTCACGGACCGCATCACCGTCTCGTTGGGAGTGGCCACAGGCCACGCCTCGGGCGAGCCGATCTCAGAGATCGTGGAGCGCGCCGACCGGGCCCTCTACGCGGCCAAGCGCACGGGGCGCGACCGCGTCGTGGAGGCCTGGCCCTCCGACGCCCGCTAGCGTTCCGCGGGCTACCATCGCGCCATGGGCGAGCCCGAGCAGACGCCACTTTCCAACGCCGAGCTGGCGCGCATCTTCCACGAGATCGGCGACATGCTGGAGGTCAAGGGCGAGCTGGTCTACAAGACGGTCGCCTATCGCAAGGCTGCCGACGCCATCGCCCACTCGCCGGTTGAGATCGCCAAGGCATACCTCGACGACCGGCCGCCGCGGATAGCCGGCGTGGGCGAGGCCATCTCGAAGAAGATCGAGGAGCTGGCCAGGACGGGGCGCCTGGAGTTCCACGAACGATTGCGCCAGGAGGTGCCGCCCAGCCTGGTGGCGCTGCTGGCCATCCCGGGAGTCGGGCCGCGCACGGTGCGCCGGCTGCACGACGAGCTGGGCATCGTGACCATGGATGAGCTGCGGCGCGCAGCCGAGTCCGGCAGGCTGCGCGGGCTGCGGGGCATGTCGGCCGGGACCGAGCAACTTGTGCTGTCCGGCATCGCCGCCCTGGAGACGCGCCAGGAGCGGATGCGCCTGGGGCAGGCGGAGGCCATCGTCGCCTCGCTGACGGCCGAGCTGTCCGGCGTGCCCGGCGTGCGCTCACTGGTGCCGGCCGGCTCATTCCGCCGCCGGCGCGAGACGATCGGCGATCTGGATCTGCTGGCGGAGACTGACCGTCCGGCCGAGATGGTGGACAGGCTGGTCGGCCTGGCCTCGGTCGAGGCGGTCCTGGCCCGGGGCCCGCACAAGGCCGCGGTCCGCCTGGCCGGCGGCCCTCAGGTGGACCTGATGATCATGCCGCCGGGTGAAGCCGGGACCTACCTGATCCACTTCACCGGCTCGAAGGAGCACAACGTTCGGCTGCGCGGTCTGGCCCGAGATCGCGGCTGGAGCCTCTCGGAGAAGGGTTTCCTGCGGCTCGGCGAGGATGGCGATCCGGCCACCGGCGAGGCTGCCGAACTGCGGACCTTCGCCACGGAGGCGGAGGCCTACCGCTTCCTCGACCTGGATTTCGTCGAGCCCGAGTTGCGCGAGGATCGGGGCGAGATAGAGGCGGCCATGAGCGGGGCCCTGCCGGAGCTGGTCGCCCGAGGCGACCTGCGGGGCGATTGCCACAGCCACTCCGACTGGTCGGACGGCGTTCACGCCATCGAGCAGATGGCCCAGGCAGCACGCCTGCGGGGCTACTCCTACCTGGCCCTGACCGACCACTCGGCCGGTCTCGGGATCGCCAGAGGTCTGTCGCCGGAGCGGGTCGAAGCCCAGCGCCTTGTCGTGGGTGAGCTGAACGAGCGGTTCGCTCGAGAGGAGGCCGAGGGGTCGGCCCCGGCGGAGACGCCGCCGGAGGGCTTCCGCCTGCTGCACGGCTGCGAGCTGGAGATCCGGGCGGACGCCACGCTCGACTATCCCGATGAGCTGCTGGCCCGCTACGACATCGTAGTCGCCTCCGTCCACGTCGCCCGGCGCCAGACCCGCGAGCAACTCACGGCCAGGACTCTGGCCGCGATCCGGAGCCCGCACGTGGACGTCATCGCCCACCCGGCAGGTCGTTACATCGGCACCCGCGACGACCTGGACCTCGAATGGGACGCCGTCTTCGAGGCGGCGGCCCAGACCGGCACGGCCCTGGAGTTGAACGGCTCGGACGAACGGCTCGATCTCTCCGACGTGCGGGCTCGCCGGGCCGCCGAGCACGGCTGCCTGTTCGCCATCGACTCGGACGCGCATCGCACCGAGGAGCTGGACAACCTGCGCTGGGGAACGGCCATGGCGCGCAGGGCCTGGCTTCCGGCCGGCCGGGTCGTCAACTCCCGATCGCGTGCCGATCTGCTCGCCTGGGCCGCGGCCAAGCCGGACCGGGCGGCGCGTTAGGGCGGGGACCGGAGCCCCCCGGTGCGCGGCCCCGTCCCGTACCATGCCCGCATGCAGCAGCGCAGCGGCGCCCGAGAACTGGGCCTGGTTGTGGCCTCGCTGGCCGCCCTCTCCCGGTTCGTGGACGGCCCGTATCTGCCGGCTGCCACCGCCCTCATCGTCGGCGCGGCCGTTGCCGGCTCGGCCCGGCTGGAGGGGGACCGCGGCCGCGCCTCGAACCGGCCACTGCGGCTGATCCTGCCCGGCCTGGCTGCCTTTGCCGGGGTCGGGATCGCCCGGCTGGTCGGGCCCGTGCCGTGGCTGGCCGGCATCTTCGCGGCCACCTGGCTGGCCGTGGCCTGGGCCGCCTCGATCGAGGCCGATTCGCCGCCCACTTCGGCGGACGGCTCGCACGCCGGCCCCGGGGCGGTTCGTCTCGGCACCTTCGGCCTGGCCTTCGGCGCCTTCGCCGCCGTCGGCGGCCTGGTTCCGGGCAGCATTCCGGGCGGCGGCCATCAGCCCGACCTCGCGACGTCGCTGGCCGCCCTGGCCCTGTTGATTGCCACCGGCTCGCTGGCCGGCGTCCGCCTCGCGGCCGTGCGCCCGCACACCGCCGGCCGGATGGCGGTCGCTCTGTGCCAGTACGTGCTCGTCCTCGTCCCGGCCGGCGTCGTGGTGTGGGTGCTGGGGCTGCCGCGGCTCTTCGGGCCGGCCTTGCTGCTGGCGGTGATGTATCTGGCCACTTCGGTGCGTGAGTCGGAGGGGCCGATTCGATCGAACGGGCGACTGCTGCAAGAGTCCGCGGCGCTGGTGCTGGCCGGAGCGGGGGTCGTCGTCCTGGGTTTGCTGACGAGGCAGTGGTGAGCCCGCGGCGACGTTGACAGGGCAGGTGTGCGATGCTAGAGGGCGTGGTCTGTCCGGCGCAGTTGACGAAAGGAACCTGATCCTTGGCCTTCCCCGAGAGCGAAAAGGGCACGGGCGGCAACGCCGTGCGGATCAAGCGCCAGCTGGCCGACCAGGCGATCGCCCATGCCTCCGCCGGTCGCTGGGCGGAGGCCGTCGAGGCCAACCGCAAGATCCTGGAGATGGAACCGGACGCGGAGGCGGAGAACCGCCTGGCAAAGGCCCTCTGGGAGGTGGGCGAGCTGGGCGATGCGCGCGAGCACTACCAGACGGCCCTGGCCCTCGACCCCACCAATCGCATCGCCGAGCGCAACATCGAGCGGCTGCGCGTGCTGATGAGCGAGGCCGGCGAGAAGAGCGTGGCGGCCGACGGCGCGGGCAAGGCGCCGGTGGCGATCTTCGTGGAGGAGACCGGCAAGACCGGCTTCGCCATGCTGATGGACCTCGCCGCGCCGCGCGTCCTGGCTCATGTCAACCCCGGCGACGCGGTCGAGTTGGTCCCGGACGGAAATCGTCTCTACGCCGAGGCCAACGGCGTTCGCATCGGCGTCGTGGAGCCGCGGGTGGCAGCCCGCCTGCTCAAGCTGATCGCCGACGGCAACCGCTACTCGGCCGGCATCACCTCGCTGGGGGATCGCGACGTAAGGATCGTGATTCGCGAGATCCTCCAGGACCCGCGCAACTACGGCAAGGTGAGCTTCCCCACCGCGGCCCGATCGTCGGACCTGCGCCCCTACACCAAGGGCACGCTGCTGCGCGAGGACGAGCTGCTCGAAGAAGACCTCGAGGATGACGACGAGGACGAGGAGATCGAGGATCTCGAAAGCGTCCTGCCGGCTGAGGTCACCGGAGACGAGGCCTTCGAGGAAGAGTCGGACGAGCTAGAGGAGCCGTGACAGGGGAAGAAAGGCCCCGTCCCCCCCCACGCCCCCCCACCGAGTCCCACGACGAGCATGTAAGCGCGGAGTGGTGGATCAGGCCTCGCCCAACTGCCCGGCTCGCGACCGGCAGGGCTGAGCCTGCTCGGCCGGGCTCCGCCGCGGAGGCTGCGGCTGCGAATCGGTCCCCCGGCCCGACCCCGGCAAGACTGATCGCAAGCCCGCCCGGCCGGCCCACCCCGACCACTCCCCTCGCGACCGGGTACCGCCCTTTCCTGGACGGCCTGCGCGCGGTGGCCGTGCTGGGCGTCCTCGTCTACCACCTCAACCGCGACTGGCTGCCGGGCGGATACCTGGGCGTCGACATCTTCTTCGTCCTCAGCGGCTACCTGATCACGATGCTGCTGCTGGCGGAGCACCGCGACAAGGGCTGGATCGACCTGCCGGCCTTCTGGTCGCGGCGCATCCGGCGTTTGCTGCCGGCGCTGCTGGTGCTGCTGGCCGTGATGGCCGTCCTCATCAACCTGAGTGGCGACCCGCTGGCCATCGGCGCGGCCCGGGGCGATCTCCTGTCCACCCTCTTCTACATCGCCAACTGGCACTTCATCACCTCGGGCCAGACCTACTTCGCCCAGTTCGTGGCCGTCTCGCCCGACCGCCACACCTGGTCGCTGGCGATCGAGGAGCAGTTCTACCTGTTCTGGCCGATCCTGGTGTCGGTCGTCCTGTCGCGCCTGGGCCGGCGCGGCCTGGCCCTGGTCGCGACCACCGTGGGGCTGGCTTCGGCGTTGTGGATGGTCGCCATATTCAATCCGGTAGATCCCTCGCGGGCCTATTACGGCACCGACTCGCGCGTCTTCGAACTGCTGATCGGGGCCCTGCTGGCGGTGGCCCTGGCCGGCCGGTGGAGCGACCGGGTGGCTCGATTCGGCCGGCTGATGGCCCCCCTGGCCGCGCTGGCGATCATTGCCGCGTACGTGGGGCTGGCCGACGACAACGACCTGTACTACCACGGCGGGGCCGTGGCCCTGTCGCTGGCCGTGGCCGTCCTGCTGGCCGGCCTGGAGGCGCGCAGCTGGATCGATCGACTGCTGTCGGTCCGCCCAATGGTGCTGGTCGGCCTGGCGTCCTACGGGATGTATCTCTGGCACTTCCCGGTGATCATCTTCACCAACCAGTGGCTGGGCCCCACTACCACGCCGACCCTGGCTCTTCTTGCGGTGGGCGTGACCTTCGCCGCCACCGCCGTGTCCTACGTCGTGGTGGAGACGCCGATCCGCCGGCGCGGCCTCCTGCTGGGTTACAAGCTGACTCCGGCGCGCCTGACGCGTGTCGTGCCGGTGGCCTCGGGCGTGGTCGCCGCGATCATCATCGTCGCGACCCTCAACGGCGTGACGAATCCCGAATGGGATCAGGAGCAGCCCGGATCGATCGCCATCCACACTCCGCCTCCGGCGTCGGCTACGCCCTCCCCGGCCTCTCCGGCGCCGAGCGAAACGCCCGAGCCCACGGCCAGTGCCACGGCCACGCCCGTCGGGGGGGCGGGTCTCGTCGTCGGCGTGGTGGGCGACTCGGTCATGGTCTCGGCCATGCCCGGCTTTCAGACGGAGGCCGCGGAGCGCGGCTGGACTCTCGTGGCGGCCGCGCACCGGGGCTGCCCAGTCGGCTACGAGCCGCTCTACCAGACGGACGGCACCGAATCCGCCGGCCAGTGCTCGACCGTCGAAACGCTCCACGACCAGCTGATCGCGACCGGGCCGGACGTCGTCCTGTGGCAGGATCTCCAGTCGACTCTTGCTCGGAAGGACCCTCTGGGCCATCTCCTGCAGCCCGGCACTCAGGGCTGGAAGGACGATCTGTTCGCGGAGTGGACCCTGGTCCTCGATCGCTTCCGGATGGTGGGGGCCCGGGTCCTCGTGATCGTGCCGCCGCTGCGCAGCCAGCAGGCCCCGGGCTGCGAGGGCGTGGCGTCGGAGGCCCGCTGCCTCGAGATCCAGAGCCAGGACGCGGCGATCCGCGAAGCGACCCAGGAATGGTTCTACTCCCTCGATGAGCGCGAGGGAGCCTACCTGGTGGAGGTGGACTCGCTGCTGTGCCCCGACGGCTACCCGTGCCCCGGCACGATCTCCGGGCTGCAGGTCAGGCTGCCCGGGTCCGACCAGACCCACTTCACCGCCGCCGGCGCCGCCTGGTTCGCGCCGCGCCTCTTCGATCGTGCCCTGGCCGCGATCAACGGCACGCCGGAGACACCCGCCGCGAGCTGATCGCAGGCGCCCGGACCGATCTCCTCTTCGAGTGCAGCGACCGGCCCTGGCGGCGTCTGCGACAATGATCCCATGGCGCGTCCAATGCGAGCCGCGCCCGCCGCGCTGGCTGCGGCCGTCGTGATCGTCGCGCTCGCGATCCTCGCCGGCACGTTGGGCCCCGGGTTGAGTCGCGGGGAGTCGGAGGCGACCGCCCTCGTCACCCCGCCCACGGCGTCGCCGGCCCAGACGCCGACCGAAGCGCCGTTCTGGCCGGTTGGGACCGTGGTCCCGGTGTCCGGCGTCAGCGCCACGCCGGCAGGCGGGCCCGGCATGGTCGTGGGGGTGGTCGGCGACTCAATCATGGTCTCGGCCGTCCCCGGGTTGCAGGCCGAGGCCGCGAAGCGCGGCTGGACGCTCGTCTCCGGTGCCCACCGGGCATGCCCTATCGGCTATGAGCCGCTCTTCTTCCCCAACGGCAGCCTGCCCCCCGGAAAGTGCGAGTCCGTCGAATCTCTGCACGACCAGTTGGTGGCGACCCTGCCGGACCTCGTGATCTGGCTCGACATCAACTCCAGATTGGCCCGCAAGGACCCGGCCGGCCTGCTACTGGCACCCGGCAGCCAGGGCTGGAAGGACGATCTGTTCGCAGAGTGGACCATGGTCCTGGACCGCTTCCAGGCGGTCGGGGCAAGGGTGGTGGTGATCCTGCCGCCGCTGCGCAGCCAGCAGACGCCGGGCTGCAAGGGCGTGGCATCGGAGGGTCGCTGCCGCGAGGTCCAGAGCCAGGACGCGGCTATCCGCGCGGCAACAGTGGACTGGTTCGACTGGCTGGGCGGGCGCGCAGGAGCGTATCTGGTTGAGGTGGACTCGCTGCTGTGTCCTAATGGCTATCCGTGCCCCTCCCGAATCTCGGGTATCCGGGTTCGGGTGACCGGCTACGACCAGACCCACTTCACCGCCGCCGGCGCCGCCTGGTTCGCGCCGCGCCTCTTCGATCGTGCCCTGGCGGCGATCAATGGCACGCCCGGAGCGGCCGCATCGGGCGGCTAGGGCCGCAGATCGGTCCATCTGCCCCAGCGGCCCTGGCCTGGGCGCGCGCGTCTGTCACAATGGGGCCATGGTGGGGCGCGCCGTCAACAACCGAGCCAAGCGGCGCATCGATGGCGGTCCCGGACTGCCCATATTCGAGCGGATCGCTCCCTCCCTCCCGTTCGCGGACCTCGTCGACGCGATAGAGGCAGCGACCCGACCCGGCGAGGCCGTCCTGGATCTGAACGGCCGCGGCGGCTGGGTCGCCAGGGCTGCGATCGTTGGCCAGCGACGGGCCGTCGATGTGGAGTCTCTTCCGCTGACGCGTCTGCTGGCCGAGGTAGTGGTCCGGCCGCCCGACATGCGCCACGTGGATGCTGCCGTGCAGGCCATCGCCACGCGGCCGCTGCGCGACTCGACGGTGAAGGACACTCTCGACACGCTCTTCGCCAGCCGCTGCCCGACCTGCGGTTTGGAGATCGTGCTCGATGCCCTCGTCTGGGACGCAGGACCGGCTCGGGGCGGTGCCGGCAAGGCCGCCGAGCCGGGTAGCGCGACCGGCCAGCCGCGAGCCGTCAGGCGCGAGTTCGGCTGCGGAGCGTGCGTTCGCCGGTCCGGCGAGGCGGAACTGCGACACGATGCCCCCGGGCCCGAGGATCTGGCGCTGGCGGCCTTCGACGAGCTGCCGGACGAGGTCCGGGCGGAGCTGCTGGGGCGTTTCCCGGTGCGCCAGGCCGATAGCCCGCTGCCCGAGCAGTTGCTGGGGCTCCACTCTCCTCGTCAGCTACTGGGGCTGCACGCGATCCTGGCGGCGGTCGAGTCCGACACGCGGTCCGCGCCGGTCACTGCCGCCCTGCGGCTGGCGTTCCTGATGGCCATCGAGTCCGCCTCGCGGCTGAATGCCGCTCGAGGTAAGCCGGCCGCGGTACGCATCGCCGGCGGTGAGATCACGACGGCCCTGCCAGCATCGTGGCGCGAGCGCAATCCGTGGCCGGCGTTCCTCGACGGGCTGGCGGCCGTCCGCGAGCTCGTCACCCGCCTCGAGGCCCAGGACAAACGGTCGGTGGCGGCCCGCCTGGCAGCCGACCTGATGGACCTCCAGCAGGGCGTGGCCAACGTCGTGCTGGTGGAGACGTCACCCGCGGCCCTGCGACGGATCGGGCTCGACGGCGAGCGCATCGCCCACTCCGGTTCCACCTCGCGGGTCCGGCTGGCCATCGGCCAGGCCCCGCAGGCCCTGGGCCGCAGCCGGCTGGCGGAGGCCTACCACGCCACTGCCTGGGCGCTGGGTGGCGCGGCCGCCTCCCGTCTGCCGGACGAGCCGCTGTTCGCCGAGACCCGCGCCGAGCGCTACGGCCGGGCCGATGAGCTGGCCTTTGGAGTTGCCCGGACGCTGGCCATCGCCACGCCGGTCCTGTCTCAAACCGGCCGAGCGGTGATTCTGTTGGACGAGTCGGAGCCGCGGGGCCTGGTCGCGGCGGCGCTGGGCGGGGCGGCGGCGGGCTGGCGGCTGGCCGAGGCGCGTCTTCATCGGGGCGAGGGCGACAGCCCGGCGATTGCCACGTTCCTGCCGCCGGCTCCGCGCAAGACCGCTGAGCCTCTGGAGGCCGTCGAGGCCGCTCCCGACGAGGACGCCCAGGGAAAGAGCGTTTTCGCCGCTCCCGAGAAGCAGGCCGAGGGGCCGTTCCGGGTCGAGGCCGCGGCCGAGGCGGTCGCCGACGCCGCCGTGGAGCTGCTGAAGGCTCGCGGCGAACCGGCCCACTTCGACGACATGTTGGGCGAGCTGCTGGTGGGCCTGGACCGCTCGGGCCAGCTGGCCCGGATGGCAGCGCAGCTGCGGCCGCAGGGAGCGGACCAGGGCTGGGACTCGTGGATCGACGCGGTCGAGGGCCCGGCCTCGGTCTGGTCGGCCGGGGCGGAGTCGGGTGCTGCCGGTGCGGGGGCCCCCGAAGCCACGGCCAAAGCCACGATCAAGGCCGCGGCCAAAGATGCCGAGCCGCCCGACGCCGGCGGCCTGGCCAACGATCTGCTGGGGCTCATCCGCTCCCAGCTCGAGCATTCGGAGGCCCGCCGCGTTCGCAGGATCGGGCAGAGCCTGTACTGGCTGGGTCCCGACGAAGACAGGTCGGGGACCGCTCAGCCTCTGGCGGATCGCACCGAGTGGGCCGTCTTCAGCCTGCTCTCCGCCACCCGGCAGATGCCCGAAGCGGCCGTCTTCGAACGGACTGCGGCCATGTTCCAGGAGCGCGATGCGCCGGAGCGGGCGCTCGTCCGCGCCTGCCTGGCCAGCTACGCGGCGCCGGGCAGCACCGCCGAGTCGGTCGTCTGCGCCGACCAGCTGGAGCGGCGCTCGGCCGAGCACGATTCGGTCATCGCCACCCTGGCCGATCTCGGCCACCGCCTGGGGATGGGTGTGTGGATCGGGCGACGCCAGCAGGCTCGTCGTGTGGGCGGCCGCCTTCTCTCGGCTCGCTTGACGCCGGAGGAGCGCGACACCCACCCCACCCTCATCGCCTGGGGGCCGGAGTCCGAACTGGAGCGCGTCGACTGCGCCTGGTACGCCCGCCATCGGGTGGCGTTCCTCTTCGAAGTCGAGTGGACGGCCATGCTAGGCGACGCCGTGCTGGTCCGGCATCAGCGCTTCCCGGAGGACGAGAACGTCGTCCGCTTCCTCGTCGTCCCGCCCGAGCGTGCGGCCCTGGTGGCTCACAAGCTGGAGCGCTCACCGCTGCTGAGGCGGGCCCTGGCCGATCGCAACTGGCACGTCCTCAAGTGGGATCAGCTGGCTGCCTTTGCCGCCCTGGAGGACGTCTCGCTGGCAGATCTGGAGCCCTACGTGGGTCTCGAGGCGGACGCTGCCGCCGCTCAGCAATTGCCGCTCTTCAAAGGCTGACGGCGCGCCGCCGGCCGCCCATACTGTCTGTCTGCCCAGCATCCAGGGCGTCGGGGGCAAGGAGGTTCCTTGATGAACGAAGCCTTCGATGGCGCCCGCGCCGTCGACGAGTTGGCCGACCGATTCTGGTCCGGCGCGCTCGACCTTTCGCCGATCACGTCCACCATCCTGGGCTACGAACAGGGGGCGGACAGGCTCGACGATCCGGGCCCGGAGGGGCGAGAGGCGGCCCGCCGGCTGTACGAGGAGACGCTGGAGGGAGTTGCGGTCGTGGAGGCCGAAGCGGCTTCGGCCGGCGTCGCCATCCCGCTCGAGCACGAGATCACGCTGGACATCCTGCGTGTGGTCTGCGACATCGAGCTCGAGCAGCACAGGCAGCGCATCGACCGGCTCAGGGTGGTCGACCAGATGGACGGCCCCCAGACCCTGATGCCGTTGCTGTCCGGCTTCCAGCGCATGGACACGCCGGAGCGTTTCGACCAGTTCCTGGCCCGGCTGGACGACTACCCGCGCTACATGGCCGCCAACGCCGAGCTGGTCCGAGAGGGCCTGGCTTCGGGCCTGACGGCGGCGCGGATCGTGGCCGA
>CAZFLI010000049.1:0-12406 GCA_964519845.1 uncultured Anaerolineaceae bacterium | reverse complement strand
ACCTCGCGGGCGAAGCCCATCTCGTGGCTGACCACGATCATCGTCATGCCCTCGTGGGCCAGCTCCTTCATGACCTCCAGCACCTCGCCGATCATCTCGGGGTCGAGGGCGGAGGTGGGCTCGTCGAAGAGCATCAGGGCAGGCTTCATGGCCAGGGCCCGGGCGATCGCCACGCGCTGCTGCTGGCCGCCGGAGAGCTGCGCCGGATAGGCACCCGCCTTGGCCGCCAACCCGACCCGCTCCAGGAGCGCCCGGGCCATTGCGTCGGCCTCGGGGTGCGACGTCCCCCGCACCTGGATCGGCGCCTCGACGATGTTCTCCAGGGCGGTCATGTGCGGGAACAGGTTGAAGCGCTGGAAGACCATGCCGATCTCCTGGCGCTGCCGGGCGATGTTCTTCTCGCGGTCCTCGACCAGCTTCGTCCCGCCGGCCGCCTCCCGATAGCCGATCAAATGCCCGTTCACGAAGATGCGGCCGCTCTGGATCTTCTCCAGGTGGTTGACGCAGCGGATCAAGGTCGTCTTGCCCGAGCCTGACGGCCCGATGATGACGACCGTCTCCTGCCGCTTCACCTGCAAGCAGACGTCCTTCAAGACGTGCAGCCTGCCGAACCACTTGTTGACGTCGCGCGCATCGACGACCACGTCCGTCTCGGGCCGCGGCACGCCGCCGATGGCGCCGAGAAGGTCGCCGGACGCGCTGAGGCCGCTCATCAGTGACCCCCCATGCCGCCCTCGGCCCGCGACGACCCGCGGGCGCCGAAGACCCGAGCCAGCAACCCTTCAGACTCGACGTTCCCGGCCGTGCCCTTGCCGAACTTGCGCTCGATGCGGCCCTGGATAAGTCCCCAGATCGTGGTCAGCATCAGGTACCAGACCGCGCAGGCCAGGAACAGGGCGAAGGGCTGGAGCGAGGTGGAGCCGGTGGTGTTCTTGTACGAGAAGATGACGAACAGCTCGCGGACGCCGATGACCACCAGCAGCGACGTGGTCTTGAGCATGTTGTTGAACTCGTTGCCGAGAGGCGGAATGATGACCCTCGCCGCCTGCGGCAGGACGATCCGCCTCATGGTCTGGCCGTAGGTCATCCCCAGCGACTTGGCGGCCTCGGTCTGCCCCGGGTCGATCGACAGGATGCCGGCGCGCACGATCTCGGCCATGTACGCGCCCTCGTTCAGACTGAGCGCGATGATGCCGGCCTGGACGGCGTTCGGGACGTCGATCTCCAGGATGGGGATGGTGAAAGTCGGGAAGTCGTAGAGGCCGACCGCCGGAAGCCCGAAGTAGACGAGCATGATCTGAACGAGAAGGGGCGTTCCGCGGAAGAGCCAGATGTAGGTGGCCGCGATTAGGCGCACCGGCCAGGTCTTCGACATGCGGCCGAGTGCGGCCAGAACGCCCAGGATCAGCCCCAGCGTCTGACTCACCACGGCGATGAAGACGGTCAGCCACAGGCCGCTCAGGATCAGGCCGTCGGGCTGAAAGATGGAGCGCCAGAAGATGCCCCAGTCCGTCGGAACCGATGCCTTGGCGGAGGAGCAGCCGGCAACGGATAGCCCGACGAGCAGAAGGCATCCGGCCAGCAGGGCCGGCCGGATGCCTCCGATTCGATGGGTCACGGGACTTGCCCCGTCGCGTCTGCTCGAGGTTCTACTCGACGGCCTTGATCGCCCCGTCCTGGAGCTGGTAGTTCTGAAGGGCCTTCAGGTAAGAGCCGTCGGCGAGCATCTCCTTGAGGGCGGCCTTGACGGCGTCGCGGAGGCCCGTCTTGTCCTTCGGAACGCCGATCCCTTCGGGGGCGGTGTCGAGGAGAAGGCCGGGCACGAGCTGGAACGCGTCCGGGTGCTCGGTCACCTGGTGGGCCGCCACCGGCGAGTCCGTGAAGTAGACATCCGCCTTGTTGGTCTGGAGAGCCAGCAACGCGTCACTGTCCTTCTGGAAAGTGACGATCTCAATCGCCTCCTTGCCCTTGGCGACGCACGCATCGGATAGGCCCTTGCCCTTGTAGGCGTCGGTGCCGCGGAGCGACTGGTCCTCGGTGGTGCCCGACTCGGCCGCAACGGCCTTCCCGCACAGGTCGTCAACCGACGCGATGCCCTCGGGATTGCCCTTCAGAACCACGAAAGCCTGACCGGCAACGAAGTACGGAACGAAGTCGATCTGCTTGGCTCGGTCATCCGTGATCGTCATGGCCGAGATGATCAGGTCGCACTTGCCCGTGGAGAGCGCCTGGATGATCGTATCCCAGACGGTGTTCTCGACCTGCAGCTTGAGGCCCAGGCGCTCGGCCAGGGCCTGGGCAATCTCGATATCGGCGCCGATGGGATTGCCGCTCTCGTCGAGGTACTCCTGAGGCGGGTACGGCATGTCAGAGCAGATGATGAGCTTGCCCTTCACGTTGAGCTGGTCTGCCGGCACAGTGGCGACGACCTTCGTTGTTGGAACGGGTGTGGCGGTAGGTGCCGCCGACTGCGAGGCGGGCGCCGCCGAAGGCGCGGCCTGAGTGGCGCTCGTGCTGCTGCAGGCGCCGGCGACGAGCATCGCCGCGGCGACAACGCCGACGATGCGGAGACGAGATGCAATCACGTGGATCCTCCTGTCCTCCTTGGTAGCGCCGGCGCGGCCCGTCGTCCCGCCTCGACGCGTGCCGGCGTGTCAGTGGAGGGAGAGTAGCCCCAGGCGGGAGCCGCTGCAAGGCTAAGCCAACCGCAGCGGGTTGCGGTCCGGTTTCAGGTTTCACGATGCGAGGCTCGGCCCCGTGCCCGGGAGCGGCTATGCTCTCTGCAGATGGCCCGCCAGCTGCCGCGCACGTTGCCGCTCGCCGAGCTCCACTGTCACCTCGGCAGCGCCGTCACGCCCTCCGTGATGTGGGGGATCGCCCACGACCAGGGCATCAAGCTGCCCACCAAGGACTACTGGGAGTTCCGCGACATGGTCACGGCCTCCCCCAAGCGCGGGCACTCGTTCGACGGCTACCTCCAGCTGTTCCACTGGACCGAGCTGATTCAATCCTCACCCCTGGCCATGGAGCGCTCCGTCTACGAGGTGGTGGGCGGTGCCTACCGCAAGAACAACATCACCACCATGGAACTGCGCTTCAACCCCATGAAGCGCAACCGCGGTGGCGAGCAGGACCTGGACCACATCATCGCCGCCGCCCTGCGGGGCATGGACCGGGCCATGCTCGAGTACCCGATCCGCCCCGGCCTGATCTTCTGTCTCGACCGCGCCTTTCCCTACGAGCTGAACGAGATCATCGCCGAGAAGGCCATCGCGTGGCAGGGCAGGGGAGTCGTAGGCATCGACGTGGCGGGGCCCGATTCGTCCGCCTTCCGCGTGGCCGACTACCGCGACCTCTTCGCCCGCGCCCGCCGCGCCGGGCTGGGCATCACCGTCCATGCCGGCGAAGTGGGACCGGCGGAGGAGGTTGCCGAGGTGATCGAGCAGCTCGAGCCCGATCGGATCGGCCACGGCGTGAAGAGCGCCTACGACGCCCGAACGATGGCCATGCTGCGCGAGCGCGGGACGGTGCTGGAGATCTGCCCGACGTCCAACCTGCAAACCGAGGTGGTCTCCGGCTGGGAGGAGTTCCGCTGGATCTTCGAGCAGTTCCGCCTCAACGGCGTCCGCTTCGCCATCAGCACCGATGGGCCCGAGATGCTGCGGACCTACATTCGGGACGAGCTGGCGACGCTGGGGCGGCTGGGGATCCTCTCGTATGAAGAGCAGCTGGCCGCGGCCGAGACGTCGATGGCGGCCTCGTTCGTCCACGGCGTGGAGGCGATCCCGGCCGCCGTAGCGCAGATGGCCACTCGCCAGCAAGTGGAACGGGAAGAGGCGTAAGCGCGGGCCGCCGGTCTGGTGGCCGCCCGCGCTACTCGTCCCGTGGCTCGATGCGGTAGGTGCAGCTGCGCCCGCCGGAGGCGATGTGGCACTCGCGCGTGACGCGGGCGTTCAGGACTTCGCTGAAGAGCTCCAGTTCCTCGTCGCAGGCGATCTGGTACTCGCCCGAAACGGCGTAGATGGCGCAGTTGTGCTCATGGAGCTTGATGGTGCCGTCGGGGTCTCGCGTGGCCCGTCCCAGGTAGCCGGTGTCGTCTTCGTAGCTGGCCACTTCGCGCACCCGGTCCCAGAGGGTTGCGTCGGGCGGGAGCCGCTCCTCGAAGCGGCGGTCGATGCGCGACTTCAGCATCTGGCGCCGGACGTTGAAGACCTCCCGGATCAACTCCTCGCCGCCGACCGTCCTGATGGCCGAGAGCATCGACTGGGTCAGAGCACCGTAGTTGGCCGGGAACAGATCCTGGGCCGATGGCGTGAGGTCGTAGACGTGGCGGGGCCGGCCCACGCCGTGGCGGGCCAGGCTGCGCGTGACCAGGCCGGCCGTCTCGAGCGTCCGAAGCTGCTGCAGGACGCCGGTCCGGCTGGCTCCGACTCGCTCGGCGATCTGGTCCGGCGAGGCCGGCCCGCCGGTGCGCAGGGCGTAGAGAACCTCGCGCCGCAACGTCGAGGAGGCGCCGGGGCCGGGCGAGGGGGTCACGAGCGGATTGGCGGTGCGCACCCGCCGCCCGATCATGTCGGCGTCGCTGGCGTGCTCGAAGTGGCCGCCGCCGAAATCGGCCGGCGTCTCGGGCGCGGGAATCGCCGCACCCGCGGGCCTTCGAACGGCTGGCTCCTGGCTCATGCCGCAAAAGTAGCAGCGTGCGCCGGAACCTGCATCGGCCGCGGTGGCGCTTGCCACGGTTCGGAATGGGCCGGCGGAGTGAGCCCCCCGGATTTGGCCCAGATGGCCCCGGTGACTTACGATCAGCGCGGCGGGGTCCGCCGGCCTGGCGAATCCGCGGCCGGTCTGGGCGGCCGCCTGCCGCGGGCCTTCGAGCCGGGCCACTGAGGAGCAAGTTGCCGCACATTCGACCGTTCCGCGCGCTGCGATTCGATCCGACCGTCGTCGGGGACCTCGGGGCCGTGGTCTGCCCGCCATACGACGTCATCGGGCCGGAGCTGCAGCGCCGGCTCCTCGAGCGCAGCCCCGTCAATGCGGTGCGCATCGACCTGCCCGAAGCCGCGCCCGAGGATGAGCCGGGGGCGCGCTACCGCCGCGCCGCCGAGCAGCTGGCAGCCTGGCGTGCCGACGGCACTCTGCGCCTCGACGCCGAGCCGGGGATATACGTCTACGAGCAGACCTACGCCCTGCCCGGCAGCCGCACCGAACGGAGCCAGGTGGGCTTCTTCGCCCGGTTGCGGCTGGAGGACTTTGGGCCCGGCGCCGGCGTGTTGCCGCACGAGCGGACGCTGGCTGCGCCCAGAGAAGACCGCTATCTGCTGATGCGGGCCACGGGCGTGAATACCAGCCCCATCGTCGGTCTGTTCGAGGACGCCGGCGGCGACTCGGTGCGGGCCATGCGGGCAATTGCCGCGGGGCCGCCCGACATCGACGTGTCCGACGACGACGGCGCGCGCCACCGCCTCTGGTACGAGCCGGCGAGCGGCGCGGCGGCCGCGGCAGTGGTTTCGCTCATCGCCAAAGCCAGCGCCCGACCCGTCGCCATCGCCGACGGCCACCACCGCTACGAGACGGCCCTGCGCTATCGCGACGAGCAGCGCGCCGCCCGAGACGCCGGGGCGGCCGGGTCCGCCGCGGACCCGGATCCTGCGACGGACTACGTCCTGATGCTGTTCCTGGAGGCGGCGGACCAGAAGCTCACCGTGCTGCCCACCCACCGCATCGTCCGTGGGCTGGATGAGCAGGGCGTCCGGGCCTTCCTGGAGCGTGCGCCTCAGTTGTTCGAGGTTCTGCCGGTGGCCGGCCGTGCCGAGCTGGAGGCCGCCTTCGCCTCGGTGGACGCGGCCCCCGGCGGAGAGGGACGATTCGGCCTGTGGACGCGTGGGGGCGGCGCCATCCTGCGCGCCGACAGGACCGCGTTCGAGCCATATCTGCCGCCGGGTGGCGAGGCTCTGCGCCGGCTGGACGTCACACTTCTGCAGATCTCACTTGATCGGCTGTGCGGGATAGACCGCCAGGCCATAACTGAGGGGCGCCTGGCCTACGCAAAGGCCGTTGTCGAGGCATTGGACCTGGTGGAGCAGAATCGCGACGGCGCCGACATGGCCTTTCTGCTCGACCCCACACCCGTGGCCGAGATCACGGCCGTGGCCGCAGACGGCGACGTCATGCCGCAGAAATCGACCTACTTCTACCCAAAGGCCCTTACGGGGCTCATCATCAACCCTCACGAATGGTGAACCGGAGATCATGAACGAAGGCACTCCTGAGGGCCTGCGAGTAGCCAGGCCCCACCCGGTCGGCGCCAACGGCCGGCCGATCCGCAAGGACGAGATCGAGATCCCCGACCGCGGGCTGTACGTGGAGTCGTGGATGCCGGAGCGGCGTTCGCGCCGCCGGCCGCTGCTCTTCGTGCACGGCGAGATGACCGGCTCGTGGGTCTGGGAACGCTACCTCTCCTACTTCGCCAGCCGCGGCTGGGAGGGCCATGCCCTCAATCTGCGCAACCACTACTGGTCGGCCACGGCCGATGCCACGCTGACGGACTTCGACACGTACGTCGAGGATGTGCTCTCCGTCATGGCCAGGCTGGGGCCGAGCACGGTGGCGATCGGGCACGGCCTGGGCGGCCTGCTGGCCCTCAAGGCCGCCGAACGCTTCCCGGTGGGGGCGATCGTGCTGCTCGACAGCGAGCTGCCTCGTGACCTCCGCCCGCCGGCCAGGCCCCACGAGCTGCGCGAGATCCCGGATGTCTACGGCCGCGACTACATCGGCTGGGAGACGCTGCCGGAGAAGTTGCTGCGCGACAACAGGGATCTGACCCTGGACGACGTCATTCGGCTGCAGCACCTCTTCGGCCAGAAGCCGTATGAGTCGGGCGCCGTTCGGCGCGAAGTGGTCGAAGGAATCGCGGTCGAACGCTCGCGGCTGACCGGCATGCCGATCCTGGTCGTGGGGGCCGGACTTGACGGCACGAACTCGGCGACCGGAGCCGAGCGCCTGGCCGACTGGCTGGGCGGCATCTACGAGCCCTTCGGTGCCCACTCCCACTTCGGCTTGATCATCGGCGAGCAGAGCTACCAGCAGGTGGCGGAGGGCGTCCGCGCATTCCTGGAGTCCCACCGGCTCTAGGAGATGGTGCGGGTGCGCACAGCTGCCGCCCGGGGCGATGGCACTCCGTCGCCCGGCCTGCTATCATCCCGCCCGGCCCGCCACGAGGTGGACCGTCATCGCGCCGCATTCGTCTAGAGGCCCAGGACACCGCCCTCTCAAGGCGGAGATCATCGGTTCGAATCCGATATGCGGTACCACTCGCTACCACCTACGCCCCCGGACCGCGCCCCGGGGGCGTTCTTCTACTTGTGGACCGATTGCACGGATAGCGTGTGGACGCCTCGCCACCTCGCTAGCATCAACCTACAGCGCCCGGCCGAGCCCGGAGTTAGTCGGCCAGCTCGAGCCCGGGACTGCTCAGGGAGAGAGCTTCAATGGCACAGCAGCCTCCGCAGTACGCCGGGTTCTGGATCCGCTTCGTCGCCTACATCATCGACTCCGTCATCATGGGCGCGCTGGCGGTCACGGTCATCGGCCTCATCGTCGCTATCCCGTACATGCCGGTCATGTGGTGGAAGAAGGGCCAGACGCTCGGCCAGATGGCTCTGGGACTGAAGGTCGTCCGCGCGGCGGATGGCGGGCCCATCACCGGCAGCCAGGCAGTGATCCGCTTGATCGGCCTGTGGGTCAGCGCAATTGTCCTGTACATCGGCTTGATCTGGGTGGCCTTCGAGCCCCGCAAGCGCGGCTGGCACGACATGATGGCCGACACGGTTGTCATCAAGTAGTCTCGGCTGACTCAGCGATCGACGGGGCGGAGGCCGCAGGGTCTCCGCCCTTTCGATTCCGGTGGCCTGTAACATGTGAGTTGTGGGGCGACGACCCGGCACCCAGCCCGCCCGCCCCGGCCCGCGCGGCAGGAGGTGGCATGAGCGATCCGCAGAACCAGCCCGGGCAGCCATCGGGAGCGCCTCCGGATGGTTCCCCGGCCCAGCCCGCCTGGCCCCCGCCGCCCCCCGGTGCCCAGCCCGGCTGGACGCCGCCCGCCGGTCCTGCGCCCGGCTGGCCCCCGCCGCCCAGTGGCTACCCGCCTCCAGGCGGCTACCCGCCCCCGGGCGGCTACCCGCCCCCGGGATATGCGCCGCCCGGCGGCTTTGCCCCGTTCTACGGGGCGCCGCCTCGCTACGCCGGCTTCTGGATCCGCCTCGGGGCATGGCTCCTTGACGGCCTGATCATGGTCGTGCTCACCGTCATTCTGGCCATCACGATCGTCGGGCTCCTCCTGATCATCCCGCTCTGGCTGGGATACATGCCCTTCCTGTGGTGGAAGCGGGGTGCCACCTACGGCCAGAGTGCCCTGGGATTGCGCGTGGTGAGGGCCATCGACGGTGGGCCGCTCGACGGCAGCATGGCGTTCGTGCGCGGCATCGTCATGTTGGGCGAGCAGTTCCTGATCAACATCTTCTTCATCGGCCTCCTCGGCTTCGTCTGGGCAGCGTTCGACTCGCGCAAGCAGGCCTGGCACGACATGGCCGCGGGGACGGTGGTCATCCACGTCAACTGATCGTCCTTCTGGGAGTCGCAGGGCGGAGGCCGGTTGGTCTCCGCCCTCTTTTTCGGCCCGGTCGATCCCCATTTGAGGCGCCGCGGAACGGGCCCTCCGGCGGCCTATGGAGCGGTCTCGAACATACGGTCTGCGAACGGTTGTTCTGTGGACAAATTGGTGGACGACTTGGTGGAGAAACCCCCTTTTTTGACATGGAGGGCGCCCCTAGCATGGCCCCAGCCTGCCGCGGTGGAGAGAAGCGCGGAGGCCCAAGGCCCAGGCCCTGGCCGTCACACCTCACGGCCGTCTGGTGGGTATGGGCAGGCCCGATTTGGCATAGGGAGCGGGTAGATCGATGGATTCGCGCAGGCGGCAGGAGGATCGGGCGGCCAACGACATCGCTCTGGAGTTCGTCCGGTTCTGCCGCAGGCGCCGCCGCGCCGGCTGGCCGGAGCTCTATGACGAGATGTGCCTGGTGGCCAGCCGCAGTCTCTTTCGCGGTTGGGGTTTCACCGAGCTGGCGGAGCACGGCATCGAGTTCGGCCTGGCCGAGATGCCGCGCCTGGCCGGCCTGGTGGCGCAGATTGCCGCGGACGAAGCGGAGCGCCGAAACCGGCTGATGGTCGGCGTCATGGCACCGCGGCCGCTGCGGCCGACGGCCGTTCCCGTGCCGGTGCAGATGGCTCCCGAGGCGGAAGAGGAGCCGGAGGGCCCGCAACTCCTGGCCGTCGCCACCTGAGGGTCAGGCGCGGAGGCGCCGCCGGGCCATCTCGGCCTCGATCTGCTGCTCGGCCGCGACGTAGGCATCGATGCGCTGGCGGAGCTGGGCCGCTTCGGGAGTGTACAGATGGACCTGCTGCTGGAGGATGGAACTCAGCCTCCGGCTGGTCATGCGAACGTGATCCAGGTTCTTCATCAGAACCAGCGGATCCATTGCCGCCAGATCGCTCTCCACGTACATCGTCTTCATGGCGCGATTGTATGGCTCTGACGGGCGTGCGTCAGGCCGGAGACGGAGGGCTACAGCGCCCGAGGTCGGCGGGGCGGCCAGGTCCAGTCGATCGGTAGAGAGGCGCCGCTGATCGCCCGCCGTCGGCCGGCCTCGCCCGTGGCGAGGAGCAGGATGCGGTCCAGCTTGGTCGCTTGCCCGGCCTCGTCGCCCCAAAGCTTGGTCATCTTTCGTCCGGCCGAGATGTCGTCAAGGGCGATCCCCGCCAGGCGGTAGCCCTCCGGCGCCGCGGCGGCCTCCCAGACCGTCTCTGCCAGCCCCACCCCGCCGCGGGCGGGCCGGCCGCGATCGAGCTCCACGTCCCCAATCACCAGGGCCACGACCGCGTCGTCGGCGAGGGCGGAGCTGAGGCCGCGCAGGACCTCGCGCATGAAGACCAGGTAGGCGTCCCGGTGGTGGGCGTCGTCAAGCAGCTCATCTACAACCGAGGCGTCGTAGCCGAGCAGCCACAGCCGTAGCCAGTTGTAGTAGCCGTACTTGACAACCCGCAAGTAGGGCGGGGAGGTCACGACCAGACGCGCCCGCTCCGGCAAGCCTCGGGCTCGCAGCGCCTCCTGGAATCGGACGCCCGAATCGCGCGCGTCGCCGAGCAGGGCAATGCCGCGAGTCGGCGGCAGAGGCTGCCGATAGAGCCGCCGCAGCTTGCCGTTGAGCAGGTCGAAGGCGTCGCGCTCGGGGGACCGGAAGCCGGTTCGGGCGACGAAGTCGCGGACGTACCTCGGGGCCATGCTGAAGGTGTTGGGCATGACCGCCGAGAGGTAGCTGCCGCTCTTGCCGTGGAGGATGCCGGTAAGCGTGGCCAGAATGAAGCGGTCGGTTCGATCATCGGCGTCGAGGGTGGCTCGGAGATACAGGAGCTGGGCCAGCGTGGCGGGGTGAAAGGCCAGGGCCACTTCGGCCGGAATGGGGGCCGCAATGCGCGGCCTGTCGGGGCCGCCAACCGGGCGGCTGCCCGGCGCCGGGGCCAAAACGGTTGCCGAGCCCGGATCCGCGACGGCGGCCTGGGCGATCGCCTGCCACTCCCCGGCCACGGCGGTCCAGGCCACCCGCAGGGCGGCGACCCGGGTCTTGACCTCGGCCTTGCTGGGCGGGTCCACCTTGGCCGCCGTCAGGACGTGGGCGAAGGGGTTGAGATCGTTGCCGGCACCGACTCGGCCTTCCGCACAGGCCTGCAGCGGCGTCGTGCCGCGGCCGCTGAACGGGTCCAGCACGACATCCCCGGGGCGGGTGTAGCGGGCGATGAATGCGTGGGCCAGGCCGGCCGGGAAGCTGGCCAGGTAGGAGCACATGGGGTGGAAGCTGTGGCCCCACAGACGCTGCTGCTCCTTCCATTCGGCGGAAATGGCCAGGTGGGGAAGCGCGACGGGGATCTGCAGGGCCAGGGCCATCTGGCCGTCGGCCTGGACGGCCGGGGCGGCCTGGGCGGCGCCGGAACGGGCAACGGGGCGCTCGATTGATTCCCGCAGCAGGGGAGCCGGGTCGATCTCGAGCGGAAGCGACGGCAAGCCAGATCTCCAGTGGGCGGATCGCTCTCGGCGGCGATCGACTCGAAGGCCCCCGAGTCTAGCACCGCGCAGGGGCGGCCACGATGGGACGAAAGGACCTGTTCGGCCGCCTCGGGCTGGCCGCGGGATGCATCCGGCGTTACGCTACGCGCGGCGTTCGCGCCGTATCGGGTCCCCGTAGCTCAGTGGATAGAGCGGCCGCCTTCTAAGCGGCGGGTCGTGGGTTCGAATCCCGCCGGGGACGCCACCTTCGTGCGCTCGGAGGCCGGGCTCCCGATCGCGACTGCGACCCACCCGTATCGCCGGGGCCTGCACGACCGGGCGGCGGGCTCGCTCGTCGTCGGGAGAGATGCCCAGGCCTCGCGGTCGGCCTTGCCGGGGTGACTGGCGGGCATCTACACTCAGGCTCTCGTTGAGTCTCCGTTCCAGGAGGTGGGCAGATGGGCGCATGGGTACCGGCAGCGCCGGCGATTGATCCCTCGGTCAAGATCCCGGAGGGGATGGCCGTGGCCGGCATGGGCCGCCGGATCGGCGCCTGGCTCCTGGACATGATCCTCACCGCCCTGCTCTCCATCATTCCGGTCGTGGTCGCCTTTGCGGCGGGCGCCGTGTCGTTGAACAGGGAGGCCTGGGATCAGATAGCACAGGCGGACCAATACTCGACCAACCCGTTCCGCGACGTGACCGCCCCCATGATCAATGTCAATCCCGGGATCCTGATTGCCGTGATGGTCCTGTCCACGGCGCTGATGGCCCTGTACTTCGTCTGGCCGTGGATCGCCTGGGGAGCGTCGCCCGGCCAGAAGATGCTGGGCCTGCGGGTGACGGACATCTCGACCGGTGGAAACCTGAGCATCGATCAGGCCCTGCTGAGATGGATCGTGCTGACCGGAGCCACCCAGGCCATCGGCATGATCGGCTTGTACATCATGGTCGACTGGATGGCCCATACGCCGACCAACGTCTGGCTCGGCTACAGCAGATACGGCTCGACGACGACGAGTTTCGGTCCCGGCGGCCTGTACACGCTTCTGTCCTACGGCCCGAGTCTGTGGCCGATCATCCTGGTGATCGTGACCGGGATCGACAAGATGAAGCGCGGCTGGCACGACAAGGTCGCCGGCTCGCTGGTCGTGGGCCCGATCCAGTACTCGGCCTACGCCGCCTACCCCGGCTACGGCGGCTACCCGGGCTACGGCGCTGCCCCTGCGTGGCCGCCGCAGACTCCAGGCGCGCCGCCCGCGTGGCCGCCTCAGGCTCCCGCCGCGCCGCCCGCGTGGCCGCCTCAGGCTC
>CAZFLI010000048.1:0-12492 GCA_964519845.1 uncultured Anaerolineaceae bacterium | reverse complement strand
AGTGGGGCATCTGGTACGTCAACGACCGCTACGGCTCGGCCTGCGCCGCCTGGGATCACATCCAGGCGACCGGCTGGTACTGAGCCGCCGGCCGGTCGCGAGCCTGCGCCGGCAACACCAAACCTGACCGGATCTGACGCCCGGATGGCGGACAATCGCCACATGATTCGACCCGTGAGCCGGGCCGCGGCGCGCCGCTTCCTGGTTGTCCGCCACCTGTTGGCGCCGCCGCGCTCGCTGCCGGGCGACGCCGGCGGCGTGATGGCCGTCTTCGCACGGCTCGGCTCGCTGCAGTTCGATCCGCTCGAGGTGGCCGGCCGCAACCACGACCTGGCCCTGGCGGCCCGCATCGACGGCTATCGACGCGGGCTGACCGACGACCTGCTGTATCGCCGCCGCGTCCTGTTCGAGGCCTACAACAAGGCCCTGAACCTGCTGCCGGCTGCCGAGCTGCCCTACTACCGCATCGCCTGGGACGAAGGCGCGCGGGGTCGGTCGGGCCGGCTCGTCGAGGAGCATGCGGAGCTGGCGGCGCGGATCCTGGCGGCGATCGAGGCCGAGGGGCCCAAGTGCTCGGGCGACTTCGAGCGGGGGGCCGCCATCGACTGGTGGTGGGGACCCACCTCGGCGGTCCGGGCGGTGATGGACGCACTCAACGTCTCAGGGCGGCTCAACCTGGACCGGCGCGAGGGCAACCGGCGCTACTACGACCTGACCGAGCGCCTCTTCCCGGCCGAGTTGCTGGGCGTCCGCATTCCCGAGCGGGACCAGATCCGCCACAAGGTCCTGTCCCGCTACCGGGCCCACGGCCTGCTGGGCGAGGGCGGCAGCGGCGAGCTCTGGTACGACACCGGGAAAGCGGCCCTGCGGGCAGAGCTGAGAGACGAGCTGGTCGATCGCGGCGAACTGATCGCCGTCGAAGTCGAGGGACTCAAGGGCAGGCGCTACGTCGTAGCCGGCGAGGTGGATCTGCTGTCTGGGGCCGAGCGGGAGATCGCGGCCGGGGGCGGGCCGGCGGGACCTGTCGGCGGCGCGGCCCCCGGCTGCTGCCTCCTGGCGCCGCTGGACCCCCTCCTGTGGGATCGCCGGGCTCTGGGCCCGCTGTACGGCTTCGACTATCGCTGGGAGGTCTACACGCCGGCGGCGAAGCGCCGCTGGGGCTACTACGTGCTGCCGGTCATGTTCGGCGACCGCCTGATCGGCCGGATCGAGCCGCGCATCGATCGCGCCGCGGGGCAGGTGCGCATCCTGGGCCTGGCCTGGGAGCACGGCTTCGATCCGCTCGCCGAACCCGGCTTCGGGCCGGCCTTCGGTGATGCTCTGGCAGCGTACCTGCGGTTCGGCGGCGGCAGCTCAGTCGTGCCGCCGGTCGGCGCCGCCCACCGGCAGCTGTTCCGGCAAGTGGCCCGCCACGTACCTGTGTCGCGAGCCGCAACCTCCATCCGGGCTGCCTCCCCGTAGCCACGTGGCCGTGAGAAGATCGGCCGGTCAAACCAGAGCGCGGGGAGAATCAATGGCAGCAATTCGCCGAGCGTCGGTCAGCTGGACCGGCAACCTGGCCACCGGCAAGGGAGCACTCACGGCCGACTCATCCGGAGCCTTTGCGGCGCTGCCGGTGACCTGGGCCTCGCGGACCGAGCAGGCCGACGGGCGCACCAGCCCCGAGGAACTCCTGGCGGCGGCCCACGCAAGCTGCTTCTCGATGGCCTTCTCGGCCGGGCTGGCCAAGGCCGGCACGCCGCCGGAAAGCCTGGATGTCAGCGCCGAAGTGGCTTTCGACCAGGTGGACGGCAACTGGACGGTCGTCTCGAGCCGCCTCACGGTTCGCGGCCGCGTGCCCGGCCTGGACGCCGGCCGTTTCGCCGAGCTGGCCGCCGCGGCGAAGGACGGCTGCCCGATCTCGAGAGCGCTGGCCGGCAACGTAGCCCTGTCCGTAGAGGCGACCCTGGAGTAGGGCCCGCCGCGCCCGGCCTGGATCCGTCGCCGGCCCCAAGCGCCAAAAGCAGGCCGAGCATTCGACCTCATTGGCTGCTAATCTCGGGCCATGAGCGACAAGAGCGACCAGCCCAACGCAGTCCGCATCGACGCCTTCGGCTTCGACATCGACCGCCCGCGCCGGGGCGTGTCCATGTTCGGCATTTTCCTGATCGCCTTCGGGCTGCTGCTCGTGGCCAGTTCCATGTTCGATGCCGCGCAGCTGGGCGCCAACGCCCTGTTCCTGGCCCTGGGCCTGGTGCTGCTGCTGGTCTGGCTGCGTGATCGCAGCGAAGCGGCGCTGATCCTGGGCGTGATCGTCACCGCGCTGGCCGCCTCGAACCTGCTGACCGGCGTCGAGGCCCTGAAGGGCAACGGCTGGGGCACCACCTTCCTGGGCATCGGAGCGCTGGTGGTGGCCCTCGTTCGCGCCCGCTCCGGCAGGAGTTGGACCTGGGCGGTCATCATCGGCGGCCTTCTGCTGCTGTGGGGCGGCAGCGAAGTGGCGGCGAGCTACGCCAACGTCGACCTGAACCGCCTCGTGGGTCCGCTGCTGCTGATCCTGTTCGGCCTGTGGCTGGTGACGCGCCGCCGGGTCGCCGGCCGCTAGCTGGGGCGCCCGGCAGATCGTGAGCCGGACCTGACCGGCGGAGTCATTGTCGGCTCGTCCTCGACCGGCACGGACACTCGATCGTGCCACTCGTCGGGGGCGATTGGAGTAGCGATCGGCACGTGCAGTGCCGAGCCCAGGCCGGCCTCGACGTCAACGGGCAGCGGGCGAAGGCAGCCCCCATCGTCCATGACATGCTCGAAGGCGGCCACCACCTCCGGATCGAACTCGATGCCGACGTTCCGGCGCAGCTCCGACCAGGCTCGCTCGACGGGCAGCGCCGGGCGATAGACGCGGTCGGCCGTCATGGCGCTATAGGCATCGGCGACGGCAATGATCCGGGCCCCCAATGGAATGG
This sequence comes from uncultured Anaerolineaceae bacterium, assembly GCA_964519845.1. GTDB lineage: Bacteria > Chloroflexota > Limnocylindria > Limnocylindrales > CSP1-4 > Fen-1039. The sequence continues at coordinate 9,550 of CAZFLI010000048.1, read as the reverse complement.
CGTCGCCCTTGAGCCCCTGCGGATAGCCGGCCCCATCCCAACGCTCGTGGTGGTGGCGGACGATCTCGGCGATGCCCGCCATGGCTTCGTGAACCTCCAGGATCGATGCCCCGATTTCGCTGTGACGGCGCATCTCGGCCATCTCCTCGCCGGTCAGAGAGCCGGGCTTGAGGAGGATGGCGTCCGCGATGCCGATCTTGCCGACGTCGTGCAGGTAGCCGCCGATGCGGACCGTCATCCGCTGGCGCTCGTCCTGGCCGAGCACTGCGGCGATCCTCTCCGACAGAACGCCCAACTGGCGGCAGTGCGCGCCCGTCTCCAGGTTGCGGGCCTCGATGGCCGTCGAGAGGGTCAGGGCGATCGAATCCAGGACCGGGCTCAGGAAGCGATACTGCAGCGCTTCGCGGTGCATCTGCGTCGCGGCCAGCGCCCTGCTGACCTCGGCCAGCAACTCCTGCCCGGTGAAGGGCTTGATGAGCATGCCGCTGGCGCCCTCGCGCAAGGCCTGGATGGCCGTGTCGACGGTGCCGTGGCCGGTCACGACCATGACCGGCAGATCCGGCCGGCGTTCGCGCAGGGTCCGCATCAGGGCCATGCCGTCCATCTTCGGCATGTGGATGTCGGTGATGACGACGTCGAACGGCCGGTCGTCGAAGATGACGATAGCGGCCTCGGGGTCCTCCGTCGTGACCGTCTCGAAGCCTTGCGTTTCCAGCAGCCGCCGCAGGACGTGAAGGATGACCGGCTCGTCGTCGACGCACAGAACGCGCAGTCGGGCGTTGACCGAGACCGCGCGTGGTCGCCAGGTCATGCGGCCGTGCCTCTGGTGGGAGTACCGCCGCCGCCGGGCAAGGCGGGGGACTCCGGTGACGGCGCCATCGCGGCGTCCTGGTGCGCCGCATCGGCGATGGGCAGCCAGATCGTGAACGTCGATCCGCTCCCGGCCTCGCTGGCCACCTCTATCGAGCCTCCGTGGGCTTCGACGATACGCAGGCCCACGGACAGGCCCAGCCCGGTTCCTCCCTGGGCCCCGGCACGAGTCGTGAAGAACGGAGTGAACATCCGGCTGCGAGTCGAAGCATCCATCCCGACGCCATTATCGGTCACTCGCAGCCCGACCAGATCATCAGTTCCGAGCGTCGAGATCCTCAACTCGCCGCCGGACGGCATGGCCTCGAGGGCGTTGCTGAAGAGGTTGAGCAGGACCTGCTTCAGGGCGTCCGGATCGACTTCGAAGTCGGCGACTCTGCCGTACTCCTCCACGATGGCGACCCGATGCTCCTCGGCCCGGAAACGCATCAGGTCCAGGGCGGACTTGACCAGGGCGTTGGGGTGTGTCGCGATCCGCTGCGGGGGCCTCGGCCGGGCAAACTCCACCAGGGCCCGCACTATGCTCCGCGCCCGCAGGGCCTCCGAGTGGACCACCGCCACGTCGGCGCGTTTGGGGTCGTCGCGACCCAGCTCGGCCAGCAACAGCTCCGAGAAGCCGAGAATGCCGGTCAAGGGATTGTTGACCTCGTGGGCCACAGCCGCGGCCAGCTCCCCCACGGCGGCCATCTTGCTGGCCTGGACCAGCTGCTGCTGCATCCTCTGCGTCTCGCTGAGCTGGATGGCGAGCTCCTCGGCGCGGGCGCGAGCGGCGGCCTCCGCCGCCTCTGCCCGGGTCAGGGCGGCGTGGGCGCGCGCCTCCGCGGCCCGCAGTTCGCGAATGCCGGCGAACATCGTCAGGCCGAACAGCCCCAGTCCACCGATGACCGCCAGCGGCATCAGCGCCCCTCCCCTCCCCATGGGATTCTGGGTCGCCAGCACGCCGAGCGCCACGATCGGCACCCACCCCACAAGCCACGTCAGCGGTCGGGCGCCGGGGGCACACAAGGGCGGCGAGGACAGTCGTTCCTCAGCCAGAGCCGGCCCGGGTCCTATTGAACCGACGGCGTTCATGTGCGAACCCTACCCCTCGGGCCGCCAGCGCGGCATCACCCAGAAATGCGATTGCGGAGTGCGCAAGACGGCGTAGGCGCGCCGCCGCCCGGGCCGACACGGCTTCGGCGAGGAAGGCGGCGGACGAGCGACCACCGCGCCCTCGGCTCCTCCGGCAGCCGCAGTCCCGCGAGCCCTACCTTCCCGATACCTCGGCGAGCGCCTCCTCGAGGGCGTCGCCGAGGCGCTCGGTCATCGACTCCAGCTCGCCGTCCGTGACGACGAACGGCGGGCCGAGCAGGACCGTCTCGCCGTTGACGCCGTCGGCGTTGCCGGTGCCGTGGTAGATGAGCAGTCCGCGCCGGCGGGCCTGCGCCTGAACCCCCTCGATCAGGCCGGCCGAGCGCGGGAAGGGCGCCCGCGTCTCGCGGTCGGCCACGAGCTCGACGCCGACAAGCAGGCCCCGGCCGCGGATGTCGCCCACTCTGGCGTGCCCGGCCAGGCGGTCCCGCATCAGCGCCAGCAACCGCTCGCCTTTCGCCCGGCTGGCCTCCACCAGGTTCTCCGTCTCCAGGATCCGCAGCACCTCGGCCGCGGCCGACGCCCCCACCGGTGAGTGGCTGTAGGTGAACCCGTGGACGAAACTGCCGCCGGCCTTGATCGTGTCGTAGACCTCGCCACTCGCCACGGCCAGGCCGAAGGGGAAGTAGCCCCCGGCGACGCCCTTGGCCGCGGCCAGCACGTCGGCCCGCACTCCCCAGTGGTCCAGCCCGAACCAGCGCCCCGTCCGCCCGAAGCCGGTCATCACCTCGTCGGCGACGAGCAGCACGCCATGGCGCCGGCAGACCGCCGCGACGGCCGGCCAGTAGCCGTCCGGCGGAACCACTGCGCCGAGGGTGGCGCCGACGATCGGCTCGGCCACGAACGCGGCCACCCTCCCCTGCCCCGCTTCGGCGATGGCCGATTCCAGCTCCGCCACGAGGGCGTCGACGTCGCCCAGGGCGTGCGCTTGGGGCTCTCCGGCGCGGTACGGGTACGCGGCGCCGACGTGGCGGAAACGCCCCAGCCAGGGCTCGTAGGGGCGGCGCAGCGGCTCGCGACCGGACAGGTCCAGGGCGCCCAGCGAATTGCCGTGATAGCTGCCGTGCCGGGCGATGACTACCGTCCGATCCGGTTCGCGCCTGGCCAGGTGGTAGGAGCGGACCATCTTCAGGCAACTCTCGATCGCCTCGGACCCGCCGCTGACCGGGTAGATGGCCGGCGCATCGACGGGGAGGCGCGGCCCAACCGCCCGCGAATAGGCCTCCAGGGGTTCGCTGGTGAATGTCGTGCCGTGGACGTAGGTGAAGGCCCGTGCCTGCCGGTCCATGGCGTCCACCACGGACTGGCGCCCGTGGCCGACGTTGACGACGATCGCGCCGCCGGCCGCGTCCAGGTACTCCCTCCCCTCGACGTCCCAGATCGTGGCGCCCTCGGCCCGGGCCGCCGGGGGCAGCTCCGCGCCCAGAACCCGCTGGAAGACGCGACCGGAACTCATGTCCGCATTCTAGGGTCAGGCGCTCGAAAGCCCATCGCCCGGCAACCCAACCGCAGGCGCTGCGAGATCAGGCCCGAAGGCCACCCTGGATGTGACATATGGCATGGGCGCATATGCAGGGTAGTCATCTATTCATATACCATGCATGCCTCGATACGACCGGCCACGTACACCCAACCGGTGGGGTCGCACCCATCGGCGGCTCACGGCACGGCGTTTCGGCTCGAATCTGGACCCCCATGGAGCACCGACAGTGTTGCGACCCTCTGACGGCATTTACGGCCTGCAGGCGTCGATCCTGAAGACCCTGGCAAGTCCGCGGCGCCTCGAGATCGTCCACTTCCTGGGCGAGTCCGGCCCGACGGAGGTCCGCTGCCTGGCGGAGCGCTTCGGCATGCCGCAGCCGGCCGTTTCCCAGCACCTCGCGGCGCTGCGCGCCGCCGGGCTGGTGGAGTCGATCAGGTCCGGGCGAGAGGTTCGCTACGGGCTGGTCGATCCCGAGATCGTCGCCGCCTGCGAACTCATGCGCCAGGTCCTGATTCGCCGAATCACACGTCTCGGCGACATGGCTGCCTCACTGTCGGCCGGGTCGCCCGGCTCGATCGAACAGGGCGAGGCCAGCCGCGCTGCCGAGGAACGTTGACTTGCGACGAACGGCCAATCCACCCCAACCAGGAGCAGGTAGAGAGCCAGAATATGTCTGAGAAGCTCGTAATCATGGTCACCCACGGACCCGAGCACCCCGAGCACGTTTCGATCCCGTTCGTGATGGCAGTAGCCGCACTCGCGTCGGACGTCGAAGTCGTGATGGGGCTCCAGGCGAACGGCGTCGAGATCGCGACCCGTGGCGCCGCCGATTCCGTTGCCGCGGAGGGCTTCCCGCCCCTTGCCAAGCTGATGGCCGACTACAAGGAGCTGGGCGGCCGGCTGCTGCTGTGCGGCCCGTGCGTCAAGTCGCGCCAGATCGAGGACAAGCTCGTCGAGAACGCTGAAGTCGTCGCCGCGGCTCGGTTCATCGCCGAGATCACCTCGGCAACCAACGCTCTCGTCTACTAGGAGTCTTCCATGGCCACCGCCCTTACCGAAACCGAACTCGCCGCCATCGCCGCCGGGAAGACCGTCGACGCCCGCGGCAGCGCCTGCCCCGGGCCGCTGCTCGAGGCCAAGAAGGGCATCGGAGCCGTATCCGTCGGCGCCGTGCTCGAGATCTGGTCCAGCGACCCGGTCACCAAGACGGACATCGACGCCTGGGCCACCAAGGTCGGCCACGAGTTCCTCGGCTACGCCCCGGCGGATGGCTACGACCGCGTCTTCGTCCGCCGCCTGAAGTAACCGAGGTGATGACGCCCGGTCTCATCGACCGGGCGTCTATCCACCAGGCAGAAGGAGCCCCAGCGGCATGCCCGAGAACACTGCCGGCGAACAGACCAGGATGCTCGTCATCGCGACACTCCTGTGCTCGTACCCGGGCATCGACGCCACCGGGCAGGCCCACATGGAGTACCCGCCCAACACCTTCGTCATCCCGACCCCTGATCCGGTCGTGTTCCCCGAGTCCTTCTACCTCTACTGCTTCGAGAAGGGAATCGACGGCATCCTGATCGCCTCGTGCGGCACCGACAGCCCGTACGAGGGCTCGTATGAGCAGCTTGCCGATCGCATCAACAAGGTCTATGCCCAGCTCAAGGAGCGCGGCATCAACACCCGTCGCCTCAAGCTCACGGCCATATGCAGCGTGTGCACCAAGGCGTTCCTCAAGGAGATCGGCGAGATGGAGGCGGTCCTGCAGGAGCTCGGCCCGGTCAAGGGCGAGCTCGCGGCCGTCGGCGTCTGATGGCCCAGCGCATGGACACCGATGCCCTGGTTGTCGGCGCCGGGATCGCCGGCCTGCAGGCGGCACTCGACCTGGCCGACCGAGGCTATCGAGTGCTGATCGTGGATCGGGAGCCGAGCATCGGCGGCAAGATGATCGCCCTGTCCAAGGTCTTCCCCACCATGGATTGCTCGAGCTGCATCACTACGCCTCGGATGTCGTCCGTGGCCCACCACGACAACATAACCACCTGGACCTACACCGACGTCGATCGCATCGACCCGGACGGAGACGGTTTCGCGGCTCACCTGACGCGCAAGGTCCGATACGTCGACGAGGATCTCTGCATCGGCTGTCGGTTGTGCGAGTACGCCTGCCCGGTCGAGCTGCCGCACGAGTTCGAGGGCAACATGGGCGTCCGCCGGGCCGCCTACATCCCCTTCGGCACGGCAATCCCCCAGACGGCGCTGATTGACATCGACGCCTGCGTCTACTGCGGCAAGTGCGAGAAGGCCTGCCCGACCGACGCCATCGCCTGGGACCAGGAACCGCTCGAGGTCGACGTCCATGCCCGCGCGGTCGTGCTGGCCACGGGCTACGAGACGACGCCGCTCGACGCGAAGAAGGAGTACGGCGGCGGCAGCGCGGCCAACGTCATGAGCGGCCTGGACATGGAGCGCCTGCTCTCCCCCAACGGCCCGTACGGCCGCGTCCTGCGTCCGTCGGATGGGAAGATCCCGGACAGCGTGGCCTACGTTCAGTGCGCCGGGTCGCGCGACGAGACCCTGGGTGTCCCCTACTGCTCGCGCGTCTGCTGCATGTACGCCATCAAGCAGGCGATGCTGCTCTCCGGGGCGCTGCCGCTGGCCGACATCACGGTCTACTACATGGACATCCGCGCCTTCGGCAAGGGCTACGAGCAGTTCTACCAGACCGCCCGGGCGATGGGCATCAGCTTCGTCAAGGCCAAGGTGGCGCGCGTCGAGGAGGAGCCAAACGGCGACCTCCGTCTCCGGGTCGAGATGATCGAAGAGGATGGGCGAACGGCCGAGCCGGTGCACGATCTGGTCGTCCTGTCGGTCGGCATGCGACCGGGCGACGATCCGCGCCGCTTCATCGGCGTCGACCTGGACGAGTACGGATTCGTCGCCGCGCCCGATCCCAAGCTGGACGCGACAGTCACGAGCCTGCCGGGCGTCGCGGCCGCGGGAACGGCCCTGGGGCCCAAGGACATCGTCGATTCGATCATCGAGGCCAGCGCCGCGGCGACCAAGGTGGCGTTGCGACTGGGGCCGCCCACGGTGGCTCCCCCGCCGCCGGACGATGGCCTGGAGGTCGAGGTCCGCGAAATCAAGGCGGCCGACGCCATGGCCGTCGCCTTCGGGCCGGAGGTGCAGCGTGGCTGAGCGCAAGCCCAGGCCGCAGAAGAAGTCCGCCCCTGGGCCGGGTCGCGGCGGCAAGACAGGCCGGAACGGACACGAGACGGCGCACCTGGCAGAGAAGGTAGGCGTCTACGTCTGCCACTGCGGCGGCAACATCTCGGACGTCGTCGACGTCGATCGCGTCGCCGCCGACGCCCTCCAGTTGCCCGGCGTAGCGGTCGCGCGGCACGTCATGTTCATGTGCTCCGACGAGGGCCAGAAGACGATCGTCGAGGACATCGAGGCCCTGGGCCTCGACCGCGTCGTGGTCGCCGCCTGCACGCCCAAGCTGCACGAGACCACCTTCCGCCGGGCGGTCATCCGCGGCGGCATGAACCCCTACCTCTTCCTGCCGGCCAACATCCGCGAGCAGGCCAGCTGGGCCCACCCGCACAGCCCCAAGGCCGCGACGGAGAAGGCCTCCGCGCTGGTCCGGGCGGCCGTGGCCAAGTCGCGCCTGCTCGAGCCGCTGGACATGGTCCGCGTGGCCGCCGTCCACGCGGCGCTGGTCATCGGCGGCGGCGTGGCCGGCCTGCGAGCGGCCCTGGACCTCTCGCTGCAGGGCATGGCCGTCACACTCGTCGAGAAGTCCCCCTTCCTGGGCGGTCGAGCCGTCCAGCTGCATACCGTCTTCCCGACGGAAGACGAGGCTCGGCCTCTCGTCCACCGCTTGATCGAGCAGGTGAAGGCTCAGTCGAACGTGACCGTTCTGACCGGCACGGACGTCCTGGGGGTCAGCGGCTACGTGGGCGACTTCAAGGTGCCGCTGCGCACGACGCCGCGCGGCGTCGACGCGGAGCTGGCCGATCCGGAGCCGGCCATCGCCGCCTGCCCGGTGGAGGTCGCCAACGAGTTCGACGCCGGCCTGGGCAAGCGCCGGGCCATATACCAGCCTTATCCCGGCTCCGAGCCGGACCTGCCCGCGATCGACTGGAATGCCTGCACTCGCTGCGGCGCCTGCGTCGAAGCCTGTGGCGGAAGAGGCATCGACCTCTCCGGCAAGCCTCAGGAGACCCAGATCGAGGTAGGGGCACTTGTCGTGGCCACCGGCTTCGACCACTACGAGCCGCGCCAGGGCGAGTACGGCTACGGCCTGTCGCCGCGGGTGCTGACTCTGCCCCAGGTCCACCGGCTGCTGGATCCGGAAGGCCCCACCGGCGGCCGCCTGGAGATCGAGGGGCGCGTACCGCGGGCCGTCGCCTTCATTCACTGCGTGGGTAGCCGCCAGATCGAGGGCGTGGACGAGCCGGGGCCCGACGGGAAGCTGCACGAGTACTGCTCGCGGGTCTGCTGCGCGGCCACACTCCAGGCCACGAACGAGGTCCGTCGCCGCTACCCCAAGACGGCCATCTACGACCTCTACCGCGACATCAGGACATACCAGAAGGACCAGGAGCCCTACTACGTCGAAGCCTCCGAACGCGGCGTGGTCTTCCTCCGCTTCGGGAACGAGGCCAGGCCCGGCGTCGAGGTAGCCGCCGCCGGGACGGACACACCGACGCCCGGCGACGCGTACCCGCTGAAGGTCACCGTCGCCGATACCCTCACCTTCGGCACGCAATTCGAGATACCGGTCGACCTGGTGGCCCTGGCCGTCGGCGTCAAGCCGCGAGACATCGCCCATCTCATCGACATGACCAAGGCCCCGGTCGGAAGCGACGGCTTCCTGCTGGAGGTCCACCCCAAGCTGCGCCCCGTCGAGACCGCCATACCGGGCCTCCTCCTGGCCGGCTCGGCTCAGGCCCCGATGGACATCACCGAGAGCACAGCCGCCGCCTCCGCCGCGGCGGCCAAAGTCACCAACCTGCTGGCCAGCGATCACGTCGAGATGGAGCCGTTCGTGGCGAGGGTCGATCCCTCGCTATGCGACGGCTGCGGCCTGTGCGTGGACGCCTGCCACTACGCCGGGGCCATCGCCCTTCAGGACGTGGAGATCGAAGAGGGCGTCGTGGAGAAGCGGGCCTACGTCAACCCGGTCGCCTGCAAGGGCTGCGGCGCCTGCGTGCCGGCCTGCCCGGTGTCGGCCCTGGACGTCGCGGGCTGGGAGATCGAGCAGTACCGGGCCATGGTGGATGCCATCACCGCCAGACCCCTGACGGTTGGAGCCGAGCGATGACCCAGGCCGACGCGCCCCGCAGCAAGATGCTCGCCCTGAAGGAACGGCGCGGGCCGGTCTCCGATCGGCTGCTCGAATCCGTGCGCCAGAACAACGCCGCGAAGACGGCCATCAAGCGGGCGCTCGAGGACGGACCGCGGACCGTGCCGGAACTGGCCGAGACGACGGGCCTGCCGAGCCGCACGATCCTCTGGGTCGTCGCCGCCATGCGCAAGTACGGGGCTGTCCAGGAAGATACGGTAGACGGCTCCTACCCGCGCTACGCACTGGCAACGAAGGATCCGCGGTCATGAGCGTCACCCTCGACAGCAGCCTCCTCCCCACGATGCGGAAGTACGGCGCCTTCGACGTCGACGCCTGCTTCAACTGCGGCAACTGCACGGCCGTGTGCCCCCTGACGACCGCCGATGCGACATTCCCCCGGCGCCTGATCCGGTATGCCCAGGTCGGCATGAAGGAGGAGATCCTGTCGGCCGCCGAACTGTGGGCCTGCTACGGCTGCGGCGAGTGCTCCGAGACATGCCCGCGCCAGGCGGAACCGGGCGAGTTCATGGCCGCGGCCCGCCGCTACGCCGTCGCCAGTTACGACCGAACGCGACTGGCCGGCCTGCTGGCGACTTCGCGGATCTTCGCCTTCGTCTTCATCACCGCCCTGGTGGGTCTCCTGGCGGCCTTCATGTACTCGGTCCACGGACCGGCCGACGGCTCACGGGTGGCCTTCTTCGAGTTCATCCCGGCCGAGG
>CAZFLI010000047.1:0-13029 GCA_964519845.1 uncultured Anaerolineaceae bacterium | reverse complement strand
TGAGAGCCCGAATAGAGCGGCTGCTGCGCCGGCTGGGCGACCGCATCCCGCGCCAATCGCTGGTGCTCGGCCCGAATCTGACCCTGGACCTGCACCGCCGCAGCGCGACCGTGGCCGGCAAGGAGATCGCGCTCACCCCGACCGAGACGAGGCTCCTGGTAGCCATGGCCGCAAGCCTGGGCGAGGTCGTCTCGACTGAGACGCTGCTGGCCCGCGGCTGGACCGAAACCGAGAGCGCCGACGCCTCGTACGTCTGGGTCTCGATGCGGCGCCTGCGCCAGAAGGTCGAAGTCGATCCCGACAGGCCGGCTCACCTGCTGACGGCCCGCGGGCTGGGCTACCGTCTGGTTGCGGTCGATGGCGACTGATCCTCCGGGCCGCCGGTTCGGGCTGGACCTGCCCTTTCGCGTCGTCCTGACCATAGCCTTCATCGCCGCAGCGGCCGTCCCGGTGACGGTCTTTGGGCTTCTGATCATGGCCGCCGGCTGGGAGCGGGACGAGAGCGGGATGGTCGGCCTGCTGGCCCTGGCCATGGCCGCGTCCGTAGTAGCCGGGCTTCTGATCGCCTACGCCGTGGGCAGCCGCCTGACCTCGCCCCTGCGGCGCATCACAGCCGCGGTGGAGCGAGTGGCTGCGGGCGAAGCCGGGCCGCCCATCCACCTCAGCGGCGACGACGAGCTGGCCCGCCTGGCGGAGAGTCACAACCGAATCGCCGCCGACGTACGGCGCCGCAACGCCGAGCTGGCAGCCTTGCTGCCGGCCATCGCCGCCTACGCCCCGGACATGGGCGTGGCTTCGCTGGCGGTCCAGTCCGCGGCGGACGCGCGGGCCATCTTCGGCCTGATCGACGGCCGGGTAGCTCTGGGGCCGGTCTCGGCCGAAATCGAGGAGTGGGTGCCGGCCGATCCGCGGCCCGTCCGGGCTGTGGTCCGCGCCGGGGCCGAGCCGTTGGGCGTGCTGACCGGTCACCTGCCCGCTACCCGCAGCTGGGAGCCGGCCGACCAGGACTTGCTGGAGCTCTTCGCCAGCGAAGTCGGCGTGGCCCTGCGCAATGCCGAGATGTTCGGCCAGATCGAGACCCAGAACGCGCAACTCCTGGAGTTGGATGCGGCCAAGGACGAGTTCCTGCGCGGCGTCAGCCACAACCTCCAGACGCCGCTGACCAGCATCCTGGCCTACGTAGACCAGGTTCGGGCTGCCGGCCCCGATGCCGAGACCGACCGCCGCCTGGCCATCGTGGCCGAGCAGTCGCGCCGCCTCACCCGGCTGGTTCGCCAGCTGCTGACCGTGACCCGCATCGAGGCCGGGGCGCTGCGCTCCGAGCCCGAAGTCATCGCCCTGGCCCCGCGCATCAGGCGAGCCTGGGAGGCGCTCAACGCGGCGGAGGTAGCCTTCGAGCTGACCGACGGGGCGGCCGGCTGGCTGGCCGTGGCGGACCCGGACCAGCTGGACCAGGTGCTGTGGGCGTTGCTGGACAACGCGGTCAAGTACGGTGGCCGGGACGGGGGCGTGGAGGTGGCCATCCGAGCCGGCGCGAAAGATGCCGTGCTGGAGGCGACGGTCGTGGACCATGGGCCCGGCATCCGGGCCGCCGATCGACAGCGGCTCTTCCAGCGGTTCGTGCGCGGGGGCGCCCAGCCCGGCGCGGAAGGCACCGGTCTGGGCCTCTACCTCTCGCGCCAGCTTCTCCGGGCGATGGGCGGCGACCTGCGCCTGGAGCCGGCCCGCAAAGGGCGCGGAGCGGCCTTTACCCTCATCCTGCCGGGCGAGCCGCCGGCCACGGCCCCGTAGCGCTCATCGAGGCTGGGTCGGCAGCTGGCGGCGGACCCGGGCCACGCGCTCCAGGTCCAGCTCGGCGGCGATCACGCCCGGCCCGTCCGGAGCCTGGGCGACTACGACTCCCCACGGGTCCACCACCATGCTGCGGCCGTGGGACGGGATGCCGCCGCCGGAGCCGCACTGGGCCGGGGCGATGACGAACGCCCCGTTCTCGACGGCCCGGGCGCGCAGCAGCACCTCCCAGTGATCACGCCCCGTGGCCTCGGTGAAGTTGGCCGGGACCGCCAGGATCGTGGCCCCGCCGCGGGCCAGCTCGCGGTAGTGCTCGGGAAAGCGGAGGTCGAAGCAGATGCTCAGGCCGAGGTGCGCCTCTGCGCTGCCTGCGCCGTCGCCCAGCGCGGCCACCACCACATCCTCGCCCGGCGTCGTCCGCGCCGACTCGCGGTCCGAGGGCCCGTCGTCGATCGCCACATCGAACAGATGGCGCTTGCGGTAGCGGGCCCCGACCTCGCCGGCCGGACTCAGCAGGATTGAGGTGTTGTACGGGCGCTGGGGGTCGCTCGAGCGTTCGGCCAGGCTGCCCAGCAGGATCCAGCAGCCGATCGAACGAGCCAGCTCGGCGAACGGCTCGGTGGTTGGCCCGGGCAGCTCGGTCGCCGAATCGCGGAAGCCGGCGGCGGGACCGCGGTAGGTGAACAACTCGGGCAGCGCGATCAGGTCCGGGCGATCCTCCCCCGCCCGCCTCACCAGCGCCGCGGCACGTTCCAGGTTGGCCGTCACATCCGCGTCCGCGGACAGCTGGACGAGGGAGACTCGGAGGCTGCTCATGAGGGGATCGTAGCGCGGCCGGGGACGGCCCGTCCTCGGCCGCTTCTCAGCGGATGCCCGTGTCGTAGCTCAGATCGATCTGTGGATCGGGCCCAGCCGACGCGCGGCGCCGAGGAACTGGGCGTCCCGCCGGAAGAGCACGCCGGCAACGTCGTGGCCGGCCTGAAGACGATCCGCGACGTGCTGGGCCTGTAGGCGTCAGATCCTGTCGCTCAGGACCGGAACGCCGGGGAACGCGGCGGCCTGCTCGTCGCCGGCTCGGACCCAGTCGAGCAGGTCACGGTTGACGATCAGCGTCCCCACGTCACGCATGGCCAGAGAGCCGCGGCTGTGGAAGGCCAGCGTGGCGTCGGACAGCGGCACCATTGGACCGCGCTGGGACAGGCCGGGAAGGGGCATCTGACCGGCCGCGGCGTGGAGTAGCCCCAGCGCCGTGTACGGCCCGAATTGAACCTGCAGCCGCTGGCGCACGGTGTGGATGCGCCGCGACTCGTCACCTCGCCCGCCGCTCGTTTCGACGGCGTACAGGATGGAGCGATCGATCTCGCCGTCGCCAAGGGGAACGACCGTGTCGGTCTCGAAGCGCTCCACGAAGGCCTCGCGCAGGATGATCGAGTCGGTCCGGTTGAGCAGGTCCGTGACTCGCTCTCCCTCGCACTCTACGTATCCGATGAAGCGGCTGCTGAGCGCGTACCCGATGAACGGGATGAGCACGGCGGCTCCTGTCTGCGGTGCGCCGGACCGAGGGGCCCAGCCGGCATCGACCGGAGCGTAACGCCCCTTGATCGCCATTCCACCCACACACAAGTACCGGTGTCGCAGGCGCGCACCATCCCTTTCCCGGGCGAGGTGCGAGGGTCCTGCCCCTATCAGCCGTTGCGCAGGCCGCTGGTGTCCACGACCTCGAAATCGGCGCCGGTCAGGTTGTGGAATCGGTGCAGCTCGTCGTCGTTCCAGCGCGTGTCGGGCACGCCGGTGATGTACCAGGGCGAGCCGTTGTCGGCCAGGATCATGCCGTAGCGCTTGAGCGCCGTGAGCACCACCTGCGCCTGCGGGCCGAAGCTGGAGATGTCCACCGAGGACTTCAGGCGGACGCGCAGACCCATCGGCGGCAGGCTGGAGCAGGGCGGCGCGGTCAGGTGGCGGGCCGGGTAGATGTAGCCGCAGGTGCTGGGGGCTGTGAACCGGATGGCGTGGTAGATGACCCCCGCGTGGACCTCCTCGTAGCGGACCAGGCCGGCCAGGATCGGCAGGCCGGCTGCGTCGGCGCTGGTCCAGCCGGCCGGCCGCAGGGCGTTCGAGCGCAGATCCCAGATGGCCCCCGACCCGGCCGACCAGCTAGAGCCCGACTTCGCCACCGCGTACAGCTCGTAGAGCATGCAGGCGTCCTTGTCGATCATGAGCATGTGCGCGTCCGAGCCCCCTTCGATGCGCGGGTTGGACGGGATCGGGTATGGTCCGGGGTCCGATTCGCCGGCGTAGTCGAAGGAGACGCTGTAGCGCGGCGTGGACGAACCGACGATGTTGTAGGGGATGCCGTGGCCGGCGGCGCTGAAGTCGGGGTGGAGGTAAGCGTCCGAGCCTATGGCCGCGATCATCTGGGACGAGTTGGCGGCCACCGGCAGGCTGGAGACGGGGCGGTTCCAGACGTTGGACGCGGGGAAGATGTAGCAGGTCCCCGCGGCGGATGGGGCGGCCGTGGGCCGCGGCGTCGCTGTCGGCGCCGAGTGCGCGGTGGAGCTCGGCAGGGCGGTGGAGCTCGGCAGGGCGGTGGAGCTCGGCCGGGCGGTGGGAGAGCCGCTTGGCCAGGCGATCGAACCGGCCGTCGCCGTCTCGGTCGCCACGCCGGTCGCCCCACCGGCCGTCGCCGTCTCGGTCGCGCCGGAAGCGGCTTCGGGCGTCGCCTCGGGCGCCGGTCCGGACGAGACGAAGACCAGGGCGGCGATCACGACGAAGATCGCGATCGGGGCAGCGGGCAGGAACACGCGAGTCGAGCGCACGGCGGCATCGTAGCCCGGCGGGGCGTATTGAGCGACCCCCCATTCTTGTCTCTTGCCAACCCCCTTCCCGCGCGCGGCTAGACTGGTGGCCGCACAAGCGGAGGTTGCGGCGTGGTCAAGAAGGCGGCCGTCGGCTACCAGACGACGGTCGAGGCAGCGGTCGCGAAGGCCCTGGGCAAGCTGGACCTCGAGGCGAAGGTCCGGCTGCTGACGGGCGCCAGCTTCTGGGCGACCTGTGCCGCGCCCCAGGCCGGACTCCGGGCGATGATCGTGTCCGACGGCCCGGCCGGGGTGAAGGGCGGGTCGGCGGTCCACGACGAGACGACAACCTCGCTGCCCAGCCCCACGGCCCTGGCCGCCAGCTGGGACGACGAACTGGTCCAGGAGGTCGGCCGGCTGCTGGCCGGCGAGGCACGGCGCAAGAACGTGGACGTCCTGCTCGGGCCCACCATCAACCTGCATCGCAGCCCCGTGGGCGGGCGCCACTTCGAGCAGTTCTCCGAGGACCCGCTGCTGACCGGGCGTATGGCGGTGGCCTACGTGCGGGGCCTGCAGGCGCGCGGCGTGGGCGGCTGCCCCAAGCACTACGTTTGCAACGACTCCGAGACGGAACGCCAGTCGCTGCGGGTGGACGTGGATGAGCGGCCGCTGCGTGAGCTGTACATGGCTCCGTTCGAACGCGTGGTCCGCGAGGCCGGGGCATGGACGACGATGGCCGCCTACAACGGCGTGCGCGAGCACCGCATGACGGAGAGCCCGCTGCTGGCCGATCCACTCAAGACGGCGTGGGGGTTCGACGGGCTCGTCATCTCGGATTGGTACGCCGTCCACTCCACCGTCGCGGCCGGCCGGGCCGCGATCGACCTGGTCATGCCCGGGCCGGAGGGCCCCTGGGGCGAGGCCCTCGTGGCGGCAGTCCAGGCCGGCGAAGTGCCCGAGGCGGCGATCGACGACAAGGTCCGGCGCATCCTGAGGCTGGCCGCCCGCGTGGGCGCCCTGGAGGGAGTGGCCCCGGCCTCGCCCGTGGCCGTCCGCCGGGTCCGGACCGACGTCAGCACCCTGGTCCGCCGCGCTTCCGCCGTGGGCTCGGTCCTGCTGCGGAACAACGGCCTGCTGCCGCTCGACATGAGCCGCGTCCGCAAGCTGGCCCTGCTGGGCCCCAACGCCATCATCGAGCCGGAGCAGGGCGGCGGCAGCGCCAACCTGCGGCCGGACTACGCGGTCACGCCGCTGGAGGGGCTGCGGGCAGCTCTGCCCTCGGGGGTCGGCATCCTGCGGAACCCGGCCGAGCGAATCCAGGCGGGCCTGCACCGCCTGGCCCCTTCGGAGGCGGTCCTGCCCAATGCCGCCGGGGCGCGGGCCGGGCACCCGGGCCTCCTGGTTCGGATCTGCGAGCCCGGCGACGGCGCGCTCTCGGGCAGCATCGGCCGGGAGCTTGCCCGCGAGGTGCGGCCCGACGGCCGCCTGACCTGGTCGGGCGACGTTCGCTTCGCCGGCCGGCCGGTGGTCGAGCTGACCACTCGCGTCACCTCGGATGTGAGCGGGCGCCATCGCATCGGCCTGGGGGCCCACGGCGAGGTGGCGATCTGGCTGGACGGCCGCCTGGCCTTCGAGGGCGGCGAGCCCCCCGAAACGGACGACATCGACGCCCTCTGGCACAACCCACCGTTCGCCACGGCGGAGGTCACGCTGGAGGCGGGACAGCCGGTCGAACTGCGCCTCCGCTGGCGCAAGCCATACGACTACCCATCCGTGTTCGCCTCCCTCTCGATGGAGAAGCCGGCTCCCGCGGAGCAGCGGATCCTGGCTGAGGACGAGCAGCTGGCCCGCGCCGCCGATGCGGTTGTCTTGATGCTCGGGACGACGTACCGGGACGAGTCCGAAGGCGGCGACCGCGTCTCGCTGGCCCTCTCCCCGGCTCAGGACGAGCTGGCCCGGCGGGTCCTGGCCGCCAATCCGCGCACCGTGGTAGTGGTCTCGGCCGGGTCGCCGGTGCTGATGCCCTGGCGCGATCAGGCCGCGGCAATCCTGCTCACCTGGTTCCCCGGCCAGGAGGCCGGCAACGCCCTGGCAGACCTGCTGCTGGGCGTGTCCGAGCCGGGAGGCCGGCTGCCCACGACCTGGCCGGCCCGGATGGAGGACGTGCCCGTCCTGGACACGAAGCCCCGCAACGGCCTGCTGCGCTACGCGGAAGGGCTGCACATCGGCTATCGAGCCTGGCTAAAGGCCGGCCTGGAGCCGGCATTCCCGTTCGGGCACGGGCTGGGCTACACAGAGTGGCAGTACGTCTCTGCGCAGGCCCTGCAAACGGAGGCGGGACCGGCCGTGCGGGTGCAGCTGCGGAACACCGGCCCGCGGCACGGCCGCGAAGTGGTGCAGCTCTACCTTTCTCGCCCCGACAGTGTCGTGGAGCGACCGGTGCGCTGGCTCGGCGGCTACGCCACAGTCGAGGCCGAGGCCGGCGACGAGACGGAGGTGACCGTGCCGGTAGACAGCTGGGCGCTGCGTCACTGGGACGTGGCCGCCGCCGACTGGGCGGTGGAGCCGGGCAGGTTCGAAGTGGGCGTGGGCCGCAGCGTGGCCGACATCCGGCTGACTACCTGGGTCGAGGCCCCGGTCGGAGCCTCCCGGCCGGCCCGCCGCTCCGCAACAGGCGCTCGCTCTACCAGAGCGGCGCGCTCCGATCGAACGGCGCGCTGACGGCGTGCAGACCCGTATCGTCTGGACCGCCTTCGGCCTGCTGGCGCTGTGGGCGTACGTGCTGTACGCACTGGGCAACGCCACTCCATACCTGCGGGCCGAGCTACACCTCACGGCGTTCGAAGCGGGACTTCACGGCTCGGCGCTGGCCGTGGGCGTTCTGATTGCCGGCTTCACCTCCGATGCGGTCGGGCGGCGGATCGGCGGCAGCCGGCTGCTCGACCTGGCCGTGCTGGACCTGGCGGGGGCGCTGGCGCTGGTTTCGTTCGCGCCCTCGATCGCCGTCTCGCTGCCGGCCGTCTTGCTGATCGGACTGGGAGGCGGTTCGATGGGCACCCAGGTGAATGTGGAGCTGACTCGGGCGGGCGAGGCCGAGAGCCGCCGCCTCATGAGCCAGGGCAACGGCTGGGCGATGCTCGCGGCGGCCGCTGCGCCGCTGGCCATCGGACTGGCCGCTCAGACCCTCCAGGCCTGGCGGCTGGCCCTGTTGCTGCCGATCGCCGGCCTGCTGGCGGTACTGGTGCTCCGACCCCGAGCGGGCGGCGACGCCGTGTTCGTGCAGCCGCCCCGCACCGCTCTGCCGCGCGGCTACTGGATCGCCTGGCTCTTCATGGTCGTGGCCGTCTCGATCGAGTTCTCGGTCGTCTTCTGGGGCTCCACGATGGTCGCGACCCGAACCGGCGCCTCGAGCGGAGAAGCCACTCTGCTGGCCAGCCTGTTCGTGGTCGGCATGTTCTCCGGGCGCATGGCGATCGGCCGGGGCGCCGGGGAGCGGCGCGGGTCGCGGGGCCTGCTGGCGGCCGGCGTGGCGATGGTCATTGCCGGAGTGGCCCTGGTCCTGGTTTCCACGTTGCCGCTGCTGTCCGGCGCAGGTCTCCTCATGTGCGGTCTCGGCACCGCGCCGATGTGGCCGGTCGGCCTCTCGGTGGCCATGGGCTGCGCACCGCAGCAGCGCCTCCAGGCGGCGGCGCGGGCCACCCTGGCGGCCGGGCTGGCGGTGCTGATCGCCCCCTCGGCGCTGGGATTGGCCTCGGACGCCGTGGGCGTCGTGGCCGCCTGGCCGCTCGTGGCCGGGTTGGCCGGGGTCGGCCTGCTGGCGCTGGCGGCGGCACCTCGAGGGGTGCAGGCGCACCGGGCCGAGGCCGTGGCGGGCATGCGCCGCGAGGGCGACTGAGCCGGGGAAATGGAGCCGACACTCGGATTCGAACCGAGGACCTGCTGTTTACGAGCTAGTTCGGCCTATGCGCCATGGCACAAGCGTGAGCATTCGTGCTCGCCTGAGCTCCGTGGACCTCCTGGTCCTCGAAGACCTGGGCGCCCGGCGTCTTCAGCCGACCGGCGGCGGAGACCTGCTCGAGGTCATGAGCCGCAGCTACGAACGCGGGGCGACGATCCTCGCGAGCAACCGGCCGATCGAGGACTTCGGGGCGATTCTCGGCGACGCCGTCGCGGCGGGCGTGCTCCTCGATTGCTTCCTCCACGCCGAAGTGGTCACGCTCACCGGCAAGAGCTATCGGCTTCACGAGCGAGCACACCGCCGCGAACTGCTCTCGCCCGCTGTCGGCACGCCGTCCGCGCCGGTGTCAGCTTCCGGCGCTCCGCCGACTACGCCACAATGAGATCAGCCCACTCGGCTGGCCGGGTTTGACCTGATCGCGGCTGGCCGGTTTTGCCCGATCGGTGACAAGCTCGAGGCGACGCCTTCACCGAGACGCTCAAGGCGAGCAGCAGGATCGAGCTCGACGATCAAGACCTCCCGTAGCCAACTGCTCCGAGCAAGACCCTCGCGGAGCCAAGCTGTTTGAGTCCAATGGATTGTCGCGAACGTGTTCCCCGGTGCCTGTCCGGCCAGCCGGGCAGGCACCGGGTTGCTGATCTCACTGCCTTGAGGGCGTGCTCGTGAAGCCGCTGATCGTCGCCTGCCTCCTGCTCCTGGGAGTTGCTGCTTCTGGAAGCGCCTACGTGGAGAACGACAACGCACAGCGAAAGAGCATGCAGCAGGCTGCCCTCGCCGTCGGCCAAACCTTTGCCATTCCGGCCAACCCGGCCATCGCAGATCCAGATCGCGTCTACCCGGCGCTCAGGGCGGCTGCCGATCAGGCGGGTCTCAACGTCTTTCGAACTTCAATCGGGTATGCGGCAGACGGCTCGCCCGAGGTAACCCACTACGCCTTGCTGGTCGGCCCGACCCACTTCTTCGATACCTTTGAGCTTCAGTCTGGCAGATGGCTCTCCCGAGAAGACGACAGCGATCCAGCGGCCTTTCTTTCGACGGTGTCCACTTCAGAAGCCGATCAGGTCGGGGTCCTGGCCGATTTCGGTGGGAATGACCGGGTCGCTATTCGAAGCATGGCGTCTGCTTTCCAGGAGCTACCCGCCGACGGTACATATGTCGTCGAGACCCTCGACCCAACGCAATTCGACGCCTTCATCAACCTGCTTGCCGCGAACCTCTCCGTCTCGGGGGCAACGCCCCTGACCGCTACGGACCTCCGAAGCGGCGCTGGGTGGTTCCCAGGCTACGCCAACGACTACGGCACCATCCTCCTGGCAATCCAGCTCGCCGCGGTTTTCCTGACGGGGCTCTTCCTGACATTTCAAATCCTCAGCGACTCGAAGAAGATCGGAATCCTCAGACTCCACGGATACGGGTCGATCGATCTGTGGTTCGAAAGCGGCGGACGCCTGGTGTTGGGCTCGCTTGCCGTGTCTGCGGCTGTCGCCTTGCCGGGCAGCCGCTTCGTTCAGGATTCGACCGTCGCCTTCACGGTCGCCGCCGCCGAGAACCTCCTCCGGGCTTTCGCCGTCGCGCTGGTCGCCTCCATGGTGGCCTGCGCCTACGCGGGAAGTGCTCGAGTGAGCGAGTCGGTGAAGGGCCGCAAGGACACGGGGCGCGTCCTGGCACTGAACACCGTCGTGAAGACCGCGTGCTCCGTCGCCCTGATCACCCTGGTAGCAGGAATCGGGCTCAGGTTTGGACAGCTTCAGAACCGGAGCCACGAGCTGGAAGGGTGGGAGCGGGCGCGCGGCTACGGAATCTTCTACCCAACGGACGTGGGCAACGATCTTGTTGAGATGGAGACGGGAGGACTGGGGCCGACCGCCGCAGAGGTCTACGGCTTGTACGAGATCCTCAACGCATCTGGCGCAGTCTACGTGGATGCCACGGCTTACGAAGGCGACTTCATGGCGGCGCCAATTCCGCCCGGCGCCTACCGATCCATGACCGTCAATGTCAACTACCTCTCACGATTCCCCGTGCAGGCTTCCTCTGGCGGCCCGATCACCGTCTCCGAGGAAGACACCGATTGGGTGGTTCTCGTTCCGTGGCGCTATCACGAACAGGAGGATTCCATTCGGGCCTACTTCGGCTGCCTTCGACTGGGTTGCGGGGATCGGCAAGGGGCGGTCCAGGTCGAGAAGGCGATATTCGGACGATCGGCTCCATCGGGGGTAGCTACTCAGAGCGTCGCAATCGTCTGGATGCGCGACCAGGAGGTCTTCAGCTTCGACCCGCTCGTCGATCCGGACGGAGCCAGCCTGGTCCGAGATCCGATCATCCAGGTGATGACCAGGGCGAACAGCCTGGGCGTGGACCGCATGAACATGTTGACTGGGACCGGGGGAACCGCACTGAAGGTCCGGCTGTCCAACGGGGATGCCGCGAGGACGCTGAGGGATCTTGAACCGACCCTTCGCAGTCTCAAGCTTGACGACAACCTGCGCCACCTGGTCACGATGGACGAGTACGCGTCTCAGAAGATCGAAGCTGTGGCCGAAGCGATGCGCAGTCTGCTGCTCACTGGTGTCTTCCTCGTGGTAGCGCTCATCATTCTGGCCGCCCAGAGCGTGTCGATTCTGTTCGCGCGCTATTCCCGCCGGTTCGCTGTTCGGAGGCTCTTCGGCCTTGGCTTCGTGCGAACCTTCCCCGAGATATTGCTCACGATGGCGGCCGTATCCGGCGCGCAAGTCTGCGGGGTTCTTCTGGCGGCCAGCATTGGCTTGGACCCCTTCTCGGCAGGAGTCTCGACCGGTGATAACCGGCCGGCGATCATCGTGGCTGCGGGAGCCGTAATCCTGACCGAGTGGTTGATGTCGTTGGCCGTGCTTTCGTATGTCGAGAGGCGCAGCCTCGTGCGGGTTCTCAAGCAGGAGTTTTGAGATGGAGCTGGTTTGCGAGTTGGCCCAGGTTTCCAAGAGCTACGACGCACACCCGGTTCTCCGCGATTTCGACCTGGCCGTCATGCGAGGCGAGAAGGTAGCGATCACCGGCAAGAGCGGATCGGGCAAGTCGACGCTCCTGAACATCATTGGCCTTCTCGAGACGGCCGATGAAGGTCGAGTGAGCCTCTTCGGCCAGTCGGCGCCAAAGGTCGGTTCGGCGAGAGCCAACCGGATTCTGCGCAGCAGGCTGGGATACCTGTTTCAGAACTTCGCGCTAATCGACGGAGAGACGGTCGACCACAACCTGGCGGTTGCGCAGGCGTACACAGTCGGCTCGCGCGCACAGAAGCGAAAGGCACGAGAAGTCGCCCTCGGATCCGTTGGCCTAGCCGGGCTCGGCGGACGCCGCGTCTTCGAGCTGTCGGGCGGTGAGCAGCAACGGACTGCCATCGCTCGCTTGATGCTGAAGCCCTGCGACTTGATCCTTGCCGACGAGCCGACCGGCTCCCTGGACGGCGTCAACAAGGACATCGTCCTTGG
Organism: uncultured Anaerolineaceae bacterium; assembly: GCA_964519845.1. GTDB lineage: Bacteria > Chloroflexota > Limnocylindria > Limnocylindrales > CSP1-4 > Fen-1039. Next base: position 1,018 of record CAZFLI010000047.1, on the reverse strand, counting down.
TCTGATAGACCGACTCAACGAGTCAGGGAAGACGGTCATCATCGTCACCCACGACGAGGCCGTCGCTGCACGCTGCGGCAAGACGCTCAGGCTGCCTGACCCCACGGTCACGTCCTAGGCTCGGTTCCCCCTCGCCGCTACTGCGGGACCTGGCTCAACTCCGTGAGGGCCGCGAGGTGGTCATGTAGCGCGCCAAGCGACCGAGACGGTCGTTCCCCGACCAATACGAAGCCCAGGCCGTCAGGCTCTGCCGATCCGGCGAGCGATCGAGCGCAGCGATTGCCCGCGACCTCGGTCTCTCCGAGACGGCAGTCCGTCGCTGGGTCGCCCAGGCTGACATCGACGCCGGCCGCCACGAGGGCCTGACAACCGCCGAGCGCGAGGAGCTGGCCCGCCTTCGTAGGGAGAACCGAGCCCCGCGCGAGGAGCGCGACATCTCGCGGAGCAGCGGGATCGTCTCCTCGGGCATCCGCGGCGGACGCGTGCGGGCCATGGGCGAGACCTCGGTCAGACCCTCACCGGCGAGCCAGTCGAAATCGCGCCTGAGGGCGAGGTAGCGGTTGCGGGCGGTATTTGGTCGCCAGCGAGCGATCTGGTCGGCGATGAAGGCTTCGAGGTGCTCGCGTCGAATGCGGCCGGGGTCGGTGGGCATGCCCCGTTCGGCAAGAAACCGCCCCAGGAGCGCGACCGCTTCCTCGTAGGTACGGCGGGTCTTGAGGGCTAGATTCCCGGCCTCGCAGGCGAGCAGAAACGAGTCGAGCTCGGTTCGAAAGGCCTCGGGCAGGCCGGCAGAAGAGCTGTCGGGGAAGGGTTTCGGGTACGCATTGGGCGCCTCCAGGGCGAAACGGTGCGTACCTCGGAGAGACAGATAGCAGGTCTAGGAGCGGTGTGACAAGCTCCCCGGCCCCGAAAACCGGCTCACGAGACCAGATAGCAGGTTTTCCTGAGCGTGGATCGGGGAAGTGGAGCCGACACTCGGATTCGAACCGAGGACCTGCTGTTTACGAAACAGCTGCTC
>CAZFLI010000046.1:0-13351 GCA_964519845.1 uncultured Anaerolineaceae bacterium | reverse complement strand
TCTCGTCGAGCGGCTGGGGCTCCCGGTCCGTGACCTCGACCTGCTTCAGCAGGCCCTGATCCACAGCAGCTATCTGCACGAGCATCGGGACCTGGCCGTCGGCCACAACGAGCGCCTGGAGTTTCTGGGCGACTCCGTCGTGAGCGTGGCAATATCGGACGCTCTCTATCGCCGCCATCCGGACGACGACGAGGGTGTTCTGTCGGCTCGACGAGCCTCAATCGTCAGCACCACCGGGCTGGCCAGGCTGGCCGGCCGACTCGAGCTGGGTCAGTACCTGCTGCTGGGCGAAGGCGAGTCCCAGCGCGGAGGCCGCCGCCGGCCGGGTCTGCTGGCTTCGGCCTTCGAAGCCCTGGTGGGCGCCATCTACCTGGACATGGGGTACGAGGAAGCGGCCGCCTTCGTAGTCTCCGTGGCCGCCCCTGAACTGACTTCCGGCCGGCCTCTGGGATCGCTCAAGAGCCCCAAGAGCAGGCTCCAGGAGTTCACCCAGCGGCTATCCGGCGAGAGGCCTCAATACCGGCTCGTCGACGCCTCGGGACCGGACCACGAGAAGACCTTCCGAGTCGAGGTGGCCGTGTCCGGCCGGGTCATCGGGGCCGGAGAGGGGCTGTCGAGGCGGCTCGCGGAGACGGCGGCGGCGGCCCGGGCCATCGAGTCGTTGCGGAGCGATCCGGGCGAGCTGTTCGAAGGTCTCGACGGAGCGCCGGAGCTCGAGCGCTTCGACAACGAGACCGGGGATGAAGAGGAGACCATGCCGTCCGGACCCTGGGAGGAGATCGACATCGACCTTCTGCCCGGTCTTGCGGCCGGTGGCGACGAGGATCGTGGCGCGGGCAGAGGCACCAGATGACGGCGCCCGCTCGACTCCTGGCCCTGCGCCTGCAGGGCTTCAAGTCCTTCGGCGAACGCACTCTGGTCGAGTTCGGGCCCGGCATCAGCGCGGTCGTGGGTCCGAACGGATCGGGCAAGAGCAACCTCGCCGACGCCCTGCGCTGGGCGCTCGGGGAGCAGGGCCGCGCACTCCGGCTGCGTAAGTCCGAGGACGTCATCTTCGCCGGTTCAGAACGGCGCTCAGCCCTGGGCATGGCCGACGTGACGCTGGTGCTGGATAACGCCGATCGGCTGCTGCCGATCGACTTCGAGACGGTCGAACTGGGGCGACGGCTCTTTCGCTCCGGCGAGAACGAGTATCTGCTGAACAAGCAGCGAGTCCGCCTTCGCGACCTGGTCGACCTGCTCGATTCCGCTCACCTGGCGGACAACGCCTTCCTGTTCATCGGTCAGGGCATGGTTGATCAAGCCCTGGCGTTGCGGCCGGAAGAGCGCCGGCCCCTCTTCGAGGAGGTCGCCGGCGTGCGGCGCCACGAGAAGCGCAAGCGCAAGGCCGAGGAACAGCTCGATGAGGCAGAGGCGAATCTGGCGCGGGTCGAGGACGTCCTGGCCGAGCTGCGGCCGCAGGCCCGCCGGCTGGCGGCGCAGGCCGAGCAGCAGGCGACCCGGCAGAGCGCGGGGCGCGAATACGGCCGGGCGGTCGTTTCGATGGCGCGCTCCCGCTGGTTCGAGTCGGCCGGCCGGCTGCGCGAGGCCGGCCGCGCCCTGAAGGCCGGGCGGGGGGAGTCCGACGCGGCGCTGGCCGCTCTCCGCGAGGCCGAGGACTCGGCCTCGGCCATCGCCCGCGAGCTGGCCAGCCGCTCCGACACCGAAGCCGAGAAGCTGACCGCCCACGAGGCGGCGCGGGTTCTGCTTACCGACCTGCAGCTGCGAGACGCCAGGCTGGCCAGTGATGTCGCGGCGGTGGCTCGGGACCGCGAGCGATTGACGGCCGAACAGGCCTCGGTGGAAGGAGACCTGGAGCATCAGCGGCGCGATCTGGCCGCGCCTGTGCCCGCCCAGAACCTGGCCCTTGCTGCGGCCCTGGCCGAGGCGGATCGGTCGCTGGGCGAGGCGCTGGAGGAGCTAGGCGCGATGCGCGCCACGACCCAGGCCCGTGGCGAGGCTCTGGCCGCTCTTCGGCGTGTGGAGGCAGCCCGCGCCGCCGAGCTGGAGACGGCCCGCCGCCGCCTGGCCGAGGCAGATAGGGCGGCCGTGGCCGAGAGTGAGGCCAGCCGCGAGGCGGCCGGGCGGCTGGCCGAGGCCGAGGAGGCCCACACCGGCCCACATGCCGCCCTGACCGCGGCGATGGAGAGCGAGAAGACGTCTGCGTCCGCCCGGGAGACGGCCCGCGCCGGCCTGGATCAGCGAGAGGGCGCCCGCGCCGCCGCGGCCGAGGCGGCTGCGGCGCTGGCTGCGAAGGCGGCCGGGCTGCGCGGGCGGCACTCGGCTCTGGCCGCGAGGCTGGCCGAGGAGGAGGCCCGCGCGATTGCCAGGGCGGCTCGCAAGCTGGGCGGCCTGCCCGTGGCCGATGGGCTGCAGGTGGAGAGCGGCTTCCGGGTGGCCGTCGAGGCAGCCCTTGGTGAAGCCGTGCGGGGATATGTCGTGGACCGCGATACGGCACTCGGCCTGGAAGAGCAGCGCGGCACGCTGGTGCTCAAACCCGGGGCCGGCGCGGCGGGCGGGCGCGAGGCCGCACGGACGGCCCAACGGGAGGCCGAAGCTGCGGAGGCCGCGCTGGAGGTTGCCCTGCAGCACGGCGGAGGCAGGCTGGTCGAAGCCGTGCGCGTCGATCCGAATGGAGCGGTGTTGCGACTGCTGGGGCGGGCTCTGTGGGCTCCCGATTTGCGAGGGGCCCTGGCCGTTCAGCCACTCCTGCCGCTGGGCTGGATCGTGGTCACCCGAGACGGAGCGGTCGCGTCGGCGGCTGGGGTGGTTGCCGTCGGCCGGGGCGAATCGCAGCTCGAGCGGCGGGCCGAGCTGGAGCGTCTCGGGGAGGAGGTTTCGCGCGCGGAGAAGGAGGCCGGGACGGCGGCGAAGGCCGCGGAGGAGGCGGCCGCGGCGGTCGTTGCGGCCCGGGCCACGCTGGACGCCGCCCTTGATCGGGAGCGGCGGGCCACGGCTGCGCGGCGGGAGACGGAGGAGACGGAGAGGCGCGCGGCTCGCCTGGTCGAGACGGCTGCCCGGGAGGCGGCCTGGAGGGCGGCCCAGGCGGAGCGGGCGAGCGCCGAGCGCGAGCGGCTGGCGGCCGAAGCTCAGCAGGCCGAGGAAGCCGCCGGGCGTGGCGGCGGCGAGTCGTCGGCGGGCGAAGCGGTGCCCAAGAAGCAGGCCGGCGCGACGCGTGAGTGGGAAGCGCGGGCGGCGGAGCTGCGGAATAGGCGCGATCAGCTGGCGGCCGAGGAGGCCGCGCTCGAAGGTGCCCGCCGCGAAGCCGAGTCTCGGCGAGCCAGGGCGTCCGCCGCGGCCGAGATGGACCAGCTGCGGCTGGCCCAGCTGGATCGCCAGGCGGCCGAGCTGGGCCAGCGCGAGCGGGCCCTGGGGGCCGATAGAGAAGGGCTGGGCGAGTCGCTGGCCGCTGCAGCCATCCGCGAGGGGGCGGTCCGGGCCGAGCTCGAGGAGATCCGTCGCGCCGAGGCCGTCCTGCGAGGTCAGCTCGGCGAGGCGGAGACGGCGGCCGGTCGGGCCCGCGAGAAGCTACGTGTGTGCCAGGACCGCATCCGCAACGCCGAGGTAGGCGAGATGGAGGCCAGGCTGGCCCTGGATTCGATTCGCGAGCAGGTGCTGGTCGAACTGGCCGGGCTGGGTGAGCTGGGACTGCGGCTGCTGGGCGACGAGGGCGAGCTCGAGGAGCAACCCGAGGCGGTCGAGGCGTCGCCCGAGCCGGCCGGCGTTCAGGACGGCGCGGACGACGAGTACGCCCTGGCGCTGGAGGAGGCGCTGACCTCGGCCGGAGCCCGTTGGGCCGCAGGGCCCAAGGTGGAGCCTCCGCCGGCCAGCCGGCTGGCGACGCTTCGGCGGCGCTTTCACGAGCTCGGTGCCCCGAATCCCTTTGCCGCGGAGGAGCACCAGACTGTCAGGAGCCGGCTGGACGGATTGGAGACGCAGCGGGCGGATCTGGTCGACGCGATAGCCAAGACGAGGGCGGTTATCGAGCAGCTCAACGGCATGATCGCCAGCCAGTTCCGGTCCACATTCGCCGCCCTCGAGGCCGCCTTCGACGCCCGGTTCCGTCAGCTGTTCGGCGGCGGGTTCGCCCGCCTGAGTCTGACGGATCCCGAAGACCTGGCCGCGACCGGCATCGAGATCGTGGCCCGCCCGCCCGGCAAGAAGGCCCAGCCGCTGAGCATGCTCTCCGGCGGCGAGCGGGCCCTGACGGCAGTGGCGCTGCTATTCGCCATGCTGGAGATCCATCCCGTCCCGTTCTGCGTGCTCGACGAAGTCGACGCCGCCCTGGACGAAGCCAACGTGGGCCGCTTCGTCGACGCGCTGCGCGGGCTGGCCGATCAAACGCAGTTCATCGTGATCACCCACAATCGCGGCACGATCGAGACCGCCGATGCCCTGTACGGCGTCACGGTGGGCGATGATGCGATCAGTCACGTCATCAGCCTGCGCCTGGAGGAGGCTCGCGAGGTGGCCGATCAGGTCGCTCGAGCGAAGGCCTCCAGGGCCGGCTGATCGGAGGTCAGGTGTTCTTCCGTCGCAAGTCCAGCAAGCCCGAGGCCGCCGTCCCGCCCGAGCCGGCCGCGCCTCCTGCCGAGCCGGCCGAGACGATCGAGCCGGCCGAGCAAGCCGAGCCGGCCGAGCAAGCCGCGGTCCCGCTCGAGCCTGCGCCCGCTCCTTGGCCGCCGGCAACCGATGAAGTCCCCGGCGACCTCGCTGCGGGCCTGGAGAAGAGCCGAGGCGGCTTCATGGCCCGGCTGCGCGGCGCTCTGCGCGCGGGGCCCTCAGACGCCGACTGGGAGGAGATCGAGGAGATCCTGATCGCCGGGGATGTGGGCGGTGCCCTGGCGGCCGCGGTGGTCGAGAAGGCCCGGGCCCGGCGGGACGCCCCGGATGCCCAGGCGGCCGTTCGGGCCGAGCTGGCGAGCCGGCTCATCGCCGGGGATCCTGGCTGGCGCCCGGCCCGCGCCGGAGAGGGCCAGCCGGCCGTGTTGCTCATGGTCGGCGTGAACGGAACCGGCAAGACGACCACGATAGGCAAGCTGGCTCACCGGTACCGATCCGAGGGCGATTCTGTGCTCCTGGCGGCGGCCGACACGTTCCGGGCCGCGGCCATCGACCAGCTGCGCATCTGGGCCGACCGCGCCGGCTGCCAGTTCGTGTCGCATGCGCCGGGTGCGGATCCGGCGGCCGTGGTCTACGACGCCCTTGACGCCGCTGTGGCCCGCAAGGTGGACATGGTCATCGCCGATACGGCCGGCCGCCTCCACACCAGGTCGAGCCTGATGGATGAACTGGCCAAGATGCGGCGCGTCATCGACCGGCGGTTGCCGGGCTCACGGCCGGAGATCCTGTTCGTGCTGGATGCCACCACCGGGCAGAACGGCCTGGCCCAGGCCAAGGTGTTCCATGAGACCGTGGGCCTGACCGGCATCGTGTTGACCAAGCTCGATTCGACGGCCAAGGGCGGCATCGTCTTCGCCATCGAGGACAGCCTGTCGCTGCCCGTCCGCTTCGTCGGGGTGGGGGAGCGCCTGGGGGACCTCCTGCCCTTCGACCCCGCCTCGTTCGTGGACGCGCTGTTCGCCGAGGCGAGCCAGTAGCCGGCCGTTAGCCCTGCGGCGACGGTCGCGCGGTGCGGTCCGGGAGGAGGGCTGGGATCCGACTCCGGGCGGCCTCTATCGGTCAAGGGGCGAATGAGGTACACTCCGCGCGCTTTCGGTGCCGCCAGAATCCGCGGCCCAACGCCGGTCCACGCGCCGGACCGGCGGGACGGATCAGGAGTCCTATCCACCGATGTTCGACGCGCTGAGCGACAGGCTGCGCCAGACCCTGGCCTCCCTCACCGGGCGAGGTCGGATCAGCGCGGCCGACGTCGACGTGGCCATGAGAGAGGTGCGCCTGGCCCTGCTCGAAGCCGACGTCAACTTCAAGGTGGTCAAGGATTTCGTGGCCCGCGTCCGCGAGCGGGCCACGGGGGCCGAGATCCTGGAGAGCCTGACCGCCGGTCAGCAGGTCGTGAAGATCGTCCACGAGGAACTGGTGGCGCTGCTGTCCGCCGGCGACCGGTCCTTGCATCTGACCGGCAACCCGGCCGTCATCGTTCTCGTCGGCCTGCAGGGCTCGGGCAAGACGACCAGCGCGGCCAAGCTGGCCCGCCATCTCGTGCGCTCCGGCCGGCGGCCCCTGCTGGTGGCTGCCGACCCGTATCGCCCCGCCGCCGCCGATCAGCTTCAGACGCTCGGCAAGGCCCTGGACGTGCCCGTCCACCGAGCCCCGGACGGCACGAAGGTCGTCGATATCGCCCGGGGCAGCCTGGACGCAGCGCGCAAGCTCGTTCGCGACACGGTCATCGTCGACACCGCCGGCCGCTTGACCATCGACGCCGAGCTGATGAAGGAGATCGCGGATCTGTCGAAGGCCGTCAAGGCGTCGGAGACGCTGCTCGTGGTCGACGCCATGACCGGCCAGGAGTCGGTCAACGTGGCTCAGGCCTTCGCCCAGGCCGTGCCGGTCACCGGGCTCGTCCTGACCAAGATCGACGGCGACGCCCGCGGCGGTGCTGCCCTGTCGATCTCCGCCGTCACCGGCCTGCCGGTCAAGTTTCTGGGAACGGGCGAGAAGACCGACGCCCTGGAGCCTTTCCACCCGGACCGGCTGGCCGGCCGCATCCTGGGCATGGGCGACGTCCTGACCCTGGTCGAGAGGGCCCAGGAGACCTACGACGAGAAGCAGGCCGCGAAGATGGCCGAGAAGCTGCGCAAGAACAGCTTCGGCCTGGACGACATGCTCGAGCAGATGCAGCAGCTACAGAAGATGGGCCCGCTGGGGCAGCTGGTCGAGCTGATCCCCGGCATGGGCGGGATGGCGAAGGAGGCTCAAGCGTCGGTCGAGCGGGGCGACATGAAGCGCGCCCAGGCGATCATCAGCTCGATGACGCCGGAGGAGAGACGCGACCCGGCGATCCTGAACGGCTCGCGCAGGCGAAGGATCGCCCAGGGATCCGGGACGCGTCTGCAGGATGTCAATCAACTGGTCAAGCAATTCGGTGAGCTCCAGAAGGTCATGAAGCAGCTCTCCGGCGGCAAGGGCCGGCGCATCCAGGGCTTGCTCGGGCAGGGCTGAGGAGGGCGATGTGACTGATTTGCTGCAGGCAGACATGGGGAGCGCCGCCGGGGCCGCTCCGGCTCATCAGCCGCCTCTCCCGCGGCGCCCGCGGCGCGGACGCTGGATCGTGGCCGTCGGCGTCGTCCTGATCGTGGTCCTGGTCAGCGTGGCCGGTGCCTTCTTGCTGTCGGGCGCCGGCGGCGCGGCCAGGTCGCTGACGGCCGGCAACGCCCCTGCCGAGACGCTGCTCTTCGTCGATCTGCGAACCGACCTCCCCGGCGACCAGCACCAGAAGCTGGCCGACTTCCTGACCCACTTCCCAGGGTTCAAGGACCGAGCCCAGTTTGAGAGCGCCTTCGACGAGCTTCTGAAGCGAATCAGCAGCGAGATCTCGCCGCAGTTGACGTACACCTCGGCCTTCGAAGCCTGGACGACCGGTGAGGTCTCGATCGCCGTGACGGACCTCGGGCCCATCTCCGGTTTGGGCCGCGGAGCGGCGCCGCAGGGGGCCCTGATCGTGTCGCTCAAGGACCGGGCCAAGGGCGAGGAGTGGGTGGCCTCTGAGGCGGCCAGGATGGGCCTGGACTTCGTGGCGTCCCAGTACGCCGGCACCACGGTCTACGAAGCCGGGCCGGCGCAGGACAGGGTCGCCTATGCGTTCACGGATCGCGTGTTCATCGCCGGCAACGACGGGGCGGTGAAGGCCGGGCTGGACGCTCCGGTTGCCGGGTCGCTGGCCGAGGACGAGGGCTACCAGGAGGCCATGGAGTCTCTGGGCGGCGATCGGGTGGCGGCGTTCTTCATGAACCCAAGGGCAGCCCTCAGGGCGGAGGCCGCGTCGCTGGTGGAGGCGCTCGGGCCGTTGACCGAGGCGCTCGGGCCGCTGAGCGAGGCGATCGGGCCGTTGGGCGGTCTGCTGGACGTCTCGAACCTTGACCTGGGCGCCGTGCCGGTCTGGGTTGCCGGCTCCGTGCGGGCCGAGTCGGACCGGATGACGATCGAGATGAAGATACCCAAGCCGACCGCTTCGCCGGCCTCGGGCAGCCGGGAGGGCGTGCTGGCCGGGAGGCTTCCCGGGTCGGCCGTGGCTGTGATCGAACTGCACAGCGTGAACCAGACCGTAGCCAACGGCCTGGGCATCCTTGACGGTCAGCGAGCGTCGGAGCAGCAGCCGGACCTGGCCGGGCAGATCGAGGACGCGCTGCGGATGATCGGCGGGATCGACTGGATCGGAGACTCCGCGCTGGTCGTGACGGCCGGCGACTCCGGGTACGGCGGCGGCCTCGTCGTTCAGACCCCGGATGCCGAGACGGCCGCCGGCAAGAAGACGCTCTTCGCGAACCTGGGCGTGCTGGCCAACACCGTGCTCATTCCGCAGGGCCTCTCGGTCGCGGCGTCGGAGTGGACCTATCACGAGACGACCATCTCCCGACTGACGATCTCAGGTGGGACGATCGGATCCGTCGACATCCACGTCGCAGCCGAGGGCGACCTGCTCATCGCCGGCTACGGAGAGGATTTCATCAAGGCGATGCTCGACACGACCGAGGCATCGTCGCTGGCGGCTCAAGCCGGCTATCGCACGGTGATGGGCTATGCCGGCACGGCCAGGTCCGGCTCGGCCTACGTGGACGTCGCGGCAATCGTGGACGACCTCGGTCGGGCGGCGTTCTCGTCCGATCCCCAATCCTACGATCTCAACTACGCGCCCTACGTCGACGGTTTGAGCACCCTCGGTTGCTCGGTCATCGACGGCCAGACAGTCATCCTGCGACTGGTGGTCGTGGCCAGGTAGGCTGCGGCCCGAGCCGCTCTCATCAGGAGGAACGCACTCGCACATGGCAGTTCGAATTCGCCTTACCCGCGTGGGGGCCACCAAGCAGCCCTCCTACCGCGTCGTCGTCGCCGACGGACGCAATGCCCGCGACAGCCGGGCCATCGAGACGCTCGGCCACTACAACCCGCGCACCGAGCCGATCGAGTTCGTGGTCGACGCCGAGAAGACCAAGGGCTGGATCGCCAGAGGCGCCCAGCCGTCCGACACGGTGGCGCGCCTGCTGCAGAACGCCGGGGTCATCCCCAAGGCCGCCCCCAAGGGCACCAAGTAGGTTTCGAGCGACATCGAGAGGTAGGCAATGTCAGCCCAGGAATTGGTCGAGTACGTCGCCCGCAATCTCGTGGACGACCCGGATGCCGTGCAGGTCGAGATGCACTCGGGGCCCGACGGCACGGTAATCGAGCTTCACGTGGCCGAAGACGACATGGGCAAGGTGATCGGCCGCAACGGCAGCGTGGCGAAGGCGCTACGCACTCTGCTCAAGGTCATGTCCGCCCGCGAGGGCGAGAGCGTCTCGTTGGAGATCGGCTGAGCGAATCGGTGAAGGGCATGGGCGCGGCCGCCGAGCGGCTCGTGGTGGCTCGCGTAAGGGGCTTCCACGGGCTGCGCGGCACGGTCCGCCTGGAGCCGTTGACGGACCGGGCGGAGGATCGCTTCGCACCCGGGGAGACGCTCTACGTCGAAGGCGACGACGGGCCGCTGACGATCGTCGAGTCCGCTCCGGACGCCTCCGGCTGGCGCGTCCGCTTCGCCGAGCTGGCCGACCGGACGGCCGCCGAATCGCTTCGAGACGCCTATCTGGAGGCTGTCATCGGAGCCGCTGAGGCCCTGCCGGAGGGCGAGTTCTACTGGCACCAGATAGTCGGAGCGCAGGTCGCCGACGTCGACGGCACCGCGCTGGGCGCGGTGAAGGACGTGTACCGGGCCGGCGGTTCCGAAGTCCTGCTGGTCTCCGGGCCGGCCGGCGAGATCGACGTGCCCGTCGTGCAGTCGATGATCCGCGTCTTCGAGCCCGAGAATGGGCGGATCATCGTGGATGGCGAGGCCCTGGGGCTGCGCGGCGAGGACCGGGACGAGGCATGACCGACGCGCCCCGGCCACCGCTTCAGATAGACGTCCTGACCCTCTTCCCGGCCATGCTGGAGGCACCGCTGGCCGAGAGCATCCCGGGCCGCGTCCAGGCCCGCGGCCTGGCGACGGTGCGTATCGTCGACCTGCGGCGCTGGGGCCTGGGCCGGCACAAGTCGGTGGACGACTACACCTATGGCGGGGGAGCGGGCATGGTCCTGCGCCCGGAGCCGGTGGCGGCCGCCCTCGACGAGTTGCGCGGCTCGGACAGTACGGTCATCTTGCTCGACCCGGGGGGCGAGGTCTTTGCCCAGAAGCGGGCCCACGACCTGGCCGAGCGGACCCACCTGATCCTGCTCTGCCCGCGCTACGAGGGCGTGGACGAGCGGGTCCGGTCCATGGCGGACCTGGAACTGTCGATCGGAGACTACGTGCTGTCGGGCGGGGAGATACCGGCTCTGGTGGTCGTCGACACGATCCTGCGCCTCTTGCCCGGGGCCATCGACGCCGATTCCACGGCCGAGGAGTCCTTCGCGGCCGGTCTGCTGGAGTACCCGCAGTACACCCGCCCGCCGGTCTTCCGCGAGCTGGCCGTGCCGGGCGTCCTGACCAGCGGCCACCACGAACAGGTTCGAAAGTGGCGGCTCAAGGAGTCGCTTCGCCGGACCCTTGCCCGGCGACCGGAGCTGCTGGCCGAGCGGCCGCTGACGAAAGAGGAGGCGAAGCTGCTCGATGAGGTCCGGCGGGAGGAGCAGGGCGAACAAGCGTGAGCATTCGGCGCGCCGGCTCGGTTGTGCTATCCTTCGCCGTCGGCCGCCCCGGCGGCCCGATCAAATGCGCCCTCTACGCAGCCGGGCTGCGTCTACACAGGACCCAGTGCGCAGCCAGCGCCGCTTGACCAGACAGCAGGGAACGCCGTGAACGTGCTCGACGAGATTACCCAGGACCAGATCCGGACGGATATCCCGGAGCTCAGCCCGGGCGACACCGTGCGTGTGAGCGCGCGCGTCGTCGAGGGCACCCGCGAGCGCGTCCAGGTGTTCGAGGGCGTCGTGATGCGCATGCGCTCGATCACCGTCCGCCGCATCGCCAGCGGGGTGGGCGTGGAACGGACCTTCAAGGTCAACAGCCCTCGCATCGACAAGATCGAAGTCGTTCGCCACGGCCAGGCGCGACGGGCGCGGCTGTACTTCTTGCGCAAGCGCGTCGGCAAGGCGGCCACGCTGCGCGAGCGCCGCGTCAGCAGCACTCAGTAGAGCCTGGGAGCCACGTGGCCGCCGCCCGTCGCTCCAGTCGGCAGATCGAGGACCCCGAACGGTCGCCCTCAGCGGCCCGCCGGGGTCCGACTGTTCTCGGGCCCGGCGCCCCCCGGGGCAGGTTCGAGGTCGCGGTCTGGCATAGCCGGCGCCTCGACCCCGACTTCGCGGAGGAGAAGGTGCTGTGGGGCCGCGGCTTCCGCCACGTGGCCGGCATCGACGAGGTCGGCCGCGGCTGCCTGGCCGGCCCGGTAACCGCCGCAGCGGTGATCCTCCCGCCCAACTGGAAGCCGGCCGGGCTGCGCGACTCGAAGCTGCTCAAGCCGGAGGAGCGGCGGCGGCTGGACCTCGAGATTCGGGCCCGGGCGCTGGCCTGGTCGATCGCCTTCGTCGGACCGGAGCTGATCGACCGCATCAACATCCTGCAGGCGACGCTGCTGGCCAGCACTCTCGCCGCGGCCCGGCTGCCGATCAGGCCCGACGCGCTGCTGCTCGACGCCGTTTCGCTGCCGGAGGTGCGGGTCCACCAGAGGGTCCTGGTATCGGCCGATCGTCTGTGCGCTTCGGTCGCGGCCGCCTCGGTCGTGGCCAAGGTCGCGCGCGACAGCCTGATGGAGGAGATGGACGGCCGCTACCCGGGCTACGGCCTGGCCGCCAACAAGGGCTACGCCGCCCCCGAGCACCGGTCCGGGCTGGACGCGCTGGGTCTCAGCCCCATTCACCGGGTCACCTTCGCCTCCTGCCGCAATCGGGAGCAAATGGCCCTGTGGGAGGATGAGCAGGCGGCCGAAGACGACGAGCTCGAGCCGGAGGAGGCCGAGCCGATCGCCTGACTGCGGAGGGTGAGATGGCGGAGAGGCGCACGCCCGGCCAGCTGGCCGGCGACGAGGCGGAGGGATTGGTGGCCGCGCGACTGGAGGCCAGAGGCTGGCGGATCCTGGGCCGCAACGTCCACGCCGGGCGCAGCGAGCTGGACATCGTGGCGGTCGATCCGGGTCCGCCTGCCAGGCTGGTGGTAGTGGAGGTTCGCTGGCGCCGGACGCGGCTCTTCGGAGGTGGGGAGGAGAGCTTCGGGCGGCGGAAGCGGGAGCACGTCGTACGTGGGCTGGGGCGCCTGCTCGAAGCCGGTTGTCTGCCCGACGGTTCGAGCCTGCCCTGCCTGCCGGTCGCGCTGGACCTGGCGGTCGTCGAGCCTGGCAACGGCGGCCGGCGGGTGACGCTGTACCGCGACGCTCTGGCCCGCTGAAGTCGGATGCGGGCGACTGAGCCACACCCACCTGTGTGCTACACTCCGCGCCGGTCGTGGCGTCGCCACGGCACCCGTCGCGCCCGCGGGGGCGGGGCGGAGATCACACGCAGAGTGCCGTGCCGGGGCGGTGCCGGGTCGCTATCAGCGGACCGGTTCCCGGCGGGAGCGCTGCGGAGGTACAACCGCAGGAGGACAGTTCATGCCGTCCGTTTCGATGCGACAGCTCCTGGAGGCCGGCGTTCACTTCGGCCACCAGACTCGTCGCTGGAATCCCAAGATGCGCCCGTACATCTTCGCCGAGCGCAACGGGATCCACATCATCGACCTCGCCCAGACCGTCAAGCGGCTCGACGTGGCGCTCGACGCCGCCCGCGAGACCGTCGCCCGCGGTGAGTCGGTCCTCTTCGTCGGGACCAAGAAGCAGGCCCAGGAGCCCATCTTGCAGGAGGCCACCCGGGCCGGCCAGCCGTATGTCAATCGCCGCTGGCTGGGCGGCATGCTCACCAACTTCATGACGATCAAGAAGCGCATCGCGCTGCTGGACCAGCTCGAGGCCCGGGAGGCCAGCGGGGATTTCGAGCGGCTCACCAAGAAGGAAGTCGCCAAGCTGGTCGAAGAGATGGAGCGCCTGCGCGGCTCGTTCGGCGGCATCCGCAAGATGAAGCGCCTGCCCGGCATGGTCTTCATCGTGGACCCGCACCGGGAACGCATCGCGGTCACCGAGGCCCGCAAGCTGGAGCTCCCGATCATCGGCACCGGCGACACGAACGTCGACCCGGACGAGCTGGACTACATCAT
>CAZFLI010000045.1:7480-13502 GCA_964519845.1 uncultured Anaerolineaceae bacterium | reverse complement strand
GCGGCCGGCATCGACCAGATCTACCAGGGCGAGGCCACCTACGACACGGGCGCCGGCGTGGCGGTGTTCGACTGCAACGGCGACGGCCGGCCGGAGATCTACATGTCCGGCGGCACCAGCCCGGCCGTGCTGTACCGCAACGACAGCCCCATCGGCGGCGCCTTGCGCTTCACCGCCATCCACGACGCGGCCACCGATCTCATCGGCGTGACCGGCGCCTACCCGCTCGACATCGACGGCGACGGCAACTCGGATCTGGCGGTTCTGCGGGCAGGCGGGAACGTCGTCCTGCGAGGCCTGGGCGGTTGCCGGTTCGAAGCGGCCAACGAGACCTGGGGGATCGATGGCGGCCACGGCCTTTCGATCGCCTTCAGCGCAACCTGGGAGGCGACGAACCGGCTCCCGACGCTCGCCTTCGGCCGCTTCCGCGCGTTCAAGGCGGACGGCAGCCTGTCGCTCGACTGCGACTCGCCCATGCTCATCCGGCCCGATTCCTCGGGCACGAGCTACGGCCCGGCCATCGCCCTGGAGCCCGGGTACTGCTCTCTATCGTTGCTCTTCAGCGATTGGAGCGGCACCGGCCAGCGGGACCTGCGGGTGGCGAACGACCGCAACTACTACATCGGCGGCCAGGAGCAGCTGTGGCGGATCGTGCCGGGAGAGGCGCCCCGGCTCTACACGGCGGCGGACGGCTGGAAGTCGGTGCAGATCCAGGGCATGGGGATCGCCGGCTATGACCTGGCCGGAGACGGCAGGCCGGATTACTTCCTCACGAGCCAGGCCGACAACCGGCTTCAGAGGCTCGCCGGCGGGCCCGGGCAGCCGATCTACCAGGACATCGCGCTCAAGATGGGCGTGACCTCCGCCCGCCCGGGAGTCGGGGGCGATGTGCTGCCTTCGACCTCCTGGCACCCTGAGTTCCAGGACGTCAACAACGACGGGTTGATCGACATCCTGATCACCAAGGGCAACCCCAGCGCGGTACCCGAATACGCCTCGCACGACCCGAGCGCGCTGTTCCTTGGCCGGCCCGACGGGACGTTCGTGGACCGGGCCGAGGCGGCCGGGATCGTGGACTTCGACCGGGGCAGGGGAGCGGCCCTGGCCGACTTCAACCTCGACGGGCAGCTGGATCTGGTGGAGATGTTCTACCAGGCCCCGGCCAAGCTGTGGCGCAACGTGGGCACCGGCGACGCAACCAACCCGTCGCCGATGGGCCACTGGCTGGACATTCGCCTTGCCCAGGCGGCTCCGAACACCGACGCGATCGGGGCGTGGATCGAAGTCCAGGCCGGCGAGCGGACGATGCGTCGCGAGGTGACGATCGGTGGCGGCCACGCCGGCGGCCAGCTCACCTGGACCCACTTGGGGCTCGGCGGCGCGACCGATGCTCAGATTCGGATCAAGTGGCCGGACGGTACGGTGGGTCCGTGGCTGCCGGCCACGGCCGACACGTTCGTGGTGGTCACGAAGGGCGCCACCTCGGTGACGCCGTGGCAGCCGCAGGTGACCGCGGGCTAGTCAGCCCGGCACGCTCGCGTCACCGGCGCCCTTGCCGTTCGCATCCTGGCAGCGTCCGCCCGTCGCCATCTGGAAGCAGATCAGGGTGAACCCCACGATCGCCAAACCGAACAGGATTGCCCGCTCGCCCGACATCGGCACCAGGAGCAGGGTCGACACGAACTCCACGCTGATCAGCACGTACAGGAGGCGGACGATCGTGTCGCGCGACATGCGGGTGCAGATCAGCGCCCCGGTCGGGGCCCCGATGGCCACGATCGGCACGGCGGCCAGCCACATGTCCACCACCGGCCCGGTGAAATCGGCCATGAGGAAGACATGCGTGGCGAAGCCGGCCCAGCTCACGAAGGTCAGCAGGACCACCGTCGTCGGCGTCACGACCCGCTCGCAGACGCGGAAGCCCAGCACGAGCAGGGCGAACATGACGGTGTTCTCGCCGAGGCCGGCGGCGCCGGAGAGCATGCCACCGGCCAGGCCGGCGACAAACAGAGCTGCCCGCTCCTTCGAGCCGACGCGGGCCAGCGCGTCAAGCCTGTCGGGGGCGCAGCGGCGGCTTATCGCGAGCGCCAGCCCCAGACTGACCAGGATGGCCGTGAAGAGCAGCCGCACGCTCGGAGCGTCGAGCCGCGGCGCCAGCGCCAGCGCGCTGACGACGACGCCGAGGACGGCCCAGGGCGCCCCGTTGCGGATGGCCCTCCATTCGACCGGTACCCGGTTGAGAGCGATGGTGAGCGTGGCGGCGCCCATCCCCACGCTCTGGATGGCGAACGTGAACAGGCGCGCCTGCGGGGCCGGAATAGCCAGAGCCTTGGTCATGACCGGGAAGGCGATGGCACCGCCGCCTTCGGACGTGCCGCCGCCGACCAGCGACCCAAAGATCATGGTGAGCGAAACCTGCCAGTGGTTCGCCACGGCCTGCAGGGCCCGTTCGCCGCCCAGGAGCAGCCAGGCGACGAAGACGATGCCGCCCAGGACCAGGTTGGTGCCCGCCATTCGCCGGAGATCGGGCCGCGCCGCCGCCGTCACGGGCGGCCGGTCGAGATCGGACGGCACGGAGGTCGGGATCATGCCACTCATTGTGGCAGGACTGAAGGCCCGGAGACCGGCGGCGACGACACTCGATGGGTGACGTCAGAACTGGCTGATGAAGGCCCAGGCTTCGGGCGGGTTCCAGCTGGTCGTCCGGCCGGCGTCGTGCGGGTTCGGGGTGTGATCGCCGTCGAAGGCGCACCATTCGACCGGGTAGTTGGGAGATCCGCCGTCGTACTTCGTGCAGATGTGGGTTCCGCTGCCGGCCGCCGGTTCGGGCGGGCTTTGGGGCGTCACGCCGTCTACCTCGGCGAAGTGGTCGCGCAGCATCCGGCCTTGCGAGATGTCCAGAACGCTGTCACCGATGCCGTGCGATGCGTAGAAGGCGATCGGGGCGGTGCCGCCATCGCAGCCGCTCAACTGGGCGCCGGAGAAGAGCGCGACGGCCCGGAAGACGTCCGGCCTGGCGCAGGCGAGAGCGTAGGACATTCCCGCGCCGTAGCTGAACCCGGTCGCGAAGATGCGGCTGGTGTCGATGCAGAGGGCGTTCTCCAGCTGGGCCAGGATCGCGTCCGTGAATGCGACATCCCCGCCACCCACGTTCGGCCAGCCGGTCCGCGTGCCGGAGCCCAGACCGACCGGAGCCACAAAGATGGTGCTGTTGTTGGCCGGCCCCCACAGCCCGTAGAACGGGCTCTCCGTAGCGCCGGTCCCGTCCGCGACCTGCTGAGCCGTACCGCCCATCCAGTGGTAGGCGATCACCAGGCGGTACGGGTGGTCGGCGTCGTAGTTGTCCGGGGCGCGCAGGATGTATGACCGCGTGCCGCCGCTCTCGATGTCGATCGTCCCGTTCGCCAGAGTGGGCGTCTTGCCGCAACCGGCGCTCGCTTTGGCGTCCGGGCTGTTCGTCGGAGGCGCCGCGGGCGTGGGCGACGGCGCTGGAGGCTGGGGCGTAGCGGTGGTCCCGGGGCCGGTCACGGTGATGGCGTTGATCTTGGGGTTCTCGGTGCCGGGTATGAAGTCGATGACCACGTCGCCGTGAACGTCGGCCGTAGCCTGGAATGTCGACGCGATGGCCCGGTTGGCTCCGCCGGCAGTCGCGAAGATGTCGAACCCGGTCAAGACGGCCGTGCCGTTGATGGACACGTCGAAGACGCGCTGGCCCCGGCCCGTGACATAGGTCTCGGCGAAGTAGAGGGTCACTACCTGGCGGCCCGAACGATCGGGGATGACGTACGTCATGGCCCCGTAGCGCTCGGTGCCGAAGACCGCCGCCGGGGGTGGGCCGGCCGTGATCTGCGAGGTGTCCACGATCGAGCTGTTGCCGTAGGTAGCGCCGCCGGTGAAGAACCGATCGGCCCAGAACCCGCCGATCGTCGGGCCGCCGGCGTTGATGGAGACGGTGCTGACGGGACCCGCACTCGAGTCGGCCGATTGAGTGGCGGGGACGCGACTGGCGGAGGGTGAGGCATTCGAGCCGGCGCAGGCGGCGACGATCCCGGCAGCGAGCGCCAGGAGGACCGGCTTGACGAGCGATTTGGCGGGCCTTGTCGTCTTCATCGCCCAATCCTAGACGGCCGGCGGCAAAGTGCGATGATCGTCGCTGCACGGCCCGTCCCAGTCGAGCCGGCGTATGCGAGGTGTCGAGCCCATGGTCGCCAATCCGTCCGGCTTCGCCGTCAACCGCGGCGTCAATCTGAGCCACTGGCTGTCGCAGGATTTCGGCTGGGCGCCCCGGGAGGAGTACTTGAAGCGCGAGGACCTGGCCGAACTGGCCCGGCTCGGCTTCGACCACGTCCGCCTGCCGGTCGACGAGAAGGAGCTGTGGCAGCCGGACGGCAAGCCCAACGAGGCCGAATTCGGCCGCCTCCTGGATGGCATCGGCTGGAGTCGCGATGCCGGCCTGCGCGTGCTCGTGGACCTGCATACGGTCGGGAGCCACCACTTCAACTCGGTGAACGAGGGCAGCGTCATCACCCTCTGGACGGACGAGGGCGCCCAGCGCCACTTCCTCGACCTCTGGCGTGAACTGTCCGCACGGCTGGGGCATCTGCCGGTCGGCGAGGTCGCCTACGAGTTCCTCAATGAGCCCGTGGCGCCCGATCCGCAAGACTGGAACCGTCTCGTTGTCCAGGCTCATGGCGTCGTTCGAGCACTCGAGCCGGACCGGGTCCTCTTCCTGGGGCCGAACCTGTGGCAGCAGCCTGAGGGCCTGCCCCTCCTGGCCGTCCCTTCCGGCGATCCGAACATCATCCTGAGCGTTCACACGTACGCGCCCCTGCTGCTTACCCACTACCGCGCCTACTGGACGTCGTTCCCGCACTTCGAAGGCTCGGTCCACTATCCCGGCCCGGTCACCACGCCGGACGAACTGGCGGCGCTCCGCGCGAACGGTTCGGACCAGCTGCGGAGGGAGACCGCCGACGCGGGCGACGACTGGGGGCCCGAACGCCTGCGCCGCCTCTTCGCGCCCGCGATCGATCGAGCCAGAGAGACCGGCCTCCAGCTCTACTGCGGTGAGTTCGGCTGCCTGCCGACCGTTCCGCGCGCCGACCGCCTGGCCTACTACCGCGACATCACGGCCGCCATGCGTGAGGCTGGGATGGCCTGGTCGGCCTGGGAGTGGAAGGGCGACTTCGGCATCTTCACCTGGCGCGGCCCGGAAGACCTCCGAACCCCCCTGGACCAGGAACTGGTGGGCATACTCGCGGCCGTGTGAGCGTGGCTGACCGCCGGACTGGGCGGCCCCAGCCTAGTCGGCTGGGCGATCGGCGCCCCGCGAGCCGCGCTGCCACCAGTTCACCAGCAGCAGGCGCGCGGCGGATAGAGTGGAACGCGAATGGGCGCGCCGGCGCCCGATCTTCGGGCGGCTCGACTGCGCCGCGCCGGCGCGGCCGACTGGCGAGGGCTTCCCGGTGGCGACGGCCATCGCGATCAGGTCGTCGATCTCATTCCAGCTCCGCGGCCTGCTCTTGGCACTGCGCCATTGCATCTGCACATCGGCCGAAGGCGCGAGGCTCCCGTCGAACAGGGCTTCGAACTGTGCTCCATCGATGCGTTCGTGCTCGTAGAGGTAGGCAGCGACGTGCGTCAGCCGCTTCATCTCGGCCAGGAGAGCCTCTCGGGCCTGCGTGTAGGCCTGATCGAGAATCGAGTTGATCGTCCGGTCCACGGCCGCGCGGAGACCGACGGAAAGGGAGGTGTCCTCGCCGACAACCCGGAAGCTGAGGGCACCCCGGCCGGAAGCGCCGGGAGTCGTGGAGTCCGGATCGTGGCCCATGCCCCAATGGGTGACCATCCTGGTGGCGATGTCGGAGGCCCTTTCGAAGTCGTCGGACGCCCCGCCGGTTACGTCTTCGAACAGAATGGCTTCGGCCGCGCGACCGCCCATGAGAGCGACCAGCCTTGCCCGCAGGTCCGACTCGGACGGCAGATTGTCGTCCTCGGACGATGAGACGGTTACCCCCAGAGC
>CAZFLI010000045.1:1390-7380 GCA_964519845.1 uncultured Anaerolineaceae bacterium | reverse complement strand
CTCATTCCAGCGGTGCGCCGGGCGAGCGCCTCCATGTCGACCGCGTCATCGAGCGGCTTGCCGACGGCATGAATGCCCAGGATGGCGCGGCGACCGTCGATGTCGGGCAAGGGCACGTTCACCTTGCGGGTGAACCGTCCGGGCCGAAGGATCGCGTGGTCCAGGGTGTCCATGCGGTTGGTGGCCGCTATCACGACGATCGAGTCGGCCGACGAGAAGCCGTCCATCTCCGCGAGCAGCTGGTTGAGCGCCTGTTCGCGCTCGTCGTTCGGGTTGCTGCCGCCGCGGACCTTCGCGAGGGCGTCGATCTCGTCGACGAAGATGATGGCCTTGCCGAACTTGCGGGCGACGGCGAAGAGGTTGCGCACCCGCTTGGCGCCGACCCCGACGTACATCTCAACGAAGCCCGAGCCGGACATCGATACGAAGGGGACCCCGGCCTCGGTTGCGGTCGCTCGGGCGAGCATCGTCTTGCCGGTCCCGGGAGGTCCGAACAGGAGCAAGCCGCGCGGGATGCTGGCCCCCAGAGCGCGGAAGCGCTGCGGGAACTTCAGGAACTCGACGACCTCGGTCAGCTCGAGCTTGGCCTCATCACAGCCGGCGACGTCGGCGAAGCGCACCGCCCGTGCGACAGAACCGGTGTCGCCGTCCAAACCGCGGACGTCGGCCGGCAGAACGACCTCGTAGTTGCCCGATGCCTGGCCGCCGAACCCGTTCCTGCGGAAGACCACCACCGCAACGACGAGCACGACCCCCAACATGGCGAACTGCACGATGCTGCCCAGGGGATCGGAGGATTGGGTGCCGGAGCCGGCCACGCCGTCGGCCGGGGGCAGCTGGGCCACTGAATCGGCCGCTATGAGACGCCCGTAGCCCAGGCTGCGCAGGGCAATCAGCGCGTCGGCGGGGGAGACGGCCAGGGTTATCCGGACCCATTGACCGCTCGTTGTTCGGGCAGCCAGCACGTCGGTCGCCGGACTCGACGTCGTGCCGGATACCAGCGCGATCGTCGCGACCTCGCCCGCGTCGATGTGGCGCTCGAGATCCAGCAGCGTCCAATCCGCGCTGAATGTGTAGGCGCCGGCACCCGGAGCGGGTTCGACGGCGGGGGCGTTGAAGGCCCCACTCAGGGCGGCCAGCGAGAAGCCGCCGGCAATCACCACGGTGGCAATCGTCAGGCCGACTGTCAGCGCGAAGTGGCGCCGAGCCATCGCCCGAATACGTCTGCCGAACCTGCGCATCGCGCTCTCCTGGACATTCACCCCCGCTCTTCGCGTCGGGGGCCGAGAGGGTCCGCAAGATGGCGCGACATATTGGCTCTCGGGTCAGCCGGACCGTCGAGCTGTGAAGATGAGGTTGGGAGTTCCACGGTACTCCGAAATCGCGCGCGCGTCCCCCGTACCTAAGGCGACACCGCGGCGGCGGATCGACGAAGGCTGGGTCGCACGCCAGCCAAGGGTCCGACAGGCCGACTCGTCCGCCCAGGCGCCCTGCCCGGACGGGTTGAAGGACGGCGTATCCTTGAATCTCCACGAGGGCGCAGGCCTGGCGGGGCCTCGCCTCGCAGAACCCGCAGTAGCAGATCTGGAGGAGATAATGCGAATCCTACTGGCACGCGTTGGCGTGGGCATCGTGGCGGTGTTCGTCTTTGCGACCGGCTCGCTGCTGGCCGCAGCCCCGAGCGGCGTCCTCGACCAGGAACAGGCAGGCTCGACCTGGGACCTCGTCGGCTTCGGCGGCATCGATGCCGCCCAGACCTTCACGGCCGGAATGAGCGGCCAGCTGTCGGACGTCGAAGTGAACGTGGTCGTCGCCGCGCAGACAGACCCCACGATCACCGCAGGCATCTTCGCCACCAGCGGTGGCCTCCCCACGGGCTCGCCCCTTGCGACCGACACTCAAACGGGCGGCGACGGCTGGCTCACGTTCAACTTCGGGGCCCCGACATCCGTGACGAGCGGCACCCAGTACGCCCTCGTCATCGAGCCCGTCGGCTCGATCACCTGGCGCGGCGTCTGCTCGGACGACTACGCGGGCGGGCAGGCGCTGATCGACGACAGCGGCTGGAAGACCTTCCCCCAGTACGTCAGCGACCACGAGGCCGACCCTACGAGCTACTGCGTTCTGGACTTCGCCTTCCGGACCTACGTTGTCCAGCCCGAGACCTCGCCTCCGCCGACCAGCACCGCCGGAGAGGCCGGGAACTCGGGAGCCGGCGCTCCCGTGTCGCTCCTCGTGTTGGCGGGGACGGCGGCCCTGGTTGCGCTCCTGCCTATTCGCAAGCGGATCATCGCCCGGCGGTGACCGCACTCGAGCACAACTCGCGATGCGGCGAGGGCCCGCGGTGCCCAAGGGGCTTGGGTCTGGGCCGTGGCGCGAATCAGAACTGACTGAGGAAGCTCCGCACCTGCGGGGGTTCCGGGTGGTGCTCTGACCCGAATCGTGCGGATTCGGGTTGTGGCTGCCGTCGAAGGCGACTACGAGAGTCCCATCGCCCGCATGGCCCGCATCGCGTCATCCTAGCGTGCGTCCGGAGAGGTCGAGCCGCTTGGCATCTTCGGCCGCGCGCATAATCGGGCCAGTGGACTGCCCGTCCACGTAGGGAGGTGCAGGTCGTGTACATCTACTCGCCGATCAGCCGCTTTGGGGCGGCGCTGCTGCGTGTCGTCGTCGGCGTCATCTTCGTATGGGCCGGCCTGGGAAAGGTGTTCAACGAAGGCCTGCCCGGGTCGTGGACGGCGCAAGGATTCCTGAAGTTCGGGACGAGCGGGTCGCTTGGCTGGCCCTTCGTGACCGGGACGCCCGATCCCGACGCGGTGTACAACCCGACGCACAGCTTCTGGGTCTCGCTGGCCGACAACGCCACGGCGATGACGATCATCAACAACCTCGTCGTGGCCGGCGAAGTCTGCATCGGCGTCGCCCTGGTCCTGGGCATCGTGACGCGCTTCGCGGGGTCCATGGGGGCGCTGATGATGGCCTTCTTCTTCCTCGCCGGTTGGAGCTTCACCAACGGCATCGTCGAGGAGCACGCGACTTACGCGGTGGTTCTCCTGGCCCTGGCCGGGATGGGTGCGGGCAACTACTACGGCCTCGACCGAGTGCTCGGCGCCCGCTTCCCGACCTGGTTCCGGAGCTGGTTCATGTCGGGCGATCCGAATCTGCCCGCAGACCTCGCGGCGACACTCAGCCCGGCCACTCCGGCGGAGTAGGGGACCGCCTGGCCGTCGCGGCGATCGATCAGGCCGCAGCGGGCTCCCGGGCGGCGGTCAGCGTCGCCACGGCAAGGCCGATGTCGCGGGCGAACAGGTCGGTCACCGCCCTGGCGTAGGGCGAGATGGCGTTCGATTCGGCCAGCAGCATGGCGCCCCGCACCTCGCCGCCGTACAGGAACGGCGCGGCGTAGATCTCCTTGACCTCGGTCGCCCTATCGGCGAGATAGGCGTGGCACTCGCCGCTCCTGCCCGCCGGCATGCCCGACTCGAGGACTTCGAGGGCCAGGTCGCAGCGCTGGACGGAGTCCACGCTGTCGATGCCGCGCATGGCGAGCACAGTCATGCCCGAGGCCGTGCGGCTCACGATCGCGCCGCCGGGTGCGTGCGTCTCGAGCAGCAGGCATTCGAGGGCGGATCTGGAGAGGTCGCCCAGGTCCGAGGACATGACCAGGATCTCGGCGAACGAGCGCCCGGCGTTCTCGTAGCGAAGGGACCGAGCCAGGGCCTGGACGAGACGGTCGAAGGCCTTGACCGGGCGGCCCAGGATGTCGTCCGACTCGACGGGGATGTACCAGCGGGCCGGATCAGCGTGCCACCACTCGTCGTCGACGATGATCTTGTCCACTTCGAGGCCGACCTGGTCCATCTTGTTGCTCAGGACGGTGAGATGGTGTCCGACGATCCGGCGCGCCGCCAGCCAGTTGATCGCGCCGACGCACAGCCCGGCGGCGATGCACGAGCCGGCGAACAGCAGCGTGAAGGCGTTCGCCGCCGGCATCCCAAGGAGGACGACGAAGGGCGGGAAGATGAGGCCCATGAAGAGCCCGAAGCCCACCATGAAGATCGCCAGGTCCGTGAATCCGTTTCTGGTTATGCGCGGCATTTCGTACCTCTGGGCTACTGCTGTCGCGTGGCAGCGTTGTCGCCAGCCCCCGCAGGCCGTGACGCGCCGGGATGGTATGCCGCTTCCCGCTCCCGCGTCGCCCCGACTCTAGAGCTAAGACAGTCTTAACCGAGATGTCCGGCCCCTCAGCCACCGAAAGTCGCGCGTATTCTCACGGTCCCATGACCCCGGGGCGCGGCCCGGGCGCGGGACCTCAACGCTGACAGAGCCAGTCGAGCGCGTTGCGCAGGATCCGCTGCACGCTTTCGTGCTCGAGCTGCTCCGTGCCGTGGCCGAGCGCGCAGTAGCAGACCCGGCCCAGGCCGTACGGGCGGACCCAGGCGAGCGGGCGGCGAAACCCGTCGAATTCGGCGCCGAGCAGGACGTCAAACGGCGCGAGCTCCTCCATCAGATACAGCTCGTCCGAGGTCGAGAAGTCGCCCACGCCGCGCATGACCGGATGGTCGGGCGCCTCCACCTTGACCGAGAACGGCCCGAGCGGCGGATGTGCCAGGAAACGGGCGCCGAGCATCCGCTGATACGCCCCCGAAGCCGACGTGACCACGGTCGCGCCGTGGATGCCCAGGAGCCCCTTCGGCGCGCCGGTGTCGCCCCACGGGTTGCCGATCACCGCGTTCAGCAGCGCTTGCTCGTCTTCGGGCGCCAGGCTGCCGGCGGATGCCAGGATCGAGATCACGTCGAAAGGAGCGATCCGCGCGGGCTCGAAGGCGGCGGGGTCGCAGGTGGCCTCGGCCTCGTAGCCGGCCTCCGCGGCCAACCGCGCGAGCAACGGGCCCTGGATCGAGAAGTCGTGGTACGGGTTCTCCTCGCCGCCAAAGACGAGGATTCGCTTCGCGGTCACTTCACCACTCCCACACCTTGCCCGTGTAGTCCAGATACATCGGACCGTCGAGCGTGGAGTTGCGCGCGATCACGTCGACGATGCCGCTTGCCGATTCGCTCGGGTCGAGGTCCGCATCCGCTCCGCCCATGGCCGTCCGCATCCAGCCCGGCGCAATGGCCAGCACCTTCACGCCGTCGTCCTTGACGCGCCGCTGCAGGATCACCGACTGCATGTTCAGCGCCGCCTTCGACATGCAGTAGGCGTACTCGCGCGATCGCCAGTTCTGCGAGATGCTCCCGGCTTCCGACGAGATGTTGACGATCTTCTTGCCCGAGCCGGCGAGCACGAGCGGCAAGAAGTGCTTGCTGATAAGGAGCGGACCCACGGCGTTGACGTCGAACGTCCGGCGTGCCGTGTCCGCGTCGAACTCGTTCGCTTCGGTGAACGGCCTCTCGAGATAGATCGCGGCGTTGTTGATGAGAAGGTCCACGGCACCGGTCGCGCGAGCGACCTCCTCAGCGGCGCGGCGGACCTGATCCTCGTCGGTGATGTCGCACTGGAGCGCGTGGAAGCGATCGCCATAGCTGCGGGACAGCTCGGCCGTCTGGTCGAGCCGATCCAGCCCGAAGACGGTTGCGCCCTGCTCGAGGTACGCCTCGGCGAGGCGGAAGCCCAGCCCTTGAGCTGTGCCGGTGACAACGACTGTGGTCATAAGCCCTTCTTCGGGGGTTGGGCGGCCGAGTCCGACCCCTTCCACGTACGATACGGCCCTTTGGTCGGGGTGGCTCGGTGAAGGGGCGATTGACGGGCGAACGGGCTGGATGCAGTATGCACGTATGAAGCGCACAACGATCAGCCTGCCCGACGACCTGGCCGCGGCTCTCGAGCGAGAGGCCGCGCGCCAGCGTGTGCCCGTCTCTCAGATCGCACGCGAGGCCATCGAGGCCCGACTGGGGATCGGCGAGCCAGGCCCGCGTCCCCTCCCGTTCGCCTCCCTTGGGGCGAGCGGCTTGCCCGGCATCGCCGGTAGGGAAGGGGAGTACCTGCG
>CAZFLI010000045.1:682-1380 GCA_964519845.1 uncultured Anaerolineaceae bacterium | reverse complement strand
CATCGCCGCGGCGGACACGTCGGAGCCGGAGCACGCCCGTTGCGTCGAGGTCCTGAGCCGGCGCGACCTCTACCTCGTCCTCCCGGCGCTCGCCGTCGCGGAGGCCGCGTACGTCATCGAACGGCGCCTTGGAACGTCCGCGGAGGCGGCGTTTGCCCGCGGTCTGGCCGGTTTCGAGATCGACGCGCCCTTGCCCGTGGACTGGCCGCTCATCGCCGACCTCGTCGACCGCTACGTGGACTTCCCGCTCGGGACGGTCGACGCATCGATCGCCGTCCTGGCCGACCGGCTCGGCACCGACCTGATCGTCGCGCTCGATCGGCGGCATTTCGCCGGGATCCGGTCTCCCGGCGGACGGGCCTTCAGGCTCCTACCAGAGCCCTGGCACGCCGCCCACGAGGCCGGCAGCGCGTACGAGGCCAACGACCTGAGTGAGGGCTAAGCGAGGCGGGGCTGACGCGTAGCCGACCCTGGCGGCCAGGCAACCGGACGACGTGGGCTCCGGCCGGCTTCACCGCCCCGCGGCGAGTGCATCCTCGAGGGCAGCCATGAACCTGCGTGCGAACGCATGGCTGGCCAGCCAGTAGCGCCGGAAGACGCAGGCACCAATCGCCGCCACTCCAACGAGGCAGGCGAGGCCGAAGAGACCGTCGGCGCCCACAATTCCAGTTGTAATGGCGTGCACGACTGCCACCACG
>CAZFLI010000045.1:0-672 GCA_964519845.1 uncultured Anaerolineaceae bacterium | reverse complement strand
TGCTTCGTCGGCTGCGCCCGCCGCGTTCGACGGGGAAGCCGCACCACAGCCCAAAGAAGGCGAGCAACGGCAGTTGTGAATCTCCGATCGACCCCACCAGCCGAGACCCTTCCCCTTCTTGCTTGATATAGCCGTGGAAGTCCATCGTGCCCAGCGGCGCGGTGTCGGGCATCTTCCACAGACCTATGGCAATGATGGTCACGCGGCTGCCTTCGAATCTGCCAAACAGCGTTAGGCTCGCCTGCCCGAAGAACGGCCAGCCCTTCGACCACATCTTGTACGTGCGCCAGAACGGCCGGTAGAGCAGCCGCGGCACAGGTCCTTCGAAATGGCTGGCAACGCGTTGTGCCGCCTTGGCAGGGGTCAGTGGGGAGACGATGTCAACCTTCATTCTCGGTGACGAGTATGCCCAATCCGGGCTTCACCGCAAGGATCCATTGGGCGGGGATTCGATCGGCTGGGACAACGGGCAAGGCACGATAGATCCCAGTCGAGGCTTCCGTGCCTGGCTACGTGGGTGCTGGCTTGACCGAATGCCGGGAGCGATGGACCACATCTGACGAATCGGGCCGGTCGCGGGTCGCTAGAGTAGGGGAGACCCGCCAGAGAGCCCGAGAGGGTCGGCCGTGCCAGTAGGCGTCATCGACAAACCGATCATCCAGTCGCCGTTCG
>CAZFLI010000044.1:0-13757 GCA_964519845.1 uncultured Anaerolineaceae bacterium | reverse complement strand
CCCGCGCCGACTCGCCGGCCCACAAGTTCCAGTTCTCGATGCCGGTCATGGCGACCCTCCCCGCCGGTGACGCGGCCAGGGCTGCCCGGGTCGTCGCGGCCCCGGACGACCAGGCCGGGGCAACCCTTCGACGCCTCAAGCGGGCTCGCCTGCCCGGCGCGCCGGTGGCATCCTCGAGCGGCAGCCTGAAGGGCGTGATCACCGCCCGAACTCTCGAGCGCGCCAAGCCGACGGCACGGGTGGGGGATCTCGTGGGCGAATCGGGCTCGGCCGAGGTGCCGATCGTCAGCGCCGAAGACAGCCTGGATGAGGCACTCGGGGCACTGGCCGACGGCCACGCGTCGTGGGCCCCAGTGGTCGCCGACGGCAAGCTCGCCGGGGTGCTGTCCGTCCAGGACATCATGCGTTCCTACCGCACCGCCCTGGCGGGCAGCGTCAGGCGCGTCCGCGAGCTCGGACCGGGCGGGGCGCTCGTGCGGGCCACGGTGACCGCCGGCTCTCACCTCTCCGGCCGGACCGTGGCCGGAATCGGGTGGCCGCGTGACTCCGTGCTGGTGGCCGTCCACCGCGGCGAGCGCCTGCTCGTACCTCGCGGTGACCTCCGTTTGCAGGCCGGTGACGACCTCACCATCTTCGCCGCGTCCGGCGGCCACGACTCGCTGGAGAGGCTGCTGGACGTGCCGTTGAGCGATGAGGACTCCGGGCTCGGGGGAACGCCTTCCAAGGCTCCAGGTTCGGGAGGCGCCCGCGGCCTATAATCGCCCGCGATGCAGACCTCCAATACGCCTCTCCCCAAATCACGTCTCCAGATCGACTTCGAGCTGCCCGCCGAGAGGCTGTCAGGCTCGATGGAGGGCGCCGCAAGGCGCCTCTCGAGGCGCCACGTCATTTCTGGCTTCCGCCCGGGCAAGGCGCCGCGGGCCGTGGTGGAGCGCGTTCTCGGCCCCACCGCAGTCATCGACGAAGCCGTCGACCACCTCGTCGAGGAGGCCTTCCGCCAGGTCATGCGTGAGCAGGATCTCGCGCCACTGACGACGCCGGAGATCGAGATCGGCCAGGCGGAGGAGGGCAAGCCGCTCGTCTTCAAGGCAACGGTCCAGGTGAGACCGGAGGTCAAGCTCGGCGACTACCAGGGCTTCAGCTTCAAGCCGGAAGTGGAAGACGTCGACGACGCCACGGTCGAGAAGGTCGTGGACGAGCTGCGCGACGCCGAGGCGACGCTGGAGCCTGTGGACGGGCGCGGAGCTCAGAAGGGCGACTACGCCATCCTGTCCTTCAGCGGGACGCACAACGGAGTTGCCAAAGACGGGCTGGCGTCCGAGCGATTCCCCCTCGTCCTGGGTCAGGACCGCCTCGTGCCCGGTTTCGAGGAGAACCTGCTGGGGTTGAGCAAGGGCGAGGAGCGCGAATTCGACGTCGTCTTCCCCGACGACTACCAGGAAGAGACCCTGCGCAAGGAAACGGTTCACTTCAAGGTGGCCCTGATGGAGTTGCGGGGCAAGGTCCTGCCCGAGGCCACCGACGAGTGGGCTCGCACGATGGGCAAGTTCGGGGACATGGCCGAGCTGCGAGCGGAGTTGCGCAAGCGTCTCGAGGCCAACGCACTGGACCGGGCCCGCCACGAGTTCGCCGACAAGATCATCGAGTACGCGACGTCCAACGCCACGCTGGATCTGCCCGACGTCCTGGTGGACCAGGAAGTGGAGGTCATGGACGATGAGTTCGGCTCCGCTCTGGCACGTCAGGGCATCTCGCGGGAGGCCTATCTGAAGGTCGTGAAGAAGACCGAGGAGACCCTTCACGAGGAGCTCCGTCCGCAGGCCGAGAAGCGGGTCAAGACGCTGCTCGTTCTGTCGGAGATCGCCAGGCTCCGCGGCGTGGAGGTCCCGGATCGCGACGTCAATGCCGAGGTCGCCCGGGCGCGCACCCGCTATGCCAAGGACCAGTCGCTGATCCGGTACTTCGAGAGCGAGCGCGGCCGCAGCTATATCCGAAGCACCATTCGTCGATCCCGGACCATCGAGGGGTTGGTGGACGAGTGGTTGGCAGCCCATCCTGAGGTGCCACGCTTGCCGCACCGCGAAGATGGCGAAGACTCCGCCGTCGACGATTCCTCGGCCGAGGCGGCCGCGGCCGTTGGGGCGACGGACCCGGGAAGTCTGCCCCCGGCGACGGGCGCAGCCAAGCAGTAGTGCACCACAGCCAGACCGACCGCACAGGAGACCAAGCGATGCTCGTGCCGATGGTGATCGAATCCTCGAGCCGAGGCGAGCGCGCCTACGACATCTACTCGCGCCTGCTGCGCGAGCGGATCATCTTCCTGGGCGACGCGATCGAGGACAACGTCGCCAATCTGGTAATCGCGCAGCTGCTCTTCCTGGACGCCGAGGATCCCGAGCGGGACATAAGCCTCTACATCAACTCGCCCGGCGGGATCATCACCAGCGGCCTGGCCATCTACGACACGATGCAGTACGTGAGAGCTCCGGTCAGCACGATCTGCATCGGGATGGCGGCCAGCATGGCTGCCGTATTGCTGGCGGCCGGAGCGCCGGGCAAGCGCTTTGCGCTGCCGAACAGCCGGATCATGATCCACCAGGGCTCAGGCGGGTTCCGCGGCTCCACCCCGGATGTGTTGATCCAGGTCAAGGAGATGGAGGCTCTGGTCAAGACGAATCACGAGATTCTGAGCCGTCACACCGGACGAACGGTGGACGAAATCGTTGCAGATACCGCCCGTGACTACTTCATGTCCCCAACGGACGCGAAGGAGTATGGCATCATCGACTCGGTCTACTCTGCCACTCGAACGCCCGTGAGCCTGGTCCAGCGGGCGGCGGAGCCCGAGGGCGGAAGCGGCGGCGAGGCGGCCGACGGACAGGGTCCGACCGCCGAGCCGGACAAGGGCTAGGGCCCACGTCGAAAGGGTCGGGACAGGCGCATGACCACCACCAAGACCGGTCCAAAGGTCCCATATCGGTGCAGCTTCTGCGGTAAGAGCCAGGAGCAGGTCCGCAAGCTCATCGCGGGCCAGGGCGTCTATATCTGCGACGAATGCATCAACCTCTGCCAGGAGATCATCGAAGAGGAGATGCTGGAGGCGCCGCGCGCCAAGCCGCAGGCCGCCAAACTGCCCAATCCGCGGGCCATCAAGATCGCGCTCGATGCCTACGTCATCAGCCAGGAGAAGGCCAAGAAGGTCCTCTCGGTGGCCGTGCACAACCACTACAAGCGCGTCAACGCCGGCCATCAGATCGACGACGTCGAGCTGCAGAAGTCGAACATCCTGCTCGTCGGCCCCACGGGCTCGGGCAAGACGCTGTTGGCCCAGACGCTGGCCAAGGTCCTGGACGTGCCCTTCTGCATCGCCGATGCCACCTCGCTAACTGAGGCCGGCTATGTCGGCGAGGACGTCGAGAACATCCTGCTGCGCCTGATCCAGTCTGCCGACTTCGACGTCGCGCGCGCCCAGCGCGGGATCATCTACATCGACGAGATCGACAAGATCGCTCGCAAGGCGGACAACCCGTCGATCACCCGCGACGTCTCCGGCGAAGGTGTGCAACAGGCTTTGCTCAAGATCCTCGAGGGCACCCTGGCGAACGTGCCGCCCCAGGGTGGCCGCAAGCACCCTCACCAGGACTTCATCCAGATCGATACCACCAACATCCTGTTCATCTGCGGCGGCGCCTTCGACGGCCTGGACAAGATCGTCGAGGAGCGGGTGGGGAAGCGATCGATGGGCTTCGGCGCCGAGAACCACATGCCGGAGATCGACCGCGAGAAGATCCTCGAGCGGCTGATGCCGGAGGACTTGCTCAAGTACGGACTCATCCCCGAGTTCGTCGGCCGTCTGCCGGTCGTGGTGACGCTCTCGCCCCTGACATCCGAGGACCTCGTCCGCGTACTGACCGAACCCAAGAACGCCATCACCCGCCAGTTCCAGAAGTTCCTGTCGCTGGACAAGGTCGATTTGGTCTTCACCGACGGCGCGCTTCAGGCTGCCGCGGATCTGGCCATCACCCGCAAGACCGGCGCTCGCGCTCTGCGCTCGATTGTCGAGGAGTCGCTCCTGGAGGTCATGTACGACGTCCCGGACCATGGCGAGATCCGCAAGTGCATCATCACCGAGGAGACGATCCGCGAGGGGCGGCCGCCGCTGCTGCTGACCAAGAGCCAGGTGGAGTCCGGCGTCGACGAGACCAACTACGACAAGGTGCTCGAGGAGCGCGGCCAGACCGCATAGCGGCTCACCATCGGAGTCCGAGGAGGGTTGCCAATGGGCCTCGATGTGTACGTTGGTCCCTGGGTCCGCTACTACCGCGGCGATTGGCTCACGGTGACGCAGCAAGCGGCGGCCAGGCTGGGCGTTCCTGCAGGCGTGGTGCTGCCTGGCCCGGACGGGAAGCCGGTTCTTCGACCTGCCGGGCCTCCAGATGATGCGCCGACCCCTGCCCAAATACGGGAAGCGATCAGCGTCTGGCGGAAGGGCTTTGCCGCGAAGCTGGAAGACAGGGCCGGCAGCCTGGTCGAGTGGGACGAATCTGCGACAGGCGAATACCAGACCGACAAGCCGGATTGGGATGGCTTCGACGCGGTTCGATACCTCGCCGCGCACGAACAGTTCCCGTGGGTCCGGCTTCCGAAGGTGATGGAGGATGGGACGTCGAGAGCCGTGGCGGCGGCCATCGACGACGCATACGCGGATCCGGACCGGCCGAGGCCATCAGGGTGGTTTCGGACTTCCAGAGACGAGCGTCCCACCGCTCGCTTCGACCACCTGCTCCGGCCCCTCGTTTGGGTCCCGGTTGAGTTCGCCTCACCTGTCCCGTTCGTGGATCTGGGGACCAGGCCCATGCCCATCGGCTCGGTGTTTCGCTTTCGCGAGGAGCTGCGGCTCTTGAACGAGAGGACGCTCAACCTCGACGAAGCCGCCATGGCGCGGGCCAGCAATGAAGGTCCCGCTAGAAACGGCTCCTTCAAATGGTCCGCGCGTTTCGGCCTGTCGGTTCTGCTGCCCCTCCTGGACTGGGCGGTCGAGCGTCGTCAGCCGATCATTGTCGATTTCTGACTGGCCCGCCTGCGGGCCGGGTTCGCCAGCCGGCGTAGCGACGCTGCGCTACTCTGCGGGGCCACTCTCGAGGTTCGTGTGGCACGCAATCCGCAATGGCAGCGCGGCCAAACGGCCTAGCGCAGGCCGCTGCGGGGTCCGCCGACGATGAGCGGAATCGCCGCGCGGTGGGCTGTCGCGCGGAATAGACTCCGAGCTGTACCGGGCCACGGGGCAATCGGCCAGTCCTACGGTGAAGGGAGATGCCATGCCCAGGAAGTCCGCCACCCCGCCTGAGGAAGCCCCGCCTCTGCCTGAGCCGGTCCCGCCTCCGCCTCCGCCTCCGCCCGAAGGGGTCTACGCGCCTGCGGTGAAGGGTCCAGGCATCAAGGGTGTCTTTGGCCATCCCCGCTTCTGGCAGGCACTCAGCGCCGTCCTGGCGGTTCTCGTGATCGTGGGCGGGCTGTTCTCGTTCGTGACGATCTCCGGTAAGGACAAGGACCTCACGGATACTCGCGCCAGCCTCGCGACCGAAGAGTCGGCTCGCAAGGCGGCCGACGTCCAGGTCGCTGCGCTGTCTGAGTGCCTTTCCTCGATGACCGCCGACCAGACGGCTCTCAAGGCCATCTACGACGATCTGGAGGCGATAGTCACCCGCGTCACTGGGGGCGGGGACTGGGACACGGCCAGGATGGACTACGAGGCGGCCCTGAAGGACTCGATGGACAGCTTCAATGCCTCCTGGCTCGATGCCTTTGCCAACGACGAGGCCAAGTTCAAGGCCGACTACACGAGCGCCCTGACCAACATGGAGGAATCGAGGTCGCTCGCCACCTCGCTGGACACTCTGGGCAGATTCGTGGAAGGCGACCACAAGGACATCGTCACCGCCTTCGACAAGCTGGAGAAGCAGCTGACCGCCACCGAGAAGACGTGCACCGCGGCTCTGGGCGACAAGGACAGCCCGGCTGCGTCAGCTTCGCCGGCCCCCTAGGCAGCCACAAGCCTGGCCGGCCGAGCCGGCTCGAGCCAGATTGCTTCGTTCGCTAGGACTGCGAAGGCCCAAGCGCAAGCTCCAGGACCTCGGCCACGTGGAGCGGCCGCTTGCCTGCGCCCTGGACGATCTGCTCACGGCAGCTGAAGCCGCTGGCGACGACCACAGTCCCCTCGGGGGCGGACCGAACCGCGGGCAGCAGGGCTCGCTCACCGATCGTCCGGGACAGCTCGAAGCGTTCGCCGTGTTCGAAGCCGAACGAGCCGGCCATGCCGCAGCAGCCCGGCTCGGGAGCGCGGGGATCGAGTCCGATCGAGCGCAGGACGGCCTCGTCCGCCGCCAGTCCCACGGTTGCCTTCTGGTGGCAGTGCCCGTGCAGCAGGGCAGGGGAGTCGAGCCGGACCGTCAACACGGGATCGAAGGCTGGTCGGCGGGCCTGGACGAATGCGCCCAGGCCGCAGGCCAGCTCGGACAGGCGCCGGGCGCGCGGGTCGGCCGGGAACAGCTGCAGCAGCTCATCGTGGAAGGTGGCCTCGCACGAGGGCTCCAGGACGACCACCGGCAGGCCCTCGTCGAGAGCCGGCTCGAAGGCGTCGAGAATGCGGCCCAGGCCGCGGCGAGCCTGCTTCAGCAGGCCCCGGTCGTACAGCGGCCTGCCGCAGCACAGGTCGGCCCGCGGCACTTCCACCTCGAACCCGGCCGCGCGCAGGACCCGCAGGGCCGCCAGCCCCTGCGATGGTGCAAACCCCTCGGTGAACGTGTCGGCGAAGAGAATGACGCGCCGGTCCGGGGCGGCCAGATCACCCGTCCCGCCGAGGTCCGGAATGCCATGGGGTATCTGCCGGCGGAAGGTACGCGGCGCAAACTCGGGCATTCGCCGCCGCCCGTCTACGCCGGCTGCCAGCTTCGCCAGGCCGGATAGACCGGGTGCGGCCAGCACTGCGTTGGCGAGCCCCGGGGCCACTCGCGCCAGGCGGGCCCAGCGGTGGATGAAGCCCATTGAGTAGGCGGCCCGGGGCCGGATCCGGCCGGCGTAGTGGTGGGCCATGAACTCGGCCTTGAGCGCCGCGATGTCGACCTGCACCGGGCAGTCGCTGCTGCACGCCTTGCAGGCCAGGCACAACTCGAGGGCCTCGCGAACCTCGCGGCTGCGCCACATGTCGGGCAGTACTTCGCCCTCGAGCATCTCCCACAGAAGATGGGCCCGGCCGCGCGTGGAGTGGCGCTCCTCGCGGGTGGCCTGGAAGCTGGGGCACATCGCCCCGCCCGACTCGCGACGGCACTTGCCCACGCCAACGCAGCGGGCGACGGCTCTCGCCAGCGAGCCGCCGTCGGCGGGAAAGCCCATCTGCGTCTGCGGCGCGCCGAGTGTCGCGGCCGGCCGCAGGTCCGCGTCCAGCGGCCGCGCGTCCACGACCCGCCCCGGGTTCATCATCCCGTCCGGATCCCAGACGGCCTTGAACTCGCGGAAAGCTCCGACCAGCTCCGGGCCGTACATGCGTTCCAGCAGTTCGCCCCGGGCCTGCCCGTCGCCGTGCTCGCCGGAGAGCGAGCCGCCGTGCCGGACGACCAGGTCGGCCGCCTGTTCGATGAAGGAGCGGAAAGTCCGCCGCCCTTCGGGCGAGCGGAAGTCGAACCCGGTGCGCAGGTGAAGGCAGCCATCGCCGAAGTGGCCGTAGAAGGCACGCTCGAACCCGAAGCCGGCGATGAGGCGGTCCAGCTCGCGCAGGTAGGTGCCCAGCCGGTCCGGCGGAACGGCCGAATCCTCCCAGCCGGGGTAGGTGGACGGCTCACCCGGCACGACCGCGGTCGCTCCCACGGCCGACTCGCGAAGCGTCCACATCGCCTGCTGCTCGGCCCCCTCGACGAGCACGCGAGCGCGCCGCCGCCCGAACCGATCGGCCACCTCGCGGGCCTTCCCTTCGGCCTCATCGGCCGTGTCGCCGCCGAACTCGACCAGCAGCCAGCCGCCCCCGCCGGGCAGGCCGGCGATTGCGGGCAGGTTCAGGGACTTGCGCCGGCAGGCCTCGACCAGCCGGTCGTCGAAGCCCTCCAGGGCGATCGGGCCTGCGGTCATGATCTCCGGACTTCGATCGGCCGCTTCGAAGACGTCCTCGAACCCGAGCACCAGCAAGACCCGACCGGGCGGGCTGGGCACGAGGCGGACGGTCGCCTCCAGGATCGTGACGCAGGTGCCCTCGGTGCCCACCAGCGCCCTCGCCAGATCGAATCCGTTCTCCGGCAGCAGCGCCTGGAGCGCGAATCCGGAAACGAGGCGAGGCAGCCTCGGACTGCGCTCGCGGATGAGCGGGGCATATCGGTCGCGCAGGCCGCGCAGGGAGCGGTAGATCTCGCCGCTCCGATCGGACTGGGTGCAGCGTCGATCGATCTCGGCGTCGCTCGTCCGGCCGACGGTCAGTCGCGCTCCGTCGTAGGTCAGCACGTCCAGCGTCTCGACGTTGTCGCTGGCGCGCCCGGCCATGATGGAGTGCGCTCCACAAGAGTCGTTGCCCAGCATGCCACCCAGCGTGCAGCGGTCGTGAGTGGCCGGATCTGGGCCGAAGGTGAGGCCGTGCGGCGCCGCCGCGGCCCGCAGCGCGTCCAGCACTACTCCCGGCTGGACGCGGGCCAGGCGCCGCTCGGGGTCCAACTCGATGATCCGGTTCAGATGCCGTGAGACGTCCACCACCACGGCGGCGTTCGCGGCCTGGCCGGCGATACTCGTGCCGGCTCCGCGCATCGTGAGCGGTGCGTCGTGCTCACGACAGACCCGGACCGTCTCCACGAGGTCCTCAGTATCGGCCGGTCGCACGACGCCGATCGGCGCGTGGCGATAGTTAGAGGCGTCGGTCGTGTAGAGCGCCCGGTCACCCGCCCCGAACTGGACCTCGCCGCGCACCCGGGCACGCAGAGCGGACGCCAGCGACTTGCGGCGGGCGGCGGAGGCGTAAGGGCCGTCGGTGTCCACCTCGCCAGGATACCGGCCGGCGCCTCGGCCATAATGCCCGCGATTGAACCTTCTGGCCTCCGATCCCGTCAGAGAGGGCGCTCCGCGACGGAGAGGTCAGAGGAGGCAATGGAGACCGCTGTCTGGGAGGGAAGCTGGAGGGTGGCGCTGACGATGCCCGTGGCCGACGAGGCTTCCGAGTTCGTCCGGCTCGTGCGTCAGGAGCTGCCGGGGGCCTATCGCCTGGCCGGCTATCTCTTGCGCGACGCGAGCGAAGCCGAGGACGCGACCCAGGACGCCCTGGAGAAGGCCTGGCAGGCCTGGCCCAAGCTGCGCGATACCGAGCGGTTCGCCGCCTGGTTCGACCGCATAGTGGCCAACGTCTGCCGCGATCGCCTGCGGCGACGGCGCAAGGTCGGCGACATGGAGCTGAACGAGGAGATCGCGGCCCTGCCTCACGCCCGGGATCCGTTCCGCGATGCCCTGGCGCGCGACGAGGTCGGACGGCTCGTGCGATGCCTTCCGGCGGACCAGCAGATAGTGGTCGGTCTACGCTTCTGGCGTGACCTCTCGCTCGAGGAGATCGCCGAGCGGTTGCAGCTGCCGCTCGGGACGGTCAAGTCCAGGCTGCACTACGCGATGAGGACACTCCGGGCGGAGCTGGATCGTGAAACCAGGGGGGTGCGCCAGTGACGTACCACGACGATCCCGATCTGGAGCGCCGCCTGCGCCGCATCGCTGAGGGACCGGAGCCGCCCGTTCCCGGGTCGGTCCTCCGCTACGCCGAAAAGGTCACGAGCAGAAAGAGGGGTTTCCAGATGCGTCTGTTCTCGAATTCGCGACCGAGGTTGGGCCTGGTGGTAGGTCTCGCGTCGGCGGCCGCCATACTGGCGGTTGTTGGGGGGTTCACTTTCGTCCTAAGCAATGCCAACAACGCTGCCGGCAGCCCGACGGCTTCTCAGTCGGCGCCGGCCACCGAGAGCCCGTCGGCTTCGCCCAGCCCGTCGCCCACGGTGACCGCTTCGCCCGCGCCGAAGTCGGGCGACCATCAGACCAAGACCATGATCACGGCACGGGAGCTGCACACGGCCACGCTGCTGGAGGACGGGCGGGTCCTGCTCGCGGGCGGCGACGTTTCAGTGGAG
Organism: uncultured Anaerolineaceae bacterium; assembly: GCA_964519845.1. Classification (GTDB taxonomy): domain Bacteria; phylum Chloroflexota; class Limnocylindria; order Limnocylindrales; family CSP1-4; genus Fen-1039. The sequence continues at coordinate 3,621 of CAZFLI010000044.1, read as the reverse complement.
GGCGGTCTGGCTCCGACAAATGCTGCCGAGCTGTACGACCCGCAGAGCGGCGAGTTCACGCCCACCGGATCGATGTTGATAGAGCGCGAGGCGCACACAGCCACGCTCCTGGCGGACGGCCGGGTCCTCATCGCCGGCGGCCTTCTGGGCGACACGAGCGCCGAGTTGTACGACCCGCAGACGGGCACGTTCACCGCCACCGGGTCGATGAAGACAAGTCGGAACTGGGCGACCGCCACGCTGCTGGCGGACGGCCGCGTCCTGATCGCCGGCGGCGACAGCTTCGTGCCCGGCGGCGAAGGCCCCATCGCCTCAGCCGAGGTGTACGACCCGCAGACCGGCCAGTTCACCGAGACGGGATCGATGACGACCGCGCGGGACGGCCACACCGCCACCCTGCTGTCCAACGGCCTGGTGCTGATCGCTGGCGGAGGGAACCTCGACTCGAACCTGGCCTCGGCCGAGCTCTACAACCCCAAGACAGGCAAGTTCAGCCGGACTGGATCGATGTCGAAGGCTCGGTTCCGTCACACCGCCACTCTGCTGCCCAACGGCCTGGTGCTGGTCGCGGGCGGCGACGTCCCCGCGGCCGACGCCGCGAGTCCCGACGACACGGCCGAGTTGTTCGATCCTTCGACCGGCAAGTTCAGGGTCACCGGGTCCATGATCGATCCGCGGTCCGGCCATACCGCCACTCTGCTGCCGGACGGCGCGGTGCTGATTGCCGGTGGCAATGCCGACTTCAGCGCCGGGGGCGTCGAGAAGTACGACCCTTCGACCGGCAAGTTCAGCCAGGTCATTGCCGGCTTCTACACGACAGGTGGCGACTCCGCCACCTTGCTGGATGACGGCACCGTCCTCTTCGCCGGCGGGGGTGCTGGCGACGACACGCTGCTCCCTACGGCCTGGGTGTTCGTGCCGTGAGATCTCTGGGGGCGGCTTCAGGTCATTTCGCCGGTGTGAAGGCGCGGCCGAGAGTCATTCACAGAAGGAGGGGTTTCGCAATGCAGTCAATGTCAAGCTTCAAGGCCAGGCTTACGCCGAAGGTGGGTCCTGCCGGCGCGGCCATCCTGCTGGTGCTGGTGGTTTGTGCTTCCTGTGGTTCGGGCGGCGCAGACAGCACGGTCAGCGCTGGCAGCCCGAGCGCCAGCCCTTCGGCCAGCGCCAGCCCCACTCTGGGCCCAGCTGCCTTCCGCTTCACCGCCGCCGGTGACATGACCGTGCAGCGATCGGGTCAGACGGCGACGCTTCTGCCGGATGGCCGGGTTCTGATAGCAGGAGGCGATGACGAGGGTTCGGCCGAGATGTACGACCCGCAGACCGGCGAGTTCAGCCCCACTGGGTCGATGGCCGTGGACCGGGCCGACCACAGCGCGACCCTGCTGAAGGATGGCCGGGTCCTGATCTACGGAGGCAACGACAACTTCGTATTCAGCGGCGACAAGCTGCTTGGCTTCTATCAGGACCCCTTGCCGGCCTCGGCGGAGATCTACGATCCCGCGACCGGGAAGTTCAGCGCCACCGGTTCCGTTCCCATGGTTCCCGACCCCGCGACCTTCATCGAGTGCCCCGAGAGCGGATGTGGTGGGCTTGTCGCCTGGCGGGCCCGGTCTGGCCACACCGCCACGCTGCTGCCGGATGGCCGCGTCCTTGTCGCCGGGGGCCAGGTCTCGTGCTGCGGAATGGGGTTTGCCACGGCTGAGGCCGAGCTGTACGACCCCGTCACGGGCCAGTTCAGCCCCACGGGATCGATGACGGAACCGAGAGGGGGCCAGCTGGCCTTACTGCTGGCAGACGGCCGAGTCCTGATGGTCGGCGGTACGGACGCCATGGGAGACCCGGTCTCGTCGACCGAGGTCTACGACCCGGCGAGAGGCACGTTCAGCCGCGCCGGCTCGTTGCTGTCTGACTTCGGCGTGGCCGGTGGGGCTATGCTCGCCGACGGTCGCGTGCTCATCCTCGATGGCTATGATCCCGCCCTCAACTACACCCCCGACAAGATCCCTCCCGCCTCGGCCGAGATCTACGATCCGACGAGCGGTGTCTTCACCAGGACCGGCCCAATGGTGAAAGCGACTGGCGGAACGGCCGTCCTGCTGGCCGACGGATGGGTCTTGTTCGTGGGCATCTGGGCGCAGCCCAGCGAGATCTACGACCCGACGAGCGGGACCTTCAGCTCGGTCGGTCACACGCTCTCCTGGCGCGGCGGCTTCACTGCGACGCGCCTGGGCGACGGACGGGCGCTTGTCGCCGGGGGTACCGACAACTACTTGAACAGGCTGCAATCGGTCGAGCTGTTTGGTACATGAAGCCGCGAGGCGGCGACGCAGGCCGCCTCGATCGGCTGCCTGCGCCGGGGGCTGGGCCTCCGGCGCAGGTTCTAGTGGAACTCGCCGAAGGTGAAGGCCAGGGGGATCGCCAGCGCCAGCAGTAGTGCTGTGTTGACCGCTGCGTTGGTGTAGACGCGATAGCGCAGCGATTGCCCGGTATCGAGGACGAACCACAACGCCGTGCTCAGGGCCAGGGTCCACCAGACCCAGGCCTGGCGTGTGTCGTAGGCCTGGCTGACCAGGAGAGTGATCATCAGGCCCCAGCCGGCCATCGCTCCGCCAAGGACGCCGTAGACCCAGGCTTGATAGCGGCGGGAGGCCGCATCCGGGCCGTTCTGCCAGAACACCGGGTCGATCATGCGATTCATCCCGGCGAAGACCCGCGTGCCGCCCAGCAGGCTGATTGCCGCTCCGCCCAGCACGATCCCGGCACCCAGGACGACCAGCCAGATGCGGAAGAACTCGAACATGCCCGTGCTCCCTTCGCGTTTGGGGGCTGCCGTGGGGCGCTACGCTTACGGTCGCCCGTGTCATCGCACACGTTAGTATGTATCCGAGCAGGAACTAATGTCAAAGACACACGAGCCTGAGTCCCAGCGCGAGGCGACTGCGGGGCCCGACGCGCCCAAGCGTCAGCCCGGCCGGCCGCGCACCGTGAGTGACGAGGCGATCTACATGGCGGCCCTGGCGGTGCTCGCCCAGCACGGTTCGGAGGGAATCACGCTGGCTCGCGTGGCCGAGCTGTTGGGTGTCACGCCGGCCGCCATCAGGCAGCGCTACGGGTCGAAGCGGGGGCTGCTGGTCGAGATGTCGCGGCGGCGCGTGGCCCAGACAGAACAGCGTTTCCAGATCACGGCGGAGGCCCGCTCGTCTCCGCTGGCCGCCCTGCAGGCCGCCTTCGTGGGCGACCTGGGCATGGTCGACTCGCCCCAGCAGGTGGCCAACGCCTTCTCGGCCTACACCGACAACATCGGCGACGACGAGATGCGCGCCTCGTTCAACACCGAGCTGCGGACCATGGAGGGGCGCATCTCCGAGCTGCTGACGCTGGCGGCGGAGGCGGGGGAGATACGCGTCCCAGTAACCCCGGAACTGGTGGCCACGCTCCTGGCCGCCGTGGAGGGGACGATGCTCGTCTGGGCGATCGTGCCGCGGGGCGACCTGAAGGACCGGGTGCGCGAGGCCGTTGAGGTCGTGCTGGGGCTTCGGCCCGGCCAGAGCTCCCCTGGCCCTGTGCTACCATCGCCGCCTCACGGCGTTGACCGAGAGGAGTAGCGCCGCCAGTCGATGA
>CAZFLI010000043.1:0-13774 GCA_964519845.1 uncultured Anaerolineaceae bacterium | reverse complement strand
TCGCCGACTGCAGCCACGAGTCCGAGCCAGGCTGCGCCATCACGGACGCCGTCCTCGCCGGGCAGCTGGACCCCAAACGACTGCGCAGCTACCGCCGCCTATCGCGCGAGTTGCAGGAGCAGCCAACGCCTCTCGAACGCCGCGAACGCGACCGCCAGTTCGGCAAGATGGTCCGCAAGGTCTCCGCCGAGACAATGGCCCGCAAGTCGTACCGGGGGTGAGCCCGCCGATCGAGTGGATCGGTCTGGCATTTGAGGGCCCTGGTGGCGCAAGATAGTGGCGATCGCCGAAGCGGCCGGAGGATGTCGTGGCGAAGATGAGCGTCCGCGTCGTGCTCTCAGTGGCCTTCGTCGTCGCGGGCCTGGCCGCATGCTCCAGCTCTCAGGCCGAGCCATCGGAGGAGGCAACCATGGCGGGTTTCGTTCTCACGAGCCCCAGCTTCGCGGAGGGTGGGCCGATACCCTCCGAGCACACCTGCGACGGGCAGGACCAATCCCCCGCCCTGTCCTGGGAAGGCGCGCCTGAGGGCACCCAGTCCTTCGCCCTGATAGTCGACGATCCCGACGCCCGCGGGTTCGTCCACTGGGTCGCCGTCAACATCAAGGGCGGGACATCCGGCACGCTGCGCGCCGGGATCCACCCCGACGCGGATCCGGTCCAGGGCCGCAACGATTTCGGCCACACCGGATACGGCGGGCCCTGCCCGCCCAGCGGTGTCCACCACTACCGCTTCACCATCTACGCGCTGTCGTCCCCGCTGGCGTTCGACGTGACGCCGACCGAACCGGACGTCCAGCGGGCCATGGCCGGCAGGATCCTGGCCGAGGCGACCCTGACCGGTACCTACAGCCGCGGGCACTGAGGCGCGTCTGGCGCCCGCCGGCTAGAACGGCAGCCGGCCCGAGCGCTTGACCTCCTCCAGCCAGGGACGCTCGTCGCCGATGGTCGTCGCGGCGCCGTGTCCTGGCAGTACGCGCAGCCGGTCGTCCAGCGAACAGAGGCGGCCCAGCGACTCGACGATCCGTTCCTCGGATCCGCCGGGCAGGTCGGTCCGGCCCCAGCCGCCGGCGAACAGCGTGTCGCCCGAGAACAGCAGGCCGGATTCCGACTCGATCAGGCAGACGGACCCCTCCGTGTGGCCGGGCGTGTGAATGACCTCCAGATCGATCTCGCCGAACCGGATCCGGCCGCCTTCGGCGAGCTCGACGGCCGGCACGCTGGGCGGGATCTCGAACGGGGCGAAGAGCGGCTGAGGGTCGACGAGCATCTCGCGATCGAGGGCGTGGACGGCGATCGGCGCGCCGGCCGCATGCTCGGCCTGGTGATCTGCCGTCGCGGCGACCTGCTCGCGGCTCCAGGCCTGGACCGCGGCGTTATCGCCGGTGTGATCCCAGTGGCCGTGGGTGGAGACGATGAGCTTCAGCCGCCATTCCCGCTGAGATAGCAGCCCTGACAGCCAGTCCAGGCAGGGAATGGCCGTGTCGAAGGCGATCGCCTCGCGGGTGCGCGAATCCGCCAGAACATAGACGTTGGTCGCCAGCGGCCCGATCGGGCGGCTCAGCAGCTCCATCGGTCAGGCTTCGGCCGGCCCGGCACCGGTCTCCGCTTCGCCTTCCAGGCGGGCCTTCAGGCAGTCGATCGTGCCGTCGATCGCCTGTTGAGCCGGCTGTTCGGCCATCGCGGCGAAGCCGGCCAGCATGCCCCCGAGGCTAACCTCGGCCTCCCATTCGACAGCCGTCAGCGACGGCCCGATCTCCTCGAGCCGCAGGCTGCCGGTGGCATCGACCGGGCCACCCATGACCTTCCCGCCGGCCCGCCCGGTCGCTCTCGAAGGCGGCTCCATCTCGTCCAGCTCGATCTCGATGACGACGGTGGTGCGGAACATGAGGTTGCCCACCTTGGCCGTGACCCTGATCCGGCGCTCGTCGATGACCTCGACATCCGGCTCGCCGGGCGCGCACTCAGCCACCTGCCGTGGATCCGTCAGCACCTCCCAGACTCGCTGGCGGGCAGCGGCGATCTCTGTTTCTCCGTGGAGCTGCATCGATCCTCCTGGATGTGGGGCCCCGAAATGTTACCGCCGTCTTACCTTCTCCTTACGTGCGGCCGACGGCCGGTCGATCGCGCGGCGTATCCTGCCCGCCATGAAGACGATCCTCGTCGTGGACGACGAGCGGAACATAGTCGAGCTGGTTCGCCTGTACCTGGAGAAGGAGGGCTTTGCCGTCGTGGCCGCGTCCGACGGCGAGCAGGCGCTGGTTCAGTACGAGCGAAGCGGGCCGGATCTGGTCGTCCTGGACCTGATGCTGCCCAAGATGGACGGCTTCGAAGTCTGCCGCGAACTGCGCCGCCGGGGCGACGTGCCGATCCTGATGCTGACGGCCCGGTCGGAGGACGTCGATGCGATCGTGGGCCTGGAGCTGGGCGCCGACGACTACGTGACCAAGCCCTTCAACCCGCGAGCTCTGGTGGCTCGAGTCAAGGCCATCCTGCGGCGGACGGACGGAACGACGCGGGGCGGACGGCCGATCGAGGTCGGCAACCTGCGCATCGACCCGCGCCGGCGCGAGGCCAGGGTCGGCGAGCGGCAGATGGAGTTGCGGGCGCGCGAGTTCGACCTGCTGGCAGCGCTGGCCCGCGACCCGGGAGTGGTTCTGACCCGGGAGGCGCTGCTGGAGGATGTCTGGGGCACCGACTTCCCAGGTGAGACCCGGACCGTGGACGTCCACATCGCCGAGCTGCGCAAGAAGCTGGGCCAGGACGGGCCCAGGGTAGAGACAATCCGAGGGCTCGGATATCGGCTCGTGCCGCCGCCGCGCGGCGCCGCGCCGGGCAGATAGGAGGAACCGTGCGACCACGAGGCATCACCGGCCGGATCCTCCTCGCCTTCGCCGGGCTGGCCCTGGCGATGCTGGTCGCCGTCTCGGCTTCGCTGTTCGTGGTACTGCGCGAGATGCACCGGGACGCGACCGAGGCGTCGCTGCGCAACCAGGTCACCCTGATCGAGACGGCCCTGGTCAGGCGCGCCGCCGGGGCGGCGGTAGAGCAGACCGCTCGCGAACTCTCGACCGCAATTGCCGACGAAGGCGGCTTCGTCCTGCTGCAGCGCAAGAACGGGGTCGTCGTCATCGTTGCCGGGACGCCCTCGTCGATGGAGGTGCCTCCCGCCCCCACCGCGGGCGATCGCTACGCCAGCGGCACGATCCGAACGTCCGACGGGCAGCAGTTCGTGTACATCGAGCCCATCGCGGCGCGGACCGGCGGCGTGACATTCGTCTTCGCGGTGCCGGACCGCTCGGGCCAACAGGCGCTGGCCGACCTGGCGCGGGCCATTGCCCTGATGGTCCTGGCCCTGCTGCTGATCGGGGCGCCGCTGGCCCTGCTGCTGTCGCGCTCGCTGACCGGTCCCCTGCGCCGCCTGGCCAACGCCGCGGCCACCCTGCCGGCAGCCCCGGCCGAACAGCAACCCCTGCCTCTGGAAGGGCCGCGCGAGGTCCGCATCCTGACGGAACGGTTCAACGCCATGGCCGGCGAACTGGCCTCCACGCGCGTCGAGGAGGCTCAGCTCCTGGCCAACCTGCGCCACGACCTGCGCACGCCGCTGACCAGCATCGGTGGCTACGCCGAGGCGATCGTCGACGGCACGGCCACCGGCCCCGCGGCCGCAGCCGCTGCCCGGACCATCGCCGAGGAGACTCAACGTCTGGAGCGCCTGGTCGGCGAGCTGGGCGTTGTGGAGCGGCTGCGCCAGGGCCCGTCCGCACTGCGGCCCGAAGCCCTGGACGCAGCCGTGCTGCTGGAGGAGGCCGCGACCCGCTTCGAGGCCCGCGCCGCCGCTGCGGGCGTGATTCTGGAGATCGTCGACGAGATTCCCGGCGACGAGGGCACGGACTTCGCCGCCGACCGTCTGGCCGTCGAGCGGATCCTGCAGAACCTGATCGAGAATGCCGTGTCGGCGGTGCCCAGGAGCGGCCATGTCTGGCTGCGGGCTGCCCCATTGCGCCTGGGGGGAATGCCGGAAGGCGTGGGAATCAGCGTCACCGACGACGGGCCGGGCTTCCCGCCCGGGACCTCCGAGCGTGTCTTCGATCGCTTCTACCGCGCCGATCCATCGCGCTCTGGCGCCGGCTCCGGGTTGGGGCTGGCGATCGTGCGGGAACTGGCCAGGGCCCACGGCGGAGAGGCCTGGGCCGAGAACGTGGCGCCCCATGGGGCCCGGGTGACGGTGCTGCTGCCGTTCTCGCCGATCGTGCCGGCCGAAGGAGCGACCGCCGACGATCCGTCCGGGAGCGCGGCCGGACCGCTTGGGCGGACCTCCGCAGACTGATCGGACGCGCTCACTCGGCCGGCCCTATCCTTCGCGGGTGAGCGAAGACACCCGGCCGGCTGCGCCGAGCGGCCCCAACTCGCCGCCGCCCCAGATCAGCCACCTGGTGCGGCAGCGGGCCGAGGCTCGCGCCCGCCGAGACTGGCCGGCAGCCGACGCGCTCAAGGCCCAGATCGAGGCGGCCGGCTGGTCGATCGTGGATCATGGGCCCAGGTCCACCGTACGGCGGACCTCCCCGGTGAGCGTCGAAGTGGCCGGCGAGCTGCGCTACGGCTCCGCCGCCGACGTGCCGAACCGCCTGGACGACCCACCGGACGCGGCCTGGACCGTCGTTCTCGTCGCCGCCGAGGCTCCGGACCGAGTGTCGCGGCTGCTCGGCGGCCTGCGCGTCCATGCCCCTGCCGGAACCCAGGCGGTCGTCCTGCTCAACGACCCGAGCGACGCGCAGGTGGCCGCTCTGGCCGCCGGATCGCCGGATCGTGAGGCGATTCACGGCCGCGAGATCGAGGTCCTCCGAACCGCGGTTCGCCTCGGCCACGCCGCGGCGCTGAACACGGCCCTGCGTCGCGCGGCGGGCGAGCTGGTGCTGCTGGCGGACGGCTCGGCCGTCCCGTCGGGCGACGCCCTGGCGCCGCTGGCGCAGGCCCTGGCAGATCCGGAGGTGGCCCTGGCAGGTGCGTTCGGATTGGCGTCGGCCGAACCGGACCGGTTGCGACCCGGTCTGCTCGAGCGTTCTCAGACGAGCGCGGTGGGGGCCCTGACCTGGGGCTGGCTGGCCTTCCGGCGGGCCGACATCGCCACCCTGGGGCCGCTGGATGAGCGATTCGTCACCCCGGGCTGGCTCGACGTCTGGCTCAGCCTGCGGCTGCGGGCCGGCGCCGACCCCGATTGGGCGCAGGCGGAAGTCGAACCGCCGGCGGAAGGCACGTCCGATGACGAGGCTCCGGAGATCCGGGTGCCCGAGGCGTCGGACGGGTTCGATCTGCCGGCGCCGCGGCGCGCGGTCCGGCTCGATCTGCCGCTCGACGGCGAGGGTCACGGCTGGCCGCCCGAGCGGACGCGCCTGAACCGCCGCAACATGTACCGCGTCCTCAACCGCTTCGGCTGGCGCCCCGACCTGTTCTGAGCAGGGCGGCTAGCGATCCTCGAGCGAGATGCCCGGTGCGGCCGGCGCACCGGGGGCGCGGTCCTCGACCGAACTGACGATGCCGCACATTCGATACCAGTCCGGCACCCCCTTCCAGCGATCCGACCCGACCACGTAGCCGGCCGCCAGGACCGCCACCAGAGCGACCCCCGCCAGCAACGGCCGCCCAAGCGCCGCCATGCGCGATGGAGCGCGTCGCTGCGCGGATTGCCACAGCGAAGCGAGTGTCGGCACCTGGCCGGGCGGGATGGCCAGGGCCAACCAGACGCCGGCCGCCAATCCGCCGACGTGGGCCGCGTTGTCCACGTTGCCGAAGACGCCCAGGAACCCGGCGGCGAGGTTGATGACGATGAGCAGCCCGACCTGCGAAGCCACGGCTCGAGATTGGGCATCGAGAACGGCATGGTGATAGCGGGTGGCCACCAGGACGATGCCGAAGAGGGCGAAGACCGCCCCGGATGCCCCGACGCCCCAGATGCCGTCGCCCAGGAGGTAGGAGGCCACCGAGCCGGAGATGCCACCCAGGACGTAGAAGGGCAAGAGCAGGCGGCTGCCGTACATCCGCTCGACCAGCTGCCCTGCGTACCACAACGCGTACATGTTGAAGAGCAGGTGGATCACGCTGCCGTGGACCAGGACGACGCTCAGCAGGCGATACAGCTCCCCGTCGGCCACCAGCACCTTGTCCATCATCAGCCGGTACTGGAGCGGGCCACCCTGCAAAACGACCCCGGCGCATCTCACCTGGCCGCTCAGGGCCATCATCGACACCACCGCCGTGACGGCGATGATCCCGTAGGTCATGACGGCGGGCAGAGCGTCGCCCCGGCTGCGAGCGAAGTGGCGGTTGGCGGCGCCGACGTTGCCGGTCTCCTTGGAGAGCCAGCCCAAACGTGAGTGGATCTCGGCTCTGTCCGCGGCCGGGGCGCGCTTCTCGCACTGGCGGTAGGCATCGAGCGCGCCTCGCAGGTCGCCGGATCGCACCCGGGCAGCCGCGATCTGGCGCCATGCCCTGTACGTGGCCGGCGTCTCGGCACCGGCGGCGACGCTCTCCCAGGCCCGCATCGCTTCGTCGTCGCGGTCCAGGCGGTAGAGGCAGTTGCCGGCGCCGAGGGCCGCGGCCGCGGCAATGTCGGCTTCCGGCACGGCGGCCAGTCGGCCGTACAGGACCAGCGCCTGCTCTTGCTCGCTCTCCTCGAGCAGATCGTCCGCGCGCTGGAGGATGGCGAACGCGGTCGCGCGATCCAGCGGGCCGTGGAGGTTGGGGTCGAAGCCGGGCGGAAGGACGGGCGTGCCGTCGAAGCGGACGCCTTCCGAAGCTCTATCCATGGCGGGCACTCTACAGGAGCGAGGCGACCGGCGTGGCGACGTAAACGTTTAGCCCGCAGGCGCCTCGACGTCGCCGATTTCCTCCCACCCGACCGACCGAACGGCCTCGGCGAAAGCTTCCCCGGGCGCCGCTCCACCATCGAGGCCGGCGGCGAAGACGCCCACCAGGCGGGCGAACGAACCGTCGTCCGCTTCCGGCGCCTGGAGGACCGTGGCCTCGGGCGGCAGCGGCGGCAGGCTCTCCGCGGCCGCGGCCACCACCACCAGCTGTGCACCGGAGAAGGCCGCTCCCTCGACGGCCGCCGCGACCGCCGCGGCAGGAAGTGGCTCCGCGATCACCACGACCGCAGCCCCGGCCAGGTACTGCAGCCCCAGGGCGATGTCGCCGGCCTCCAGCCCCGGGCGCTCCGCCGCGTCGGCCGGCAGCAGCTGCGCCGCCGGGGCTGCGCCGGCCGCGGCCGCGCCGGCCACAACCGCCTCCCCCGCAACAGCCTCGGCGCCGTCGACTTCGCCGGCGAGCTCTCCCAGGAGGGGCGTCGGCCGGGTGGAATCTCGCAGCAGCGCCGCGTGGCCGATCCCGAGCGCCCCCAGGGCCAGCACCACCGCGTCGCCGGCGGCGTCGTCCCCGATCTTGCCGGCCAGCTCGACGACGCAGCCGCTCTCCCGCGCGGCCGTGGCCACGCCGGCCGCCGGGCCCCCCACTCTGGCCTCGCCGCCGGCCCCGCGATAGGCCGGCAGGCCGATGACGACGATCATGCGTCCTCCTCCGCCACCAGTTCGAAGTCACCGAAGCCGGCGCCTTCCAGGCCGGCCGCGACCTCCGCCGCGTCGCCCACCACCACGATCGCCAGCCGGTCTGTGTGGAGGTGGTCCTGGGCCGCCTTCTGCACGGCCGCCGCGTCCACCGCCTCCACGCAGCCTCGATAGCGGGCCAGTTCGTCGTCCGGCAGGCCGTGCGAGAAGAGCGCGCCCAGTGCCCCGACGACGGCGCTGGGGACCTCGAACCGCAGCGGGAAGACGCCGACCAGATAGTCCCGGGCACTCGCCAGCTCGCCCTCGGTCACCCGCTCGGTGCGCATCCGATCCAGCTCGTTGAGCGCCTCCGCGATGGCCGGGACGGTCACCGCGGTCTGGACGGCCGTCCGGACGCTGAACGGCCCGGGCGCCCGACGCAGATCGAAGCCCGCCCCCACGCCGTAGGTGTAGCCCTTCTTCTCGCGCAAGTTCAGCTGCAGGCGGGAGTTGAACAGGCCGCCCAGGATGGCGCCCATGACCTGCACGGCGTGGAAATCCGGGATCCGCCGCGCCAGCCCGACATGCCCGATGCGGATCTCCGACTGCACCGAGCCGGGCCGGTCGAGCAGGCGGACGACCCGCCGTTCGATGGCCGAAGCCGCCACCGGAACCTGCGGCTCGGCCGAGCCCGCGGCGGGCCCGCTCGCCGATCCCGCGGCGAACTCGCCCAGCGCCTCCCCGGCCAGGCGCGGGACGTCAAGGCCGGTCAGGTCGCCGCCGACAACCAGCGCCGCCCGGCGTGGATCGAGCAGTGCCGCATGAACGGCCGCCAGCTGCTCGCGCCCCAGACCGGTCACGGTCGGCTCGGCGCCGCCGAGCGGCCGGGCGTAGGGCGACTGGGGCGAGTAGATCGTCTCGATGAATGCCCAGTCCACGCGCCGGCGCGGCTCCGCGCGCAGCTGCAGCAGGTCGTTGAGTCGCTCGTCGCGCAGCCGGGCCACTTCGCCGGCCGGGAAAGAGGGCCTGCGGAGGACCTCGTCCAGCAGCTCCAGCGCTCGGCCGAGGCGCGCCGCCGTCACTTCCACTCCCACCGTGAACGAGTCCCAGCCGGCATCGACGCTGACCGTCGTGCCCAGGCGCTCGGCCGCCTCGACGACCTCCACGCCGGGATAGCGGGCCGTGCCCTCGGTCATCGCCCGGGCCGCCATCAGCGTCGCCCCTGCGAGATCGGCCGGCTCGTCGGAGCCGCCGCGGCGAATCACCATGCTGGCCGAAATGAGCGGCCGGCCGGGGACGTGGACGGCCAGGACCTGCAGTCCGGACGGCATGACGGTCCGTTCGAACGGCGGGAACGAGTAGCTACGCGGCTGCCCGGGAGTCGGGCGGACGGCCAGGATCTCCGACAGCGTCATGCCGCGCCCTCCTCATCCTCTTCGGTCGCGGCCGCGCCCTCGGCGGCGCCGGGCGACGGCAGGTAGGTGATCACGACCCTGTTGTCCGGCCGGAAGACCTGGGCCGCCACTTCGAGAATCGCCTCTGGAGTGACCGCCAGGTAGCGGGCCAGCTGGCGGTTCACCATGTCCGGATCGTCGAGCAGCGTGGCATACATCGACAGCCGATCCGCCCGTTCCTCCACCCGCTGCAGCGCCTCCAGCTCCATGGTTTCGATCAGGGCTTTGGCACGCTCCAGTTCGTCGGGCGTGACCGGCTCGCGGCCAAGCTTCTCCAGTTCCTCCTCGAAGGCCCGCTCCAACGCGTCGATCTCCACGCCGGGCCGCACGGTGGCCTGGCCGGCCGAGATGGAGGCTCCACCCACGAACCCCAGCGTGAAGAGGGCCACGTCCTGGGCCAGCTTCTCCTCGCGCACCAGGCGCTTGTGCAGCCGGCTCCCCTTGCCCCCGGCCAGGATCTGGGTTCCGATGTCCAGCGCGTCGAGGCGAATGTCGCCCAGGACTGGAGCCCGGAAGCCGAAGTAGTGCCGCGGCAGCGGCACGCGGTCCTCCACCGTCTCGCGCTTCTCGCCGCCCAGCAGCGGCGGCAGCGACATGTCGGCCGGGCTCGGGATGTCGGCCACGGCCGGGATGGCGCCGAAGTAGCGCTCGACGGCGGCCCGCGCCGCGCCCGGCTCCACGTCGCCGGCGATGGTCAGGACGGCGTTGTTCGGCGCGTAGTACGTGCGGAAGAAGGCCGAGACGTCCTCCAGGGAGGCCGCGTCGAGATCCTCCATCGAGCCGATCGTGGGGTGGTGGTAGGGATGATCCGGCGGGAAGAGATGGCCCTGCAGCTTGTGGAACCACTCGCCGTAGGGCCGGTTGTCGTAGCTGGAGCGCTTCTCGTTCTTGACCACCTCGCGCTGGTTGTCCAGGTTCTCCTGGTTCAGCGCGTCGAGCAGCGTGGCCATGCGGTCGGCCTCGAGCCAGAGCGCCAGCTCGAGCCGGTGGCTCGGCACCGTCTCGAAGTAGTTGGTCCGATCCAGCCAGGTCGTGCCGTTGAGCGTCCCGCCGGCTGCCTGGACCAGCGCCATGTGCTCCGTCTTGGCCACGTGCCCCGAGCCCTGGAACATCACGTGCTCGAAGAGGTGGGCGAAGCCGGTCTTGCCCCGCTCCTCGTTCTTGGAACCGACGGCGTACCAGACGTTCACGGCCACGACGGGAGCCAGCGGATCCGGGGCGACGATCAGTCGCAGGCCGTTGGCGAGTCGCTCGTCGGTGAACTTGACCGTCGGTGCGGGCATGTGGCGAACTCCTGGTGGCAACCCCGGCCCGCGGAGGGCGCACCGGTGCGGGTAGCCGCATTGTACCGGGCGCAAGCGTGCGACCACCGGGATAGCAACCGAGCTCCCCCTGAGCTACTCGGCGAGGTAGCGGTCCAGGGTCTTCTGGAGGCTGGTAGCCGACTTGATCCCGAACGGCAGGCCCCAGACTCCGCCCTTCTTGTCGATGATCAGCATCGGCTGGGTCGGCGGATTGATGTAATTGGGGTCGTAGTTCGCGGCCATGAAGCGGCCGATCTCCACCGGCGCCACGGCAATGCGCCAGGTGAACTTGTTCGTATCGGCGAACTTCTTGAGCAGCGCGGCGTCCTCGTTCGAATCCACGTCCAGGGTGACCGTGATCAGATCGCCGTCCTGACCGTAGGTCTCGTGGAGCTGCTGGACCTGGCTCATCTCCCCCTGGCAGGTCGGGCACCAGACGGCCATCATCTCGACCAGCACGACCTTGCCCGCGAAGTCGCCGATCCTGAAGGTCGAGCCGCTGTTCACGTCCGTCAGTTCGACGTCGAACCAGGGCGGGTTGGTGGGGTTGGGATTGACCGTCGGAATCAGCTCGAAGGAAGCCTGAGTCGGCGTGGCGGCAGTCGAAGGGGAGGCCGGCGCCGGCGTGGTGGCCGCAATGGAGCAGGCCGAGGCCAGGGTGGCCAGCGCCAGGGCAGCGGCCACGAGGCGTGAGCGGTTCATCGGTCTGGGCATCGGAGCCAGATCATAGGGGCTCGCCTGCGGGCGCCGCGAGGGCTGCCGCCTCGTCCCGGCTGACGGTTTCCGCCGATCCGCCGGCAGCGCGACTACAGGCCGTAGTAGAGCTTGAGGTACTCCCAGTTCTGGGCGAAGTCGTAGACCGCCACGCCTATCAGCAGCAGGCCGCCGACGAGATTGACGGCTCGGCTGTGCAGGGCGAAGAACCGCGTCAGCCAGCGTTGCGTCGCCCCGGACAGCAGCGACAGAACCAGCAGCGGCAGGCCGAAGCCGATGCCGAACCACAGGAACACGACGAGCTTGTCGAGGGCCTCGCCGGCCGTCAGCGACAGGGCGAAGATGGCCACCACGAGGGGCCCCGAGCACGGCAGCGCGATGGGGCCGTAGAGCAGGCCGTAGGCGTAGGCGTTGGCCAGCGGATGCCTCAGGACCGGAACCCTGATCGTCCGCAGCCCCTTGAACGGATTCTTATCGGCCAGGAGCGCCAGGCCGAGAACCAGGATGGTGGCGTCCGCCAGGGGTATGACCACGGCCAGGGCCTTGCTGATCGAGATGGCCAGCATGGCTATCACCGCCCCCAGGGCGAGCATCATCGTCAGCACGCCGGCCAGGACGAAGAAGCCGAGCGCGTAGCGCAGCCGGCCCCGTCCCGACTCCTCTGTCTGAGCGGCCAGATAGGCCAGATAGCCCGGGTAGAGCGGCAGGACGCATGGGCTCGTCGTCGCCAGAAGGCCCAGCGAGATGGAGGTCAGGATCGCCTCCATGGGATCAGAGGCCCAGGTACCCGGCGATCGTCTCCTGCAACGTAGCGGCCGACTTGACGCCGAAAGGCAGCGGCAGGACGGCCCCCTTCGAGTTCACCAGCAGCATCGGCGCCGAGGGAGGGTTCAGGTACTGAGATCCGTAGAGATCGGCCATCTCGCGCAGCACATCCGGCGGCGCCACGGCGAACCGCCAGTCGAAGCCCGCCTGGGCCGCATAGGCCTTCAGTGAAGCGGCATCCTCGTTGACGTCCACGTCCAGGCTCACGATGGCCAGCCCTTCCTCGTCCGCGAAAGCCTGGCGCAGCGCCTTCACCTCTCCGGCCTGGCTGCGGCAGGTGGGGCACCACTGGGCCATGTTCTCGATCAACACCGCCTGGCTGCCCAGGCCCGCGATGGTGAACTTCTCACCCGTGGTGACGTCCGTCAGCTCCATCGACAGCCACGCCGGCGCGTCGGCCCACAGCGATGCCGGGGGCAGCTGCGACTCGGCCGGCGAGTCGATCGGCGTGGCGGCCGGCGTCGGCTGTGCGGCCGAGGGCGTGGCGGCGGCCGGGGTGCAGCCGGCCAGGGCCGTCACCACGGCCAGGGCGAGCACCAGAGACCGAGCCTGCCCGACGTTGCGAACGAACATGATGGGACTCCCGTAGTTGCGATTCCGCCGGGGCGGAGGAGGCTACCCGCGGCCCCCGGCAAGGAGACCATCCGGGCCGCTCTCCCGCAGCCTACGACACGGGCGTGCCGCCTGCCGGTACGCGGCCCGTCTCGAACGGCGGCGAGCTTCCCCTAGCCCGCCGGTGGGGCCAAGCGCCGCGGGACACCCGGATCAGGCACCCAGTCGCCCAGGGCCCGGACTTCCGAGAGGCGCTCCCGCAGTTCCGGGTCCAGGGCTTCGGCCGCGGCCACGGCCGTCTCGATGGCCGTCAGGCACAGGATGCCCATGGCCGTGGCGGCCAGGCGGATCTCGGCCGCGTCGCGGATCGGCCCGGACTTCGGGGAGGGCGTGTTGACGACCAGGCGAACGGTGCCGCTGCGGATCAGGTCCAGGATGGCCACCCGGCCCGCCGATGCGGGCTCGCCCACTCTGGTCACGACCTGGGCCTCATGACCGAGGCGCTCCAGCTCGGCGGCTGTGCCGGCCGTGGCGGCGAAGCGGTAGCCCGCTTTGGCAAGGGCCTGGGCCACGCGCGGCAGCGAGGTCTTGTCCCTGTCCGCCACGGAGATCAACGCCAGGGCGCCCCCGGCGCCGGGCCGGGGCGGGATCAGGGCCGCTCCTTGCATGGCCTTGGCCAGCGCCACGCGCGGGTCCGTGTGCAGGCCGATGACCTCGCCGGTGGACTGCATGCCCGGGCCCACTGACGGATCCACGCCGGCCAGCTTGACCGTGGAGAAGGCCGGGGCCTTGACGGCCACCAGCGCCGGCGGCTCCAGCAGGCCGTTCGGCCAGCCCATGCCGGCCAGCGTCTCGCCCAGGGCGATACGGACGGCCAGCTTGACCATCGGCACGCCGGTGACCTTGCTCATGAACGGCACCGTCCGGCTGGCGCGGGGGTTGACCTCGATCAGATACACGCCGTCGTCGCGGACGATGAACTGGGCGTTGACCAGGCCGTGGACGTCCAGGGCGCGGACGATGCGGTCCATCGCCTCCACGATCAGCGCCTGGTCCGCGGCGCTCACCGACTGCGGCGGGAACATGCCGATCGAGTCGCCCGAATGGACGCCGGCGCGCTCGACGTGCTCCAGCAGGCCCGGGATCAGGACCGTCTCGCCGTCCGCGATCGCGTCCACGTCCACCTCGACGCCTTCGAGATAGCGGTCGATCCGGACCGGCCGATCGGGATCCACCACCGTCGCCCGGGCGAGCTGGTCGATCAGGTCCGAAGGCGAGTACGAGAAGTCGATGGCCAGACCGCCGATGACGAAGGACGGCCGAACCATGACCGGATAGCCGATCTGCTCGGCCAGCGCCAGCGCCTCTTCCATCGACCGAGCCATGCCGC
>CAZFLI010000042.1:0-14133 GCA_964519845.1 uncultured Anaerolineaceae bacterium | reverse complement strand
AGCTGATGCCGACGGCCGAGGTCTGGCACCTGGGCCTCTTCCGCGACGAGAAGACGCTGCGGCCGGTCGAGTACTACAACAAGCTGCCGGATTCGGCGACGGTGGACCTGTGCCTGATCCTCGATCCGATGCTGGCCACCGGCGGCTCGGCCACGGCGGCGATCGACGTCCTGAAGCGCTGGGGTGCCGTCCGGATCAAGCTCATCAACCTGATCGTGGCCCCGGAGGGAGTGGATCTGGTCACCAAGTCCCATCCGGACGTGGAGATCTACTGCGCCGCGGTGGACCGCCAGCTGAACGAGATCGGCTACATCATGCCGGGTCTCGGCGACGCCGGAGACCGCCAGTTCGGGACGGGGCGGGCCGGGTAGCGCTCGGGCAGTCCCTCGCCAAAGAGAGAGCGGGCGGCCTTCCGGCCGCCCGCTCCGATTCCGCGAGGGTTCGTGGATCAGGCCGCTTCGGCCTCAGCCTCCACTTCCTTCACCTTCACCAGGCTCAGGACCTGATAGACGATGATGGCGCCGAACGTGGCCAGGGCGATGCCGCCCAGCGAGAAGTCGCCGATCGTCAGCGTCAGGTCGCCGGCGCCGATCGTCAGGGCCGTGGCCATCGTCACCAGGTTCTTGCTGACGCCGAAGTCCACCTTGCCCTGGACGCAGATGCGCACGCCGGTGGCGGCGATCAGGCCGAACAGGACGAGCGCCAGGCCGCCCAGCACGGGGGCCGGCACCGTGTAGATCAGTTCGCCGAACTTGGGGCAGAGGCCCATCGCGATAGCCACGCCCGCGGCGATGATGAAGACCAGGCTGGAGTAGATCTTGGTCACGGCCATGACGCCGATGTTCTCGGCGTAGGTGGTGACGCCGGTGCCTCCGCCGGAGCCGGCGACCATCGTCGCGACGCCGTCGCCGAGGAAGGCGCGGCCGATGTACTTGTCGAGGTTGCGGCTGGTCATGGCCGCCACGGCCTTGACGTGGCCCAGGTTCTCGGCCACAAGGACGATGGCGATCGGGGCGATCAGTGAAATCGCGCGGCCGTCGAACACGGGCGTGACCCACTTGGGGAACCCGAACCAGGCCGCCTCGTTGACCTTGTCGAAGCTGATCTGCTGCGCGGTGTCGCTCAGCTTCAGCACGTTGACGCAGACGTAGTAGAGGAGATAGCCGCCGATACCGCCGACCAGGATCGGCAGGCGGCGCAGCATGCCGGGCGCGTATACGGCAACCAGCAGCACCATGGCGGTGGTCAGCAGGGCCATCGTCACCAGGAAGGCGTCGTTGGTGCCGGCGAACCACGACGGGACGCCGCCGCTCTCCGAAACCGCGACATGGGCCAGGTTCAGGCCGATGACCATGACGATGGCGCCGGTGACGACCGGCGGCATCAGGATCTCGACCCACCTGGTGCCGACGACCATGACCACCAGGCCGATGACCGCGTACAGCGCGCCCGCGGCGATGATGCCGCCCAGGGCCTTGGGGATGTCGTTCGCGCCTCCGGCTGCCGTGACCGCGCCGACGACGGCGATGAACGAGAAGCTCGAGCCGAGGTAGCTCGGGACCTTGCCCTGGACACAGACGAAGAAGATCAGCGTGCCGATGCCGGAGAAGAAGATAGCCAGGTTCGGGTCGAAGCCCATGAGGATCGGGCCGAGGAACGTGGCCCCGAACATGGCGAAGACGTGTTGCAGGCCCAATGCCGCCGATTGGGCGGCCGGCGGCCGCTCATCCGGGGCGATGATGCCCCCGCGTTTCACGGTCCACGTGAACATGCCACGGATGTACCCGATGGCGGCAGCCATGAGCGACCTCCTGCGAGCGGTAGCTCCTCCGTCCGGGCATGGACACCCGTCTCCCCGCGGGCGGCCCGGTTGGCGCAAGGTTGTCAGAACGCGCGTCGCTTCGCGCGCCCAATAGCGCAGGCGGTGTTCATCGGATGTGGATAGTCTGGCGAGGGGTCAGGCCGCCTCGGGCAACAGCAGGCGCGCGAACTCGGCACAGATGTGCCGCACCGTCGCCTCGGCCTGGGGCATGGAGGGGTTGTGGTCGGTGTAGACCGCGATGACGTACGTCTCGCCACCCAGGGTCACGATCCCCGACGAACTCATGATCGTGCCGCCGCGCTTCTCCTCGTACCACCAACGGCCGATCTTCATGGCCACCGTGGCGCCCTTGGGAGCCGTGTCGGCCACACCGATGCGCTGGCTTCGGATGACGTGCTGCATCAGGTACAGGGCGTAGTCGCGGTGCGCGGCGTTCAGAATCACGCCATCCTGCAGCTTGGCCAGCAGCTCGGCCATGGTCTGGGGCGATATGGTGCTCCAGCTCCAGCCGTACTTGCTGGGGTGCAGGCCATCCAGCCCGAGGCCGGCCGTGAACTCGTTCAGGCCCGCCACTCCGCCCACCTTGGGCCACATCGCGGTGGCCGCGTAGTCCATCGACTTGGTGATCATCTCGGTCAGCAGGGCCTTCTCGCCGGCCGTCGGCTCGCGGCCCTCTTCCTCACAGAGGGCCAGGAAGGCCAGCATGATCGGCACCTTGATCGAGCTCGCGGTGGTGAACTGGCGGACCTCGTTGTAGGCGTAGGCGGTGCCTCGGGTGAGGTCGTGGACTTCGACGCCGACGCGATCGCCGAGCGCGCCCAGATAGGCCGCCAGATCGGCATCCAGGGCGTCCACGCCGGCCCGGGCCATGCCGGCCGGGGGCTGGAAGCCGAGCGAAGTCTCCTCGACCCAGCCGCTGCCACTCCGGCCCGGCGTCTGCCAGCGGACTTCCAGCCAGACGGCGCCCAGGTAGGTATCGGCAGCCGAGGTGGGAGTCACGGGGAATCCGGCGCCCAGGTGGACGATCTCCCGGTCCGTCGCGCCGGCTTGCGCCAGCAAGACCACGTCATGGGCCGTCCAGGCCGGCCCGGGCGTGGGGCTCGGGGTCGGCAGGGCAGGCTTCGTCGCGGTGGCCGTCGGCGACGCGGTCGGGCTGCTCGGATCCGCGCTCGGGGCGCTCGGAGCGCCGCTCGATGAGCAGCCGGCCAGGGCGACCGCGAACAGCACCGCGCAGCAGCGACGTGTGAGGGCCGGATGATCGATGCGTGCACGCATGCCCCCATTGTGGAGCATCGAACACGCCCGGGCGTTCAGGCCGTCCGGCGGGCCTCCAGGTTGGCCTTCGCGTCCGGCACGTTGGCCAGGAACCCGGTGAGCTTCGCGCAGCCGTAGTCGGCGCACTCGGCGCAGGTGGCCACCGCCTTCTCCAGGCCGCACAGGCGGATCTCGCAGACGGCGCAGTAGGGGGCGAGATGGCCTTCGCGAGTGCAGCCCAGGCAGTCGATGTCCTCGACCTTGTGCTCGCCGCCGTACTCGACGTTCCACCTGTCCGCGACCGCCTGGCGTTCCTCTACCGTCAGCCGCTCCACGGCGTGGAAGGCTGGGCAGGCCCCGCAATCCAGGCCGCAGTAAGCAATGTCCATGACCACGAGTGCCTCCTCTGCGGGCGTCCTAGCGCGGGCCACGCTACCGCGGGAAGCTGACACCGTGTGTCACCTATTGGCCCTGTGGAGAAGGCTCCCGTGGGTCCCCTTCGACCGATCGGAGCCGACCTTGGTGCCGAACCGATGGTGACATTCGGCCTGCCGGCCGGTCGTGACCTTCGGCCCTTCGGCGGTCCCTGCGATGGCCCGAATATGCCCTTCGAGCGCGGAGTGCGCAGCGCTTTGGGGGCGCACACTTGCACAGCCACGGAGCGTGCGCCCATGCCCAGATCCTCTGCAGCTAAGTCCCGTCCCGCCCCGCCGGCCGCTCGCCCGGCCCAGGCCCCGGCGCTCATCGAGTTGCTTGACGTCGGCCGTGTCTACCGCCTGGGCGGGCTGGCCGTGTCCGCCCTCTCGGGCGTGGACCTGACCGTGCGCGCCGGCGAGTTCGTCGTCGTTCTCGGCCCCTCGGGCAGCGGCAAGACCACCCTGCTGAACCTGATCGGCGGCCTGGACACGGCCAGCGAAGGCGAAATCCGCGTCTCCGGGCGGGCCGTGACCGGCGCCTCGCGCGGTGCGCTGGCGAAGTTCCGGCGCCACACGACGAGCTTCATCTTCCAGACCTTCAATCTCTTCCCGGGCCTCACCGCGCTGGAGAACGTCGAGTTCGGGGCCGAAGCGGCCGGCCGCAAGGACGCCTCGGCCGTCGCCCGCCGGCGCCTGGAGGATGTCGGTTTGGCCGATCGGGCCGACCACTTCCCGCATCAGCTCTCCGGCGGCGAGCAGCAGCGAGTGGCGATCGCCCGCGCCCTGGCTACCGGCAATCCGGTGCTCCTGGCCGACGAGCCCACCGGCGAACTGGACTTCCGGACCGGCGTCTCGATCCTGGAGTTGCTGCGCGCCCAGGCCTCGGCCGACCGCGCCGTGCTGGTCGTGACTCACAACCGTGAGATCGCCCGCGCCGCCGACCGCGTCGTGGAGCTGAGCAGCGGCCGAATCGTCGCCGACGGAGCGCCGGCCGGGGGCCGGGCCGCCGTCTCCGACCTCCACTGGTAGAGGCGGGATTGTCATGAAGCGAATCCTGTTCTGGCTGCGCTGGTCGGGCCGCGACCTGCGAGACCGCTGGCTGCTGGTGGCCGCCATCGCGGCCACGATCGCCATCGGCACGGGCGCCTACGCCTCGCTCGACAGTCTCTCTGCCTGGCGCAAGGAATCGAATACCCAGAGCCTGAGCCTGCTACGGGCCCACGACGTTCGCCTGTACCTGGCCGACGGCAGCTTCGCTACGCCGGCCGAGTTGAGCGCGCTGGTCGATGGGATCCCGCATGGCTACGCTGTGACGGCCACCGGCGTGCGTCTGGTGGTGCCCACCCGGGTCGACGCCGGCGATGGACGACGGACGATCGTCGTGCCCGGCCGGCTGATCGGCATGGCCACCGGCGAGGCCGACGTGGATGCCCTGTGGGTCGAGGGAGGCCGGGCCCTGAGCGCCGCCGACGCGGGCCGTCCCGTGGCCGACCTGGAGTACCACTTTGCCGCCCACTACGATCTGCCGCTCGAGACGCGCATCACCGTGGCCGACGGCACCAGCCTGGAGGTCATCGGGCGCGCCTTCTCATCCGACTACTTCCTGGTCATCTCGCCCAGCGGCGACATCATGGCCGAGGCCAACTTCGCCGTGGTCTTCGTCTCGCTGGAGACCGCCGGCCAGATCGCCGGGCGACCCGGCATGGCCAACGAGCTGGTGGTGCGCGTCTCCGATCCGGCGCTGGCCGCCACGGTCCGCGATGAGCTGCAGGCCGCCGCCGCGGCCCGGCTGCCCGACCTGGGCGCAACGGGCGTGGTCAGCAGCGACGAGACGTCGCGTCGCTGGGTTGAGCGCGACGCCGAGAACGACCAGACCCTGTTCGGCATCTTCGCCGTCCTGATGCTGGCCGGCGCCACCTTCGCGGCCTTCAATCTCACGACCCGGATCGTGGAGTCCCAGCGCCGCCAGGTCGGCATCGGCCTGGCGCTGGGCCTGCCGGCCCGGACCCTGGCCATCCGGCCGCTCGCCGTGGCCGCCGAGATCGCCCTGCTGGGAGTGGCCCTCGGTGTGATCGTCGGCATCCTCTCGGGAGCGGCCCTGCGGGAGGTCATGGTGAGCTTCGTGCCCATGCCCATCTTCGAGACGCCACTGCAGCCGGCGGTCTTCGTTCGGGCTGCCGCGATCGGCTTCTTGCTGCCCTTCGCCGCTTCCATCTATCCGGTCTGGCGCGCCGTTAGGGCACGGCCGGTGGACGCGATCCGGACCGGCTACCTGGCGGCGCGAAGGCCGGGTCTCGCCGCCGTGGCCCGCCGCGTGCCGCTGCCGCCACTGCTGCGCCATCCTTTGAGCAACGTCCTTCGAACCCCGCGCCGCACCCTGCTGACGGCGCTCGGCATCGCCGCGGCAGTGACCGCCCTGATCGGCACCCTGGGCATGCTCGACTCGTTCGACCAGGGCATCACCCGCGGCGAGGCCGAGATCATCGGCGGCAGCCCCAATCGCATCGCCGTCGACCTGGCCGCCCCGTTGCCGGCCGAGCAGGTTCGCACCGAGCTGGCCGGTGTTCCCGGCAGCGGACGGGTGGACCTGGTCGTTCGAGTGCCGGCCTCGGCCCGAAGCGAGGCGGCTTCCGGCCGGGACCCGATCGACCTGCAGATCGACGTGCTGGACCTGCGTGACAACGCCTGGCAGGCCACGCTGACCGAGGGCCGGCTGCCGTCCGGTCCGGGCGAGGTGCTGCTCTCCCAGGCTGCCGCGGAGGACCTGCATCTGCGCCCCGGTGACAGGCTCATCCTGCGCCACCCGGTGCGCGTCTCGGAGACGGCCGTCTCACTGGTGGAGACCGAGGTGGTGCTGGCCGGGACTCATCCCAGCCCGATGCGGTCGGTCGCCTACATGAACGTTGACGGCGCCTCGCTCTTCGGAATGGCCGGCCTGGCCAATCGGGCGACCGTCGTGCCGGCGGACGGCGCCGATGCTGAGGCTCTGCGGCGGACTATCTTCAGCCTGCCGGGTGTCGTCTCGGCCCAGCCGATCGCCTCTCTCGCGACGAGTATGCGGGACGTGATGGCGCAGATGACGGAGATCCTGGGCGTCGTGGCCTTCATCGCCCTGTTGCTGGCCGTCCTGGTCGCCTACAACTCGGCCACGATCAGCCAGGACGAGCGAACGCGCGAGGTTGCCACAATGCTGGCCTTTGGGCTGCCCACCCGCCGGGTCATGGCCTCGGCGGTGACCGAGAGCGCGCTCATCGGGCTGGTGGGCACGGTCATCGGGGTCGCCGGCGGCTTCGCCGTGGTCATGTGGCTGGTCTACTGGCAGCTGCCCTCATCCATGCCGAACTTCGGCCTGGAGCCGGTTGTGGGTGTCGGCACGCTGGTCACCGCAGCCGCTCTGGGCATCGTTGCGGTGGCCCTGGCGCCGCTGCTCACCTGGCGGAGGCTGACCCGCATGGACCTGCCGGCGAAGCTGCGGGTGGTCGAGTAGCGGAGGCCGGGTCGTTCGTCCGTTCGCCTGACGGCGCGCCGAGCCCGGGCTAGATTCGGGAGAGCCGGTGGCGCGGAGGCCTCCGGACCGGAGGAGACATGGCGGAACGCGATCTCGAGCTCGAGCCCTGCCGGGCGGCTCTGGTGGTCATCGATCTCCAGCGGGGTATCGTGGCCGGCAACACCGCGCCCCGGCCCGCTTCCGAAGTGGTGGAGCGTGCCGCCAGGCTGGCGGCGGCCCTGCGCGCCCGAGGCGGCACCGTCATCTGGGTCCGCGTGACTTCGTCGCTCGACGGCAAGGACGGCCTCCGGCCGACGACCGACGGGCAGCCCATGGGCGGCAGGGCGATGCCCTCGGATTGGGCCGAGCTGCTGCCGGAGCTGGGCCTGGTCGCCGAGGACGTCGTGATCACCAAGCGGCAGTGGGGCGCCTTCTACGGCACCGAGCTGGACCTCCAACTCCGTCGCCGGGGCATCGACACGATCGTGCTGTGCGGCATCTCCACGAACATCGGCGTGGAGAGCACCGCCCGGGACGCTTACGAGCGCGGCTACGAGCAGGTCTTCGTCGAGGACGCGATGGCCGCCCGCGACGCCGATGAGCATCGTCACACCGTGACGACCCTGTTTCCGCGCATCGGACGGGTGAGGTCCACCGACGAGGTGCTGGCGGCACTGCGGTAGGCCGCCACTCTCGATTCGCCGTTCGCGCCGGTCACTGACCGGGCGATACTCTGAGCCGAGAGCGCACGGATTGCGCCCATCGTTTGGGGAGATCGGCCATGAGCATCGCCTTCCAGCACGTCCCGCATCCGCGCATCGCCGCCCGCAGGAAGGCCGGGCCGCCCAAGGTGTCGGACGAGCACGTCGGCTTCAACGGCCGGGTGGCCCTGGCCCTGACTACCGTCATCGGCACGATGTGGTGCGCCTACGCCTTCGCCATGCTGGCCCTGGTGGCGCTGCCGAGCGCGCTGAGCGGGGGGCTGATGGCCCAGATCCAGTGGATCAGCCAGACCTTCATCCAGCTGGTCATGCTGTCGGTGATCATGGTCGGCCAGAACATCCTGGGCCGTGCCGCCGACAAACGCGCCGAGATGACCTACAAGGACGCCGAGGCCACGTTCCACGAAGCCGAGCAGATCCAGGCCCACCTCAGCCAGCAGGACGCCGCCGTCAACGCCCTGCTCGAGAAGGTGGCCGCGCTGGAGAAGGGCTTGGCGGCGGCGATCGAGAAGTCCCGATAAGATCGCCTTGAAGCAAGCTGGGCGCCGCCGTCTCGGGCGGAAGCCGCGCCCCCGGGATCTCCAGTCCGCCCGCGACGCGTCCCCACGTCGGAGGTTGAGCATGAGCAAGGCCGGGGGCGCCGCGCGGACGCCCATTCGGGTCGAGGGGCTCGTCAAGAACTATGGGTCGGTTCATGCCGTGCGCGGCATCGATATCGAGCTGCGGCAGGGAGAGATTCTGGGCTTCCTGGGGCCCAACGGCGCCGGCAAGAGCACGACCATCCGCTGCGTCCTGGACTTGCTGCGGCCCACCGCGGGTCGGATCGAGGTCTTCGGGCTGGACCCGCGGCGCCAGGGGGTGGCCATCCGCTCGCGCCTGACCTACGTTCCCGGTGAGCTGCGCCTGCCCGACCGGGTGACCGGCGCCCAGCTGGCCGCCTCCGTGGGCCGGCTTCGCGGCGGGCTGGACCCGCGCCGCCGCGACGAGCTGGCCGACCGGCTCAAGCTCGACCTGGACCGCCAGACCAGGCATCTCTCCAGCGGCAACCGGCGCAAGCTGGCTCTGCTGCTCGCCTTCCTCTGGCCGTCCGAACTGCTCATCCTCGACGAGCCCACCAGCGGCCTGGATCCGTTGATGCAGCATGAGTTCCTGGGCCTGGTGCGTGAGGCGCGGGACGGCGGCGCCACAGTCTTCCTATCGTCTCACGTGCTGAGCGTCGTCCAGCGCGTGGCCGATCGAGTGGTCGTCCTGCGGTCCGGCAAGGTCGTGGCGGAGGGCACCGTCGATGAGCTGCGCGGCCGGGCCCGCCAGCGCGTCGAGGTCTGGTTCGAAGGCCCCGTGCCGGCCGGTCTGGCGAAGGTGCCGGGGCTGGTCGACGTGATAATCGACGATCACCGCTTCTCCGCCTCGCTGGCCGGACCGATCAGGCCGCTGCTGGCCTTCCTGGCAGCGAAGCCGGTGGCGGGGATGGTGGTCGAGGACCCGGATCTGGAGGACGCCTTCCTGGACCTCTACCAGGAGAAGGCAGGGGAGGAGCAGGAATGAACGTCAACAGCGCCGAACTGATCCTGGGTCCGCTGCGCTCCATCCGGCGGGCCGGGATCCTGTGGACCTTGTCGCTCGCCGGCCTGGTGGCCATGACCGTGGCCGTGTATCCCGCCTTTCGCGACGCTTCGAGCGTGGACGAGTTCATGAACCAGCTCCCGTCGGGCATCGTCGAGGCCTTCGGCCTGCAGGGCTTCAGCACCCCCGCCGGCTTCCTGCGCGGCAACCTCTACGACTTCTTCGTTCCGCTGCTCCTGGCCGGGGCCGCTATCGGCTTCGTCAACAGCCTGATCTCGAGCGAGGAGGATAGCGGGCGCCTGGAACTCGTCCTGACCCAGCCGGTGAAGCGGCAGTGGGTCTTTGCCGCTCGCGCCGCCGCCGCGCTGACCTGGACCGGCTTGCTGCTGGTGGCCACGGCCGTCGCCCAGTTCGGCACCGATGCGCTGGTCGATCTCCAGATCGGGACGGACAAGTTGCTGGCCACCCTGCTTCTGTGCTGGCTGCTGGCCCTCTTCCACGGCGGCCTGGCCCTGGCCGTCGCGGGCCTCTGGCCCAAGCCGTCGCTCGTTCTGGGCATCGGTTTGTTCGCGGCGGTGGGAGGCGTCATCGTGTCGGCCCTCTTCCCGTTGAGTCCCACTCTCGAGCCTCTGGCCCACCTCACGCCGTGGGACTGGGCACTCTCAGGCGACCCCCTCGTGCACGGCACGGACGCCTGGCGCTATCTCGTGCTGGGCGGGCCGGCCGTGCTGATGACCGCCTTCGGGACGTGGGCCTTCGCCCGCCGGGACGTGGCCGCCGCCTAGACCGCGGGAGCCGAACGGCCCGCGAATTGGTGTCTCCCGGCAGGGTATATATCAGCGTGGATTGAGACAATTACAGCTGACATGACAGTCCACACGAACACCCTGGATCTCGCGCGGAACAGCGCCCCGGAGCGCCCGTCGGAGGGCTGCTGCCCGGGGGCAGATGAGGCCCGGCCGGTACTCCCACCCGAACCGCGTCTCGATCTCCCGGCTCCGGACGTGGCCGCAGCCGTGGCCGCCGCCGCACTCCTGGGGGATCGCACCCGCGCCTCGATCCTGCGCCTGCTCTCCGATGGGCCGCACTGCGTGTGCGAGATGGCGGCGGCACTTGGAGAGCGACAGAACAACGTCTCCATGCATCTGGCTCGCCTGCGTGAGGCCGGCCTGGTGCGGGCGGTGCGCCACTCTCGCGATGGGCGCTGGATGTTCTACGAGCGCGATGAAGAGCGCTGTGCCGCGGCCGCCGCACTTCTGACGGACCTGCTGCGATGACGGTCCTGGCCCTCCGTCGCCCGCGCCCTCCGCTCGCGGTGGTGGCCGTGGCCGCCGTGGCCGCCTGGCTGGTCGCCTGGGTCGTGGAGGCGCCGGCAGCCGGCTGGCTGGCCTTCGATGTCTTCGGGCTGGAGCGAGGCTCGCACTTCGGCGAGGCCGCGGCCTTCTTCATGGAGGACCTGCCCAAGGTCCTGCTGCTGCTGGTCGGGGTCGTCACCGTCGTGACGATCGTCCGCAGCTTCTTCCCGCCGGAGAGGGTCCGGCCGATGCTGGCCGGCCGCGGCCTGCTGCCGGGGACGTTTGCCGCGGCCGGGCTCGGGACGGTTACGCCGTTCTGCTCCTGCTCCGCCGTGCCGCTCTTCATCGGCTTCGTGGAGGCCGGCGTGCCCCTGGGCGTCACCTTCGCCTTCCTGATCAGTTCGCCGATGGTCAACGAGGTCGCCCTGGTGCTGCTGTGGGGGCTCTTCGGTCCGGGGGTGGCCCTGGTCTACATGGCCGCGGGTCTGACGGTCGCCATCGTCGGCGGGCTGGTCATCGGCCGCCTCCGCCTGGAGCGGTACGTCGAGGACTACGTCTGGGAGATCAAGCTGGCAGATGTGGCGGCCCTAGAGATCAGGCTGACCTGGGCAGAGCGCCTCGAGACGGCCTGGATCTACACCCTCGGCCTGGTTCGCAAGCTCCTGCCCTACCTGATCGTCGGCATCGGGATCGGTGCCCTGATCCACGGCTACGCGCCGACGGAACTCGTAGCCGCGGTCGGCGGGCGGTCGAACCTGCTGGCCGTCCCGCTGGTGGTGCTGCTGGCCGTCCCGATGTATTCGAACGCCGCCGGCACGATCCCGATCGTCCAGGCTCTCCTGGGCAAGGGGATGCCGCTGGGCACCACCCTGGCCTTCATGATGGCCGTCACGGCCATCAGCCTGCCCGAGCTGGTGATCCTGCGCCGCGTCCTCAAGCCCCCGCTGCTGGCCATCTTCGTCGGCACCGTCGCCGCCGGGATCGTGATCATCGGCTACCTGTTCAACTTCGTCGCCTGAGTCGCGGCAGAGGCCGCCAAGGAGGAACGATGCGCACCATCGAAGTTCTGGGCTCCGGTTGCCCCAACTGCCGGCGCCTGGAGGCCAATGCGGTTGAGGCCGTGGCCATGGCCGGCGTGGAGGCCGAGGTCCGCCACGTCACCGATCCGGGCGAGATCGTCGCCCGCGGCGTCATGAGCACGCCCGGCCTGGTGATCGACGGGCGGGTCGTGTCGACCGGGCGCATCCCATCGGCCGGCGACATCGCCGTCTGGCTGTCAGAGAACTGAGCGGCGGGACGCCGAGCCCCGGCGGCCAGGCAGGCGTGGGCCTGGCGGCGATTGCGGATCTTCATCCTCATGGCGGGTCCCGATCCAGCGCAGACTTGAGCCGGTCCGAAGGGCATCGAACATCTAGAGCAGAACGAAGAGCCTGGTCTTGCCCTGCTGCGTCCGGAGCATCTGACGAACCAGAACGCCAATCGCATGCCGGGCCCCGAGCGCGCGAGTCTCGGCGCCGCTGAAGTCCGACCCCGTTCTGATGACAAGGCGTAATGACCAGCTCGGACGCCGGCCGCATGCTGATGAGCCAGGGCGCAGGAGGTCACCGTGAACAAGCGAGACGCCCGCGAAGTCGTTGCCCGCGAGCGAACGCGAATTGAAGCCCTGCTGGCAGAGCAGGTGAGCGACATCCGCGCCGATGGATTGCTCCAGCGCCAGCAAACCGGGGAGTACGAGGACGCCGCCAGCCTGCTCGACTCGGAGTCGGTTTCGGTCGCCCTCGCGGCCGACCTCCGCGAGCAGCTCGCCGCCGTCGGTCGCGCCGAGGATCGCATCGCCCAGGGCACCTATGGCACATCGGTCGACAGCGGTCTGTCGATCCCGGCCGATCGGCTCAAGGCTGAACCACTTGCCGAGCGGACCATCGAGGAGCAGAGGGACTACGAGACGCACGGTTCCAGGAGGTTTCGCTCATGACCACCGAGAAGATCGCGGTTCATCAGACACAAGCACAGCAGGTCCCACGGCTCACCAGATTGCGCGACACCGACCAGACCATCTCGGGCTCAGATGAGGACATTCGCGGACGGATGGCCAAGGACAAAGACGGCCGCGATCTAGGCACGATCGAAGGCCTCCTGATCGACGAAGCCGAACGGAAAGTCCGCTTCATGGAAGTCGGGTCCGGTGGCTTCTTGGGCTTGGGCGAGAGCAAGTCGTTGATCCCAATCGAGGCGATCACGCGGATGACGCCGGACGCGGTCTACATCGGCCAAACCCGCGAGCACGTCGCCGGCGCTCCTAGCTACGACCCGGAGCTCGTGCACTCCGAACTGGACTACTTCTTCAACCTCTATCCCTACTATGGATACCCGGCATCCCTCGGCCTGTTTCCATCGGCGGGAGCATCCCCACGCGCCGAGAGCGACGAAACCGCCGCCAAGGGCACTCAGCGGTGAAGTGCCGGGGCCATGGTTGCTAGAAGCGTCTTCGTCGCTACGTACCCGCCTCGCCGTTGCGGTATCGCCACTTTCACCCGAGACCTGGCGTACTCGGCCGGCGACCACGAGATAGCGGCACTTCACGCGCCCGATGCTCCGGAGGTGTACCCGTCGGAGGTGCGCCACCGGATCAGGCGCGACATCCGGGCGGACTACCTCGAGGTCGCCCGCAACCTGAACCGCTCCAGCGTGAGCGTGGTGTCGGTTCAGCATGAGTACGGCATCTGGGGTGGCGACGACGGCGAGTTCGTCCTCGACTTCGTGCGCGCCCTGACCAAGCCCGTCGTGGCGACGCTCCACACAGTCCCGCAGAATCCCTCCGCTCGCCAACGGGCGATCCTGGTCGGCCTCGTGGGCGCGAGCGCGGCCAGCGTGGTGATGTCGAAGTCGGCCGCTCGGCAGTTGACTCGTCTCTACGGCGTCGCCCCGAACCTGCTCGACATAGTGCCGCACGGGGTCCCCGATCTGCCCCTGGTCGATCCGGACTCGGTCAAGCCCAGCCTTGGCCTGGCGCCGGGACCGGTGATCCTGAGCTTCGGCCTGCTTGGTCCGGGCAAGGGATACGAAGCGGTAATCGAAGCGATGCCGTCGGTCGTCGGCGCTGATCCTGCCGCGCGGTATGTGGTCCTGGGGGCCACGCACCCGGAGCTGCTACGTCGCGAGGGTGAGGCCTACCGAGCCAGGCTCATGCGCCTGGCCGAGGCGCTCGGCGTGTCCGAGAACGTTCTGTTCGTGGACAGGTATGTCAGCAGGACCGAACTCGGGAACTGGCTGGAGGCGGCGGACATCTTCGTCACGCCCTATCCGAATCGAGACCAGATCGTCTCCGGCACTCTGGCATATGCCATGAGCGCGGGCAAAGCGATCGTGTCCACACCCTACCCCTATGCCGTCGAGATGCTCGAGGAGGGCCGCGGCAGACTGGCCGCCGCGGGCTCGTCCAAGGACTTCGCCGAAGTCCTGTCCGAGTTGCTCCGAGACATGGATGCGCGGAGCCAGCTCGGCCGGCGGGCGTACGGCTTCAGCAGAACCATGATCTGGCCCGAGGTCGGAGCCCAGTACTCGCGGATCTTCT
>CAZFLI010000041.1:0-14246 GCA_964519845.1 uncultured Anaerolineaceae bacterium | reverse complement strand
GGCCCTGGTGGGCCGCCACGACTTCAGCCCCTTCGGGGCGGCGCACCGGCAGCCGGTCCGGACCGTTCGATGGGTCCGGGTCAGGCGGGCGGGGCCGCTGGTGACGGTGGACGTTGCGGCCGACGCCTTCCTCCGGTCGATGGTGCGGAGGATCGTGGCAGTCCTCCTCGAGGTCGGCCACGGACGGCTAGGTGAAGAGGCAGTCGCCGAGGCGCTCGCGTCGGGACGACAGCCGCTCAACGGGGCCACGGCCCCGGCGAAGGGATTGTGCCTCAGGCGCGTCGTGCTCGGACCCGCGAAGGCCCGGCGGACGCAGGACGACAAGAACGCCAGATCGAACGGAGAACGATGACCGCCAAGACATACACGGTCCGCGAAAGCGAGATCGAGCGACGCTGGTACGTCGTGGACGCGACGGACGAGACGCTCGGCCGTCTGGCGTCGCGCATCGCCCGTGTCCTTGAAGGCAAGAACAAGCCCACGTACAGCCCCACTCTCGACTCGGGCGATCACGTGGTCGTGGTCAACGCCGCGAAGATCGCCGTGACGTCGAACAAGAAGGAAAGCAAGCTGTACTACCGCCACAGCGGATATCCGCACGGCCTCAAGGTCGAGACGCTGGGTCACCTCCTCGAGCGCCGGCCGGAGGAAGTGATCCGTCGTGCCGTCAAGGGGATGTTGCCCCACAACCGGCTGGGTGCCCAGCAGCTGACCAAGCTCAAGGTATACGCCGGTCCCGAGCACCCGCATCAGGCCCAGCGGCCTGAGCCGCTGGCCTGACGAGGAGCGCAATGACCACGCCTGCTTTCTACTACGGGACCGGGCGCCGCAAGACGGCGGTCGCTCGGGTTCGGCTCGTGCCCGGCTCGGGCGAGATCGTGATCAACGACCGATCGCTGGAGCAGCACTTCGGCAGCGCCATCGACGAGGCCGACGTTCGCCTGCCCTTCAAGGTGACCGGCACCGAGGGCACCTACAACGCCCAGATCAAGGTTGAGGGCGGCGGCGTCACCGGCCAGGCCGGAGCGATCCGCCACGGCATCGCCCGTGCCCTCCTGCAGCTGGATCCGGAAGGAAACCGCCTGCCCCTGCGTCAGGCCGGCCTGCTGAGCCGCGACCCGCGCATGAAGGAGCGCAAGAAGTACGGGCTGAAGCGAGCCCGCAAGGCGCCGCAGTACACGAAGCGCTAGTCGCGGCCGGGGCGACGCATCGCGTTGTTGTCGCCTCGGCGCCGCTCCGGTGCTCGGCTCCGCCTAGCGCTGCGTTCGCCGCAGCCGCGACCTGGCGGTATGCGGGCGACGCATCGCGTCCTCGGTGTCGCCTCGGCGCCGCTCCGGGCCCGCTTGGGTGTGAGCGGCTAACATGGCTGCTTCGCCGCGACAGCCCGTGCATGAGACGCGGGGCGGCGCGAGAGGCAGGGACGCATGGGCGGGCCAACGCTGAAGGGCCGGGATCTGCTGAGCGCGGCAGACCTGAGCCGCGCCGAGTACGAACTGCTGTTCGACCGCGCGGTGGAGCTGAAGGCCGAGTTCCTGAAGGCCAGGCGGCACGATCGCAAGCTGCTTGCGGATCGGACCGTCGCGGTGATATTCGAGAAGCAGAGCCTGCGCACGAGGGTCACCTTCGAAGCCGGCATCGCCCAGCTGGGCGGCATCCCCATCTGCCTGGGTGAGGGGATCGGGCTTGGGGTTCGCGAGTCGACCGCCGACGTGGCGCACAATCTCGAGCGCTGGGTCGATGCGATAGTCGTTCGCACCTTCGCCCACTCGACCGTGACCGAGATGGCCGCCGAGGCCGCCATACCGGTCGTGAACGCGCTGACCGACGACGAGCACCCCTGCCAGGCGTTGGCCGATCTCTTGACGCTGCGCGAGCATTACGGGCGGCTGGACGGCCTGGTCGTGGCGTTCATTGGGGACGGCAACAACGTCTTCGCCTCGCTGGCCCTGGCCGGCGCGACGCTGGGGATGGAGATCCGCCTGGCCCACCCCTCGGGCTACGGCCCCGCGACTTCGGTCGTCGATCGGGCACGGGAGCTGGGTGCGCGGAGCGGCGGCCGGATCGTCCTCGGCCGGGACCCGCGCCAGGCGGTCCGGGGAGCCGATGCCGTCTACGCGGACGTCTGGGTCTCGATGGGCCAGCAGGAGCAGTCGGCGGCCCGGCTTGCTGCCTTCGCCGGGTACCAGGTGGATGCGGAGTTGTTGGGGCTGGCCGAACCGGCGGCCGTGGCTATGCATTGCCTGCCCGCCCATCGCGGCCAGGAGATCTCGGCCGAGGTGCTGGACGGCCCGCGGAGCCTTGCCCTCGCGCAGGCTGAGAACCGGCTCCACGCCCAGAAAGCGTTGCTGGTCGAGACGCTGGCCGGCTAGCCCGACCCCCCGGCACCGGCCGCGAGCCGGAAAGCCGCCCGACGTGCTGGCGGCTTCCGCAGGCCAATGAGACAACCTACTTAGGACCACCCGCTTCGGCCGGCCGCC
Organism: uncultured Anaerolineaceae bacterium; assembly: GCA_964519845.1. Classification (GTDB taxonomy): domain Bacteria; phylum Chloroflexota; class Limnocylindria; order Limnocylindrales; family CSP1-4; genus Fen-1039. The sequence goes on along the minus strand of CAZFLI010000041.1, from coordinate 11,769 downwards.
GCACGTACGCGATACGAATGCGATTGGGCCGAGTCATGATTGGGTGCCATGGCGGAAGACCTGTACGAACGTTACAAGGAAGCGCTGCGGACCGGCCATGTGGCTGTGCTTCGCGGTGCCCAGCAGGAGGCCCTGAAGGCCTACCGTCTGGCCGCCCAGATCGCCCCGACGCGAGCCATGCCGCACACCAGCATGGGCGGGGTCCACCTGCGCATGGGCAATCTCGAGGATGCCATGCGCGAGTACGAAGCAGCGGTTGAGAGGGCCCCTCACGACGAGGGGGCGCTGCTGGGCCACGCGGAAGTCCTGGCCGCTTCCGGGATGCGGTCCGAGGCGGCCCTGGTCCTGGACCACGTGGCCGATATTCAGGAGGCCTCACGGCGTCTGCCCGAGGCGTCCGACACACTGCGCCGGGCTCTGGAGTTGGACGACAATCCGGAGCGCGGCAAACGCCAGCGAGCCATGGTGCGTCAGGCTCGTTTCTCGGCCGGCGACAAGACCGCCGAGCAGAAGCTGGCGCGGGCCCTGCGATTGCGAGACGACGAACCCGAACCGGCGAGGCCTGCGCCCGCTGACGTGCCTGCGGCGGCTGCGCTGCCCGAGCTGCCCGAGCCTGCCCTGTCCCCGGCGGCCGCCTTCGCGGCTTTCGCGTCCCCGCCGACGGCTCGTCCGCAGGCCGAAGCGGGCACTCTGGAGGCCGAGCCCGAGTCCGAGCCGGAGTTCCCGACGGAGATCGAGCGGATGCCCGAACCAGAGTACGGGCGGGAGTTCGATCGGCTGCCCGAGTTGGCAGCAGCCGAGTCGGAATTCGCGGTGGCCGAACCCGAGTTGGCAGCCGCCGAGCCCGAATTCCCCGCCGAGACCGAATTCCCCGCCGAGCCCGAGTTCGCGTCGGAGCCCGCCTTCGGGTCGCGACAGGCTGCCCAGCCCACCCCGGTGGCCGTGATGGCCGATGCGGAGGCGGTCTTCGGCCCGATAGGCCCAGGGCCCAACGGCGGGCCCGCGCCGGGGGGTGACGAGTTGCTGGCAGCTGCAGAAGCCGCGGACGCGGCCGGCGACACTGCGTCGCTGCGCTCGCTGCTGCTGTGGACGGCGCGCGCCTACGCCCGCGAGGGCCGCTTCGAGGCCGGGCTCGATGCCGCCCACAGGCTCCTCCAGCGGGCCCCCAACGACGTCGATGCGCACCTGGCGCTGGTCGAGTTGTACCTGGCCCGGCGCTGGGACGGGCTGGCCGCCGACAAGCTGCGGCTGCTGGGCAAGCTGGCCGAGTTCGACGACGATCAGGCCACCCGGCGCCGTCTCAGCGTGGTCGCCACCCGAGCCTTCCCAGAGGATTCCTCGCTGGCCAGCTCGCTCTCATAGCAGGCGCTTCTCGGCCGCGCAGCCTACACTGGCCTCGATGCCTCTGCTGCAGTCGGCTCTCGAACGGGTGAGCGCAAGCGTCGTTCTCGACATCGCGATCACCGCCCTGCTGATCTACTGGCTCTTTAGCCTGATCAGGGGTACGCGGGCGGTGCGACTCGTTGTCGGCGTGGGCTTGCTGATCCTCGTATACGGAGCGGCGGTCACGCTCGACCTGCGGCTGCTGACGGTCATCCTGCAGACGGGCGCCTACGTCGGCCTGTTCGCCCTGGTCGTCGTTTTCCAGCCCGAGCTGCGGCGAGCGCTCGATCGCATCGGTCGGCTGGGCTCGCTCGGCTGGCTGGCCTCCTCGGGCGAGATGACACGAGCCACCCACGTGGCAGGCCAGGTCGCGGCAGCCGCAGCCCGGCTGTCGAAGGAGGGCCACGGGGCGCTGGTTGTGATCGAGCGCGACACCGGCCTGCAGGAGATCGCCGAGACGGGCGTGATGCTCCACGGCGACGTCTCGGCCGACCTGCTGGTGACCATCTTCTCGCCCCGCACGCCGCTGCACGACGGCGCGGTGGTCATCCGCGGCGACACGATCCTGGCGGCCGGCGCTCTGCTGCCGTCGGCCGAGACCACGATTTCGCGAGAGCGATTCGGGACGCGGCACAAGGCTGCGCTGGGCATAACCGAGCAGACCGACGCCCTGGTGGTGGTCGTGTCCGAGGAGAGCGGCCAGATCAGCCTGGTCGAGCGGGCGAGGATCGTCCGCAACCTCGACGAAGGCAAGCTGGCTCGGTCCCTGGCGGCCGAGTTGCATCCCAAGGCGGTTGGCGCCGGGCTGCTCCCCAACAGAATCGAGCTGCGACACGGTGGCCCGGCAGTCCGCGAGCTGGCTCGCCGGGCGCGCTTCGGGAGCTGGCAGAAGTCGGCCGAAGAGAAGCAGAAGGCCGAGGCAACCCCGCCGGCCGAGAACAAGCCGCGGGCGCCGGAGCCGGCGCCACCCCAGCCGCCGAAACGCTCGAGGGCCGATCGATGACCGTTCTGCGATTCTTCACCCGCAACCTGGCCCTCAAGCTGGGGGCCGTGGGTCTGGCCGTGATCCTGTACGTGGCCATGGTCTCGATCCAGAGCACGCAGCAGTGGCCCGGCCAGGTGCCCATCGAGCCGCTCAATCAACCTACCGACTCGTACCTCCTCAAGCCCGACCCGTGGCCCAAGGTGGGAAGCATCCGCTTCATCGCCCCGGCCGACATCCCCGTTTCGCAGAGCAGCTTCCGGGCCACCGTGAATCTGGCCGGCGTCGGCGTCGGGGCGGGGGAGAACTCGCTCGTCCGGGTGGATCTGGTGGCCGAGGACGCGCGGATCCAGATCGTCGACTACCAGCCCCAGCAGATCCGCGTCACCCTCGACCCGATCGAGAGCAAAGTGGTGCCCGTCGACCTGCATGTAGACCTGGCCGCCGACCTGACGAGGGGCACCCAGACCCTCAGCGTCAGCGAGGTCACCGCAACCGGGCCTTCGTCCGCCATCGCTCACGTGAGCTTCGCCCAGGCCGACGTGAGGGCGGACATGTCCGGCCTCGACGTCAACGAAGACGCGCCCCTGGTGCCGATCGACTCGAGCGGCCAGATCGTGGAGAACGTGCAGCTGACGCCGGCTTCGGTTCACGTCCGAGTCCAGATCGGCAGTCAGGTTCGCACCGCGACCGTGCCCGTCACGCCGGTCATCGTGGACAGTCCGGCGGCCGGCTACTACATCACATCCATCGACGTGGAGCCATCGGTGGTGTCGGTCAGCGGGCAGGCCAATGCGCTGTCGCTGCTGAACGGGGCGGCGGTGACGCAGGCGATCTCGATACGCGGCGCCACGGGAGACGTGTCGGCGACTGTGCCGCTTGAGCTGCCCGACGGCGTTGCGGCCTTGGGCACGACCTCGGTCAAGGTGGTCGTTCATCTTTCCTCGCCGGCCTCCACCCGAACCCTGACCATCGGCGTCGTGCCTCAGGGGGCGCGCAGCGACAGGACGTACTCGCTGTCCACGTCGAATGTGATCGTGACCATCGGCGGGGCCACGGCCGCGCTCAACGCCCTCGACACCTCGGCCCTCGTGGCCACAGTCCAGGTGGGCGACCTCGAGCCGGGCACGTACCTGGTGAACCTGACGGTCGACACACCACCCGGAATCAGGGTGGTCTCGCTCAGTGTCACGCAAGTGTACGTAACGGTCGCGGTGGCCCAGGCAAGTCCGGCGCCCTCTTCCTGAGCGCCCGCTACACTAGCCGTCTCGCCTGGGCCCCCGCGGGGCCCCACGGCCGGCGCCTTCGAGCCGCCGGCGCAGGTGACCGAGAAGGAGGCAGGCAGACACCCGATGTGCGGAATCGTCGGCTACACCGGGCCTCGTGAGGCCGGCCCGGTTCTGCTGGAGGGGCTGAGGCGTCTCGAGTACCGGGGCTACGATTCGGCCGGCATCGCCCTGCTGACCGAGGACGGCGGCACGTTCGTGGAGAAGCGCGCCGGGAAGGTGGCGGTCCTCGAGAATGCCCTCGGCGAGCCTCCCCACGCGGCGGTCGGCGTGGGCCATACCCGCTGGGCCACCCACGGCCGGCCCACCGACCTGAACGCCCATCCCCACCACGACTGCAGCGGCCGCATCAGCGTCGTCCACAACGGCATCATCGAGAACTTCCGCGCCCTGCGCGAGGAGCTGGCGGCCGGCGGCCACACTCTGGCTTCCGAGACGGACACGGAGGTCGTGGCCCACCTTATCGAAGGGTTCTACGAGGGCGACCTGGCCGAGGCCGTGCGGAGGACGATGGGGCGGCTCGAAGGCGCGTACGCCTTCGTGGTCATGCACCGCGACGAGCCCGATCGCCTGGTGGGCGTGCGCCTCAACGCCCCCCTGATCGTCGGCCTGGCCGAGGGTGAAGGCTTCCTGGCTTCCGATCCTTCGGCCCTGGTCGCCTACACCAAGAACGTCATCTTCCTCTCCGACGGCGACGTCGCCGACGTGCGGCCCGGTTCCGCCACGATCACCGATCGAGGCGGAGCGATCCTGGATCGCAAGGTGGACCTGCTGCCGTGGTCGGTGGAGGCGGCCGAGAAGGGCGGCTACCCGCACTTCATGCTCAAGGAGATCCACGAGCAGCCTTCCGCCCTGCTCTCCGCCATGGCCGGCCGAGTGCACGGCCAATCGATCTGCCTGGATGAGATCGCCCCCCTCGAGAAGGCCCTGGCCGGCATCGAGCGAGTCGAGATAGTCGCCTGCGGGACGGCCTCCTACGCCTCCATCGTGGGTGCCGCCCTGTTCGAGCAGTGGCTGGGAGTCCCCGCCCGGATGACCGTCGCCAGCGAGTTCCGCTACAGCCCGCCGCCGCTCGGCCCGAGAGTGCTGCTCGTGGCCGTGACCCAGTCCGGCGAGACGGCCGACACGATCGCCGCGACTCGTCTGGCGCGCGAACGGGGCTGCCCGGTCATCGCCGTCACCAACACCGTGGGCTCGGCCATAACCCGCGACTCGGACGCCTCGGTCTTCCTCCAGGCCGGCCCTGAAGTTGCGGTGGCAGCCACCAAGACGTTCGTGACCCAGGTGTCCACGCTGGTCATGCTGGCCGCCGACATCGCCGGCCGGCTGGGCAGGCGCACCGCCGACGAGCAGGCGTCCCTGGTCGAGGCCCTGCGAGCCCTGCCCGACAAGGCCGAGCGGGCCATCGAGCTGGCCTCGACGACCGAGGAGATCGCCGGGCGCTACGCCGATGCCGCCGGCTTCATGTACATCGGCCGGGCCTTCGGCTACCCGGCCGCGCTCGAGGGGGCGCTCAAGATCAAGGAGATCGCCTACTTGCACGCCGAGGGCTACGCCGCCGGCGAACTCAAGCACGGCCCGATCTCGCTGCTCGATCCGGACGTGCCGCTGGTCGCCGTGGCGACCCGGTCGGCCGTGTACGACAAGGTCATCAGCAACCTCATGGAGGGCCGGGCGCGCGATGCCCGCGTCCTGGCCGTGGCCACCGAAGGCGACATGCAGATCTCCGACCTGACCACCGACGTGCTGTGGGTCCCCGATACCCTCGAGGCGCTGAGCACGATCCTGGCCGTCATCCCGCTCCAGCTCTTCGCCTACCACGTGGCGGTAGCCCGCGGCCGGGACGTGGACCAGCCGCGAAACCTGGCCAAGTCGGTGACGGTGGAGTAGATGGCTGACGGGCCGGCGCCGCGGGAGACGGTCGAGCTGGGGATCGACATCATCCGGATCGCGCGCATCAAGGCGGCCCTGGACCGCTTCGGCGAACGCTTCACGGCCCGGGTCCTGACCCCCGCGGAAGCGGCCTACGTGCGCGGCCGCCCCGAGACGCTGGCCGGACGCTGGGCCGCCAAGGAGGCCGTGTCCAAGGTGCTCGGGCTGGGCGTGCGGGGGATCGGCTGGCGGGACATCGAGATCGAGCGGCTGCCGACCGGCCAGCCCGCGGTCAGGCTTCACGGCCGGGCCGCGCGCCGGGCAGACCAGCTCGAGATGGGCCAGGTCGCCGTTTCGATCAGCCACGAACAGGACTTTGCCGTGGCCACGGCCTACGGCGTGCGGACGGCCGGCGGGCGTTACCTGCTGCCGCCGGACATCGAAGACAGATTGGACGAGCGGGAACGCCGCCTGCTGGCTAAGCTCGGACGGCTACGTGCCATGCAGCACGAGGTCGCGAAGCTGGAGGACGCGGCCACGGCGCCGGAGCCGGGGACCCGGGAGGAGGGTGCAGATGCCCCATAAGTCGCACCCCGAGGCGGTCGCCCTCACGGACGAGGTCGCGGCCGCCCTGCTGCCGCCACGCCCCGTTCGTGGGCACAAGGGCACCTTCGGCAAGCTGCTGGTCATCGCGGGTTCGGTCGACTATGCCGGCGCGGCCTTGCTCGTCTGCAGCGCGGCCGGGCGGGCGGGAGCCGGTCTGGTAACGCTGGCCGCGGTCGAGTCGCTGCAGCCGTTGTTCGCGGCCAAGGTCGTGGAGGCCACGACGCTCTCGCTGCCGGAGGACGACGTCGAGGAGGTAGAACCGGAGGGGGCGCTGGCCCGCATCCTCGACCATGACCACGACGCGCTGGTCGTGGGGCCGGGGCTGCGGCCGAGCCTGTCGATGACGGACCTGATCCGTGGGCTTCTCTCCGGCGACGAGGACGGGGAGCCCGTGCCGGCGGTCCTTGACGCGGAGGCCCTGCGATCGCTGGCCACGGTGGACAACTGGATCGCCGACGTGGCCGCGCGGTGCGTGATGACGCCTCACGTGGGCGAGTTCATGCGGCTGCGCACTGCCGACGGCCTGGAGCCGGAGAAGCTCGGCGACCTCGTCTTCAGCGACAAGCTGCGGCTGACGGCGGCTCGCGAGGCGGCCGCCGATTGGGGCCAGGTGGTCGTCCTCAAGGGGGCCCGGACGGTGATCGCCGAGCCCGGCGGCCGGGCGGCCGTGGCCCCGTTCGAGAATCCGGCCCTGGCCAGTGGAGGGACGGGCGACGTCCTGGCCGGGGCGATAGGGGCGCTGCTGGCCCAGGGCCTGGGCACCTTCGAAGCGGCTCAGCTGGGCGTCTACCTGCACGGCCTGGCAGGCGAGGCCGTTCGGGCCAGGCTGGGCGATGCGGGCCTGCTGGCCTCCGACCTGTGCCCGGAGCTGCCCCTGGCCCGACGCCGGCTGGCCTCCCTCGCGGGAGCGTCGAACTGAGCGGGCGCAGGGCGACCGGCGCCCGGGTGGTCACCATCCGTCATCCGCTGATCGAGGTGCGCCGGGGCGCGCCGCTGCCACCGCTGCCCCGCAGTGCCTGGATCGAGGTGGACCTGGACGCGGCTGCGGCCAACGCCCGTCTGCTGGCCGGATCGCTCCCAGACGGAGTGCGTCTGGAGGCGGTGGTCAAGGCCGATGCCTACGGCCACGGAGCGGTGCCGCTGGCGCGGGCGCTGATTGGAGCCGGGGTGCGGAGCCTGAGCGTCGCCACGTTCGACGAGGGAGTGGAGCTGCGCCAGGCCGGGATCGACGCTCCGATCCTCGTCCTGTTCCCGATCCCGCCCGAACTGACCCCCGACGCGATGCGCCACTGTCTTTCGCTGACGGCCGGTGATCGGACGCTGCTGGAGCGGACTCTGTCGATCCTTGACCGTCTGACGGACGCGGACGTGCCGCCGGACCGCACCCTGCGGATCCACCTGGAGGTCGAGACGGGGCTGGGCCGCGGCGGCCTGGACGCCACCGCGGTGGCCGCCGCCGCCGCCGCGATCGAGGCGTCGCCGCGGGCCCGCCTGGCCGGCCTGTGGTCACATCTTCAGGCGGCCGGCAACGCCGAGTTGACCGCCGGTCAGGCGAGCCGCCTGGGCCTGGCCACGGGGCTGCTGGAGGAAGTCGGCGTCAGCCGCCCGGCCCGGCATCTGGCTGCCAGCGGCGGGCTGCTCGCCGCGCATACGCCCCCGTTCGACGTCGTTCGCATCGGCCTGGCCCTGTACGGCATCGTGCCCGAAGGCCTGACCGTGGATGAGCGCCACGCCGCCGCGGTCGCCGGCTTGCGCCCCATCCTCTCGTTGCGGGCCCGTCCGGTTCGGGTCGCCGAGCTGCCGGCCGGGACGGGCGTCAGCTACGGGCCCACCTTCGTCACCAAGCGGCCCAGCCGGATCGCGACCCTGCCCCTGGGCTACGCCGACGGCTGGCCACGCAGCCTTACCAACAAGGCCCAGGTCCTGGTGCGCGGCGCGCGCGTCCCGACCGTCGGAACGGTGGCCATGGACGCGGTCATGGTGGATGTCACCGACATCGCCGGAGAGCCCGTCACGGTTGACGACGAATTCACCCTGATCGGCCGGCAGGGGTCGGAAGCCATCGAGGCCGCAGAAGTGGCGCGGTGGGGCAACACCATTTCCTACGAGATCGTCACCTCGATGTCCGGCCGCCTTCCCCGGGTGTACTATGCGGCGGCCACGGCGGCCCAGATGCGCACAGTCGCCTACGATCTGGGTCGAGGTGGGGCCCCGGCGGGCCGGCTGGAGGAGCCGGTTTGCCACGAAGAAGCGGACTCGTTCGGCATCGAATAGGCCCGCCTGTCGCCCTGGCGCGGCCGGCCGGAGTGCGATGGAACGGGCAACGACTGGCGGATAACCGAGATGATGGAACTGTCGGGCCGATCGGAAGAGCAGCGCGACGATCTCGTCGAGCAGGCAGCGCGCGAGATCCAGATGCTCGGCCTTACGGTGCCCGCCGTCCTCTTCCTGCAGGCCAGCCGCCCATACCGCCAGCTCGGCAGCGGGGCCATGGTCTTCTTCGATCCGTCGCTGCATCGAGTCTTCGGCGGCGAGCTGGCCGTGGCCACCGAGATCCTGGCCGACGACCTGGGAATCGAGCGCTTGATCGAGCGCCTCCAGGACCCGGACGAAGAGGTCTGCTGGGACGCCTGAGGCGGGACTTCAGGGTGAGGACCGGGGGCTGTATTTGCCCAACCTGTACCAGTACACCGCCGCGCTGAGCGGGTTAGCATAGCCTTGTGAGCCGTCAACCCAGGGCGTTCTTCACCATCGACTACGGCGCGGCTACAACCGCCGCCGCGCTGATCGGCTACGCCGGCGGTCGCTGGCGTCTGCTCGCCCATGCCGCCATGCCGTCCGCCGCCGGGACGGAGGCGCTGTTGCTCGGCCTGGTGGGCCGTGTCAAGCAGGTGGACCAGGCCCTGCTGGAGGAAGTGGCGGTCCTCGACAAGCCCAAGGCGGAAGCCGTCGTCGCCGATCTGACGCGCCTGGAGGCCCACAGCTCGCCGCCCAAGCGCATCGCCGCCATCGCCGGCTCGCGCCGCCAGCTGCGTCGCCTGGAGGAAGTGGCCGCGCGGGCGGGCTGGCTGATCGTCGGCGGCAGTGCCGACGTGGACGGCCCGATCGCCCTGTCAAGCCTGGTCCTCTCGCCGGATACCCAGGCCGTCGTCCTGGGCTCGGATCCCGTCCCGGCCGGCGACGAGAAGCGCCATCTGCCCCTGCTCGGCGCCCTGGTATCGGCAGCCGCCCGCAGCCGCCCCGAACTGGCGGTGGTCCTGGCCGGCGGCGCCGCGGCCCTGGAGCCGCTCTTCCTGGCCGCGGGGCCGCGCCTCAAGCTGGCCGACGTGCCGGGCGGCTGGGACCTCGACAGCGAGAGGTCCGAGGACCCGGGCCTGCCGGAGGCCGGCCCGCACAGCGTGCTGATCGCCCCGGACGCCGAATCGGGCATGCCGGCCGGTTCGGCCCTGCAGCAGGTCCTGGAGGGCCTGCGCTGCCGCCCCGACGACGGCCGCCTGGCCATGGCGCGCGCCACTCGGTCGCTGGCCTATGTGCTCGATCGCTCGATCGAGACCGTGGAGGTCGGTCTCAACGGCGGGCTGCGCTGCCGTGCCGAGCCGTTCGGGCCCGGGCACCAGGCCGTCGTCGAGTCGCACGGCATCATGGCTCTGGGATCCTTCACTCCGGAGGACCCGCCGGACGAAGTCATCGACGGCGTTCTGGCGTGGTCGACTGTGGCCTTCGATCGGCAGCGTCTGGCCGACCGGCTCTACGACCTGCGGTTGTGGCCGTGGGGAGAGGCCGACGGCGAGGGGGCGCTGCTGCGGCTGGCCGCCGCCAAGGCCGCCGTCTCGCGCCTGGTGGACGGCGTTCCGGAGATCTCGCTGCGCGAGATGCCCGACGTTCTGATCGCCGCCGGCGGCATCTGGGCCTCCACGCCGGCATCGGTCGTGGCTCTGGCCATGGCGGATCTCGTCCGCAGGCCGGGAGTGAGCCTGCTGACCTGCGACCAGGCCCGCGTCCTCGGCCCGCTGGGCAACATCCCAGAGGAGGACGAGCGGCGGGTGATGCTGCGCGACCTGGCCAGTGACGTGCTGATGCCGCTGGGCAGCCTGATCCTGCCCGCCGGCATCCGCCAGGGACGCAGCGCCGGACGGATGCGCGTCTCGGGCGGGTCCATCAACTCGGACATAGACCTGCAGCCGGGCGGCATCTGGTCGGTGGAGCTGGCCCCGGGCCAGACCGCCACCGCCGAAATGGACTTCAAGGATGCCGTCCGCCTCACCACCCGCGGCAAGCGCTTCTCGTTGGAGGTCGCGGGCGGGCTGGGCGGCCTCTTCGTGGACCTGCGCGACATCCCGCTGCGGTTGCCCGATCGGGCGGACCTCAAGCGGCCTACCTGGGAGGCCTGGCAGCGCGCGATGTGGCCGGAGCTGGACGAATGAGCGCGCGAGCCAAGGCTGCCGAGACGCCGTCGGCGGCCTACCTGAGGATCCCCGCCCGGCGAATCCTGGCCGTCTCGCCGGTCATACGCCTGTGTCTGCAGCCGGGCGATCGAGCCCTGGTGGCGCCCGGTCAGCCGATCGCGGCGGGTACGCCCATCGCCGAGCGCACGCTCGATGTGGACATCACCGACGTCGGCAAACTCGGGGCCAACGGCGACTCCGCCGACCGGGCGGGGACCCCGGCAGCCTCTGCCTCGTCTCCGGCCGCCCCGCTCTGGAAGTCGAGCACCGAAGCCCCGCTGGACGCACCGCCCCCGGTCGTCAAGCCCGTCGAGGAGCCGGAGGAGCCCCAGGAACGGCGCCGCCCGCCGGTCCCCGGCAAATGGTGGGTCGGTGGCGATGAGCGCCGCGGCCGTGCGGCGGGCCGCAAAGAGGCCAGGATGAAGGTCGCCGGGACGCTGCTCTTCGAGCTGGACGGCCGCTGGCGAGCGGCCACCGGCGAGCGGCAGCAAGTCGTCCTGGCGCCTACGTCGGGCGTCGTGGTGGAATCCCGCAACGGCATCGCGGTGACGCTCGAGGCCGCCGGAGCGGCCATCGTCGGCGTGCTGGCCGGCGGTTCGCCGTCCCGCGGCCGCCTCGACGTCCCCAAGCTCGTCGACGGCGAGTTGCGCGCCCTGACCCTGGACGTCAGCAAGGCCGGATCGATCGTCGTGGCCGGCGGCCGCATCTCGGCCGAGGCCCTCACCAGGGCGCGGGCCATGAACGTGCGCGGCATGATCGCCGGCTCGCTGGGCTCGGGCGAGCTGCGCGACCTGGCCGCCTCGGAAGCCCGCCAGCAGGGCGGTCTCCACGACCTGCCGCCGTTCGGCGTCCTGGCCCTGGACGGCCACCAGACGCGCCCCATCGCCTCGCCCATCCTGACGCTGCTGACCGCGCTCTCGGGCCGCGAGGTGGCGATCGTCACCGACCCGCCGATGCTGGTGCTCGACGCCATGGATGTGCCACTGCCGAAGCTGCCGCCCGATTGGGTGCGCGTGCGCAGCGGTCCGCACGCCGGCCGCGAGGGCCGCTGGACCGGCTCGGCCGGACTGCGCCGCTTCAAGGCCGGCATCCACCTGGAGGCGGCCAACGTCCGCCTCGGCGACGACAAGGAAGCCACCGTGATCGCCCTGGCGGACCTGGAGCGCTTCGTCTTCTAGGGCTCGCCCGGCTCGGC
>CAZFLI010000040.1:4601-14420 GCA_964519845.1 uncultured Anaerolineaceae bacterium | reverse complement strand
CGCCGAGGTTCAACCAGTGCGTCTTCTACGAAGACGACCTGACGAAGGATTGAGGACCCCCTCCCTCCGGACGGAGTCTGCGCATGGGTGCTGACGCACCGGGAGGGGCCGAGCCGAAGAGAGCAGCCGGACCGCGGAGAATCGCGGGCCCGGCGACCGACGACGAGGTGGCCGCCTACGCCGCCGCCCTGCGCGATCTACAGTCTCGCGGCCGGTTCGGGATACGCCTGGGGCTGTCCAGGACGCGGGCCCTGCTGGCTGCCCTGGATCATCCCGAGCGGTCGTTCCGCGGGGCGCTGATCGCCGGCACGAACGGCAAGGGCAGCGTCCTGGCCCTGGTCTCATCGGCCCTGCAGGCCGCCGGCTACCGGACCGGGGCCACCCCCAAGCCGCACCTGGTGACGTACCGCGAGAGGCTCCAGGTGGACGGCGAGGTCGTCGACCCGGGCACCTTCGCCCGCATCGCCGACGAGGTGCTGGCGCTGGCCGGCCGAGTCGCCCGTCGCCACGGCGACCCGACCGAGTTCGAGCTGCTGACGGCGATCACGTTCCGCTGGTTTGCGGAGGCCCGAATCGATCTGGCGGTGGTCGAGGTGGGCCTCGGCGGGCGGCTCGACGCCACTCACGCCTGGGACGGCGGCGTGGCGGTGGTCACCAACGTCTCGCTCGATCACACCGACCGATTGGGGCCCACCGTGAAGGCCATCGCCCGCGAGAAGGCGGCCATAGTCATGCCCGGCGACCTGGCGGTGACCGGCGCCACGGGCGATGCTCTCAGAGTGGTCGAGCGCCGCTGCAGGCTGGTGGGAGCGCCGCTGACGACCGTGGCGCCGGCCCCTCTGCTGGGCCTGGACCGCGACGGGATCGACGTGACTCTGGGCCACATGGAACGGGTGCGAGTGGGTCTGAGAGGCCGCCATCAGGCCGCCAACGTGGCCACTGCCGACGCCACTCTCGACGCCCTGGAGGCGGCCGGGATCGCCCGCGTCGGCGAGGCCGCCCGCCGCCGTGGCTACGCCGCCGTTCACTGGCCGGGCCGCCTGGAACTGCTGGAGATAGGCGACCGCGAGGTGCTTCTGGACGGCGCTCACAACCCGGCCGGGGCGGCTGCCCTGGCGGACGCGGTCGACGACCTGGCGCCCTACCTGCGCCCCGGCCGCCCGGTCCTGGTTCTGGGCCTGATGGCCGACAAGGATGTGGACGGAGTCCTGGCGCCGCTGGCGGCCGCGTCCTCCCTGGCCGGGGCGCGTGTCATCTGCACCGCCGCGCCCGGGGACCGCGCCCTGCCGCCGGAGATCCTGGCCGGCCGCTGGGACGCCGCCGACGCAGCTGCCGCCGACGCAGCCGCGGACCGCCCGGCCCGCCGCGCGACCGCCATACCGGGGGTCCGGGCCGCGCTGGAGGCTGCCCTGGACCTGGGCTACGGCCCCGGCCCCGGCCCCGGCCCGGTGATCGTTGCGGGCTCGCTCTATCTTGTCGGCGAGGCCCGCGGCATACTCGTGGACGACCCGCAGCTGGCGCCCGACCCGCCGCTCCCACCGCTGGAGGCCCCGCCCAGATGACCCCCGCCGAGACCCTCGCCGGCGCCCCCTGCCGGCTGACGCCCACGCGCATCGGCGGGCGTCTCTTCGAGTGGGGCCGCCGGACCTACATCATGGGCATCGTCAACGTCACTCCCGACTCCTTCTCGGGCGACGGCCTGCTGGGTCGAGCTGACGGTGACCCGGCCGCGGCCGCCGCGGCGCAGGCCGCGCGGATGATCGAGGAGGGGGCCGACATCGTGGACGTGGGCGGCGAATCCACCAGGCCGGGGCACGCCCCGGTTGCGCTTCAAGATGAGCTGAGCCGCGTTCTGCCGGCGGTGGCCGCCATCCGCCGCGCCTCGCCGGACGCCGTAATCAGCATCGACACCTGCAAGGTCGAGGTCGCCGCTGCCGCTCTGGATGCCGGTGCCGACTTCCTCAACGACATCTGGGGCACAGGCTCAGGCGACTCGATGGCCCGGCTCGCCGCCGCGCGGCAGGTGCCGCTGGTCGTCATGCACAACCGAGAACAGCCCCTCTACGAGAACTTCGCGGCCGAACTGCTGGCGGACCTGCGCGTTGCCCTCGACCGCGCGATCGCTATCGGCGTCCGACCGGACAACCTGCTGGTGGACCCCGGCTTCGGCTTCGGCAAGACGCCGGCCCACAACCTGGAGGCCATGCGCCGGCTGGCCGACGTGCGGGGGCTCGGTCATCCGGTCCTGCTCGGAACCTCGCGCAAGTCAACCCTGGGCAAGGTGCTGGAGGGACTGCCGCCCGAGGCGCGGCTGGAGGCCACCCTGGCCACCACCGCTCTTGGAATCGCCGCCGGTGTGGACGTGATCCGCGTCCACGACGTCCAGGCCAACTGTCGCGCCGCCAGAATGAGCGACGCCATCGTCAGAGGAGGCGTGCTGCCGTGAGCGATCGCATCGTCCTGACAAACATGGTCTTCCCCGGCCGGCACGGCGTCGGCGACTCGGAGCGCGCGTCGGCCCAGCCGTTCGAAGTCGACGTCGAGGTCGTTCGAGACCTGGCCGCAGCCGGCCGAGCCGACGACCTGGCCGTCACCATCGACTACGGAGAGGTCTTCCGGATCTGCCGGTCCGTGGTGGAAGGGCCCAGCAAGCACCTGATCGAGGCCCTGGCGGAGGAGATCGCCGCCCGCGTCCTGGCGCTCGGGCCGCAGCCCGGGGCGGACGAGGTGATCGTTCGGGTTCGAAAGCCGGCCGTGCCGCTGGCCGGCCAGCTCGACCATGCCGGCGTGGAGATCGTCAGGCGTCGAAGCGGGGCCTAACTCGTCGTGGTCGGGCGGGTGCCGAGGGTGACTCGGAGGGTCAGGTACTGCCCGCCGCGATAGACCTCGACGCTGACGATGCGGCCCGGTGCGAAGCGCACCAGGATGTCCTCGAGCAGGTGAATCGAGTCGATCTGGTAGCCCTCGATGGCGGTCACGATGTCGCCGGTCTCGATGCCGGCCTGGTCCGCCGGGCCGTCGGTCAGCACCGCCTGGATCGACCTGCCGCTCTGGTCTTCCTTGTGGATCCACGCCCCGTGGTCGAGGGGCAGCTGGTTTCTCGTCGCGACGCCGCGGTCGATCGGGACGTAGTTGATGCCCATGAACGGCCGCGACAGGGGCTCGCCGGCCAGCGCCTGCTGCATGATCGGCCTGGCAATACCGATCGGGATGGCGAAGCCGATCCCCTGGGCCGAGCTGGCGATAGCGGTCGTGATCCCGACTACCCGCCCGGAGCTGTCGACCAGCGGGCCGCCGCTGTTGCCCGGGTTGATGGCCGCGTCGGTCTGAATGAGTCCGTGCAGGCTCGTGCCGGCGCCGCCGGTGTCGCTGCCGATGGTGATGTCGCGACCCAGCGCCGAGATAATGCCCGAGGTGACGCTGTTGGGGAAGTCGGCCCCGAGCGGGCTGCCGATCGCGATCACCAGCTGGCCGACCTGCAGGTTCATCGAGTCGCCTATCTGCGCCGCCGTCAGCCCGGTGGCGCCCCTGATCCGCAGAATCGCCAGGTCCGTGAGGGTGTCCAGCCCGTACACCTCGGCGTTGAAACGCCGGCCGTCCGGCAGGCGAACGTCGATGTGGCTGGTGTTCGTGGCGACGTGCTTGTTGGTCAGGATCCAGCCGGATGTGTCGTAGACGATCCCGGAGCCGACCCCCTGGCCCTGCGGGCCGTTGGTCTCGATCATGACCACTGATGGGCCGACGCGCTGGGCCGCCTGGACGATCGACGAGGTCTCGGGCTGGACCACGATCGCCGCGGTGGCCGGCGCCAGGCTCATCGTCGGGACGTCCAGGGCGCCGGACTCCCGGAGGAAGAGGTACATCCCCCCGCCGCCCAGAAACGCGCCGAGCAGCGAGATGGCAAGAAGCAGGCCGATCAGCCTGGCTCCAAGGCTGCCTGCGCCGGCGGCAGAAGGCACCTCCGGGGGCGAGCCCGGCTCGAACCAGCGCTCCGGCGTGGCCGGCTGGCCGGCCAGGCCGGCCTGCCAGCGGGGACGCGGCTCGGGCTGCGGCTCGTAGCGCGAGCTTGAGGCGTCCTGCTGCGGCCCCTCGATCGGGTCGCTCGGTTGAGTCATGAAGTCGTGTCTACCCTGTTGCTGTCCTTGCAGGCGCGAATGCTATCGAGAGACGGCGAATCTCGCCCGCGGGCGGGTCCCGACGGAGTCGGAGCGGCAGCCTGCCCACAAGCCTGATCGCCGGCCGGTTCACGTTCCAGCCGTGTTCCGGTGAAGAATCCGCCACCATCCGCAGGCCCATTTCAGCTCGATTGGGGCGGGCCCGCCGCCGCCGGCCCGTGCGTCCGAGGGTCCGGCGGCAGGGTGATGGTGAAGGTGGAGCCGTGACCGACCCGGCTGTCGACGGCTATCCGGCCGCCGTGCATGTCGACGATCGAGCGGACGATGGCCAGTCCGAGGCCGCTGCCGCTGCCACGGGCTTCGTTGGCCCTCGAGCCCCGGTAGAAGCGGTCGAAGATGTGAGGCAGTTCCTCCGCGTCGATGCCGACCCCGGTGTCGATGACGCGGATCATTGCCCCGCCACGGTGGGGCGTCAGCACGAGCCGGACCGAGCCGCCCCGCGGCGTGAACTTGAGGGCGTTGCCGACGATGTTGCTGACCGCCTGGCCGATCCGCGGCGGGTCGTGACGGACCACGAGCTGAGCGTCGGGGACCTCCGTCTCGAGGCTCACTCCGCGGCGCTGGGCGGCCGCCTCGGCCTGCTCCGCGGCCGAAAGGACGGTGGCTCGCAGATCGTCCGGGCGCAGGTCCAGGTTGACCAGGCCGCTGTCCAGCTTGGACAGCTCGAGCAGGTTCTGGGCGAGCCAGTCCAGGCGTTCGATCTGCTGGCCGGTCGCCTCCAGGAACTCGGCCCTGGCCGCGGCGTCGTCGCCGGCCTTCTCCCGCAGCAGCTCGTTGAAGGTGCGCATCGCGGCCAGTGGCGTGCGCAACTCGTGGGATACGTCGGCCAGAAACTCCCGACTGCGGTCGCGGTCGGCGACTATGACGTCCACCGTCTCCTGGACCTGGGCTGCCATGGTGTTGAACTGCCGCGATAGCTCGGCGATCTCGCGCGCCCCCGTGAACGCCGAATCGGCCGGCACGCGGCGGTCCAGGTCGCCCTCCGCCAGGGCCCGGGCGGCCTCGGTGAGGCGGCGCAGCGGAGCGGTGAAGCGGCGGGCCAGCAAGGCCGAGATGACGAGCGCCAGCCCAAGAAGCCCGATCGAGGTAGCTGCCAGCAGGCCCGCGACCGCGGCGATGGTGCTGGCGCGCGTGGTGTAGGGCGCCGACAGGCTGACCTCCAGCACCCACGTCGGCCTGACTCCGTTCGGGTCGACGAAGGTGAACTTCTCCGCGTAGCCCACCGAGTCGCGCGCCTGGCCCGCGCTCGGCGGATCCGTCAGCTGGGCCGTGAAGGTGGACGGCTCGACGGCCGGAATGAAGGCGATGACTCCGCTCGTCGTCTCGGATGGCAGGCCGAAGCGCAGGCGCACGTCGGCCAGGGCGACCTCATTGGCGACGTCCGGCAGCGATCGCTCGATCTGACGGCGGACGTCTTCGTTGAGCGTGCCCCCAGCCGAGACGACCGTCTGTGAGTAGGGGTTGCCCGAAGCGGCCGATTCGGCCTGGACGCGGATGACCACCGCCACCGCGCGGGCGCGCGATTCGAGCGTGGTGCGCGATTGCTGCCGAAGGTTGGCGTCGAGGGCGATGACGGTCGCCACCGAGACTATGCCGAAGGCGACGATGAAGACGGCCACGAAGGCCAGGAGCAGGCGACCCTGGAAGGTCCGCGGCAGCGGGGCAGGGGGCAAGTTCGGCCGCGGCATCTGGGACAGCGACGGACGGGATCTGGGCGGACTCGGCTCCGTCTGGGCGGGCTTGCCCGGACCGGCTCGCCGGGTGGGCACCTCAGCGCTCCGCGAAGGCGTACCCGGCCCCGCGGACCGTCAGCACGAACCGGGGACTCGAGGGATCGTCTTCCAGCTTCTCGCGCAGGTGGCTGATGTGGACGTTGATCGTCTTCTCGTCCTGATCCAAGGCCTCGTAGTCGCGGATCAGTTCGAGCAGCTCGCGGCGTGCGTAGACGCGGCCCGGCCTGCCGGCAAGATGGCGCAGGATCTCGAACTCGGTGGCCGTGAGTGAGATCCGGCGCTCCCCTCGCTGGACGCGCCGGCGTTCCAGGTCGATCAGCAGGTCGCCGTGGCGAATCACGCGCCCTCCGCCCGCGTCCGACAGCCCGCCGTAGGCGCGGCGCAGGAGGGCCTTGATGCGGCTCATCAGCTCGCGCAGGCCGAACGGTTTGGTGACGTAGTCGTCGGCGCCCAGTTCCAGGCCTACGACCTTGTCCATCTCGTCGTCGCGCGCGGTGAGCATCATGACCGGCGCCTTCGATCCCTCCGCCCGCAGCCGCCGCAGGACTTCGAAGCCGTCGATGCCGGGCAGACGGACGTCCAGGACGACGAGATCGGGGGCCTCGCGCAGGGCGAACTCCAGGCCTTCCTCGCCCGAACGCGCCACGAATACCTGATAGCCCTCCTGCTGGAGCGCGTACTGGATTCCGCGCGCGACCGCGTATTCGTCCTCGACAATCAGAATCGTGGCTGCCACGGGCCGGAATCTACACCCCGGCCGGCCGAACCGCGCCGGACGAGTAGTCCTTTCGGCGCAGATGCACCAACTCCAAGGCTAGGTACGTGACGGTACTAAGCGGTACGGGCGCCGGGGCCTTTTCACACTAGACTCAACCACAAGACACAGTGCCGTTCTGTGCCCTAGTGCTGGGGTGTCGTCATGGCTCGATTGTCAGTTTCGCTCACGCTGCGGCGCCTCGGCCGCTTCGCCGCCGCTGCGGCAATCCTTCTCCCGATGATTCTGAGCGGCCCGCAGCCGGTCGATGCCTCGAGCCAGATCAGGGGGTTCACGCCCCGATTCTCCGTGAACGCGCAGGGGGCGATCACGCTGATCGGCAACACCCTGGGCACCTGCAATGCGGCGGCGACCTACAACGGGTCCACCTGCGCGCAGGCTCAGGCCGGCACCGCCACGCCTGCTCTCAACAACAACAACAACAACTGGAGCATGGTCTACGTGGATCTGGACGGCGATTCATCGACCATCAACTCCTCGTCGGCCGACCTGAATCTGCCGGCCGGCGCGACGGTCCTGTTCGCCGAACTGACGTGGGCCGGTTACAGCAACTCCGCGCAGCGCGGCGTCGCCAAGTTCCGTGTACCCGGCGGTAGCTACGTCGACGTGTCCGCGGTGCGGCTCGACTCGAACGGCTCCAACTACTCCGCGATCGCCGACGTCACACCCCTTGTGGCCGGCCTCGCGGACCCCAACGGCACCTACTGGGCGGGCAACGTCCAATCGACCAGCGGCTCCATGGACCGGTATGCGGCCTGGGCTCTCGTCGTCGTCTACCAGGACCTGACCGTGCCTCTCCGCAACCTGGTGGTCTTTGATGGCTACGCCGTCGTGAACAGCACCGCCCCTGTCTCGATCAACACGACCGTCTCGGGCTTCCTCACGCCTGCTTCCGGCGCCGTCCAGACGAAGATCGGGGCCGTGGTCTACGAGGGGGACATGGGGTTCATCAACGACTCCATGCAGCTGGACGGGACGGCCCTGGGCAACACGATCAACCCGTCGAGCAACTTCTTCAACAGCTCGATGTCCATCAATGACGTGCGCTTCACGGCAAAGAACCCTGACTACGTCAACCAGATGGCCTTCGACGCCGACATCGTCGATGCCAGCGGCATCCTGGCCAACTCGGCCACTTCGGCCACCATCACCTACACCACCAACACCGGGACTGAGTACGACACGTACTACCCGACAGTGGTGACCTTCCAGACGGACGTCTTCACGCCGGTCGTCGACGTGGTCAAGACCTCGCAGAACCTGACCCACACAGACGCGATCTACACCGGGGACGTCATCCGCTACACGCTGACCGCCACCAGCTCCGGCAACGACGCGGCGACGTTCGTGGTGCTCAACGACCCGATCCCCGATCCCTTGACGTACGTTCCAGGAAGCGCCTACATCCTCACCGGGTGGAACTCCGATGCGCTCAATCCCAAGACCGATGCCCTGGGCGACGACCAGGTTGACTTCTCCGGGGGCGTAATCACGTTCCGGCTGGGCCAGGGTGCCGATGCCACGATGGGCGGCCAGCTGGCCTACGGCGAGAGCACGACGATCCAGTTCGACTGTACGGTCGACGCCGTGCCGGAGGGCACCCAGATCGTCAATCAGGCCTACATCAGCTACTCGGGTGAGACCCTGGGCGGCGGCTACGCCGACTCGTCGGACAGCAGCTCCGTCTCTGCCGGCGACGATCCGGACACGCAGGTGACCAACGCTCCGCCGGTGGCCGTCGCGGACACCGTGGCCACGCTCACGAGCACCCCCGTGGTCGTGGATGTGCTCGGTAACGACTACGACGCCGACGGCAACATCGACCCGAGCACAGTCAGCATCGTCACGCCCCCCAGCCACGGCACGATCACGGATATCAACGTCACGACCGGCGCGGTCACCTACGCCCCGACCGCCGGCTACACGGGCACGGACGTCTTCAGCTATGAGGTGTGCGACGACGCAAGCCCGGCCCAGTGTGATCAGGCGAACGTCACGGTGACGATCTCAGCGGTCGTGCTGAACCCGCCGACGGCCCGGCCGGACGGCGCGACGACCAACGAGGACACCTCGACCGGTGCGATTGCGGTGCTGGCCAACGACTCGGCCGGCGCGGGCGCGTCGCTGGTCCCGGCCACCACCGCCGTGATTGCGCCGGCCACTTCAGGCTCCACCTCGGTCAACACGACGACCGGCGCCATCACCTACACGCCCAACGCCAATTTCCACGGCAACGACTCGTTCATCTACCAGATCTGCGACAACCACGGGCTGTGCGACACCGCGCTCGTCTCGATCGACGTGGCGAGCGTCGCCGATCCGCCCACGGCCAACAACGACTCGGCGACCGTCCAGGAGAACTCGTCGGTCATCGTGACCGTCCTGGCCAACGACACCGATCCGGAGAACAACATCAACATCTCGTCGGTGGCGGTTCAGTCCGGCCCGTCGCATGGCACGACGGCCGTGGGTGGCGGCGGCGCCATCACCTACACGCCGACAGTCGGCTACTACGGCCCCGACTCGTTCACCTACCGCGTGTGCGACACGACCAGCCCGACGCCGCTGTGCTCGGGGAACGCGACCGTCTCGATCACCGTCACCCAGGCTCCTCCTGTCGGCGCCAACGACTCCTACAACGTCCAGAAGAACGTGACGCTCGATGTCGCGGCGTCCGGCGTGCTGGACAACGACACCGATCCCAACGGCCTGACGCTGCATGCGGTCCTGGGCACGGACGTCTCCCACGGCACGCTGACCCTGAACTCCGACGGCTCGTTCAGCTACACCCCCACGACCGGCTACGCCGGATCGGACAGCTTCACCTACACCGCCTGCACGCCGGCCCCCGGTTCGGTTTGCTCGTCTGCGGTCACCGTCAGCCTGACGGTGGGCAACGGTGGGCCGACTGCGCTCGACGACTCCTACAGCGTCGATGAGGACGACAGCCTCAGCGTCGCGGCTCCCGGCGTGCTGGCCTACGACACCGACCCCAACGGCGACACCCTCACGGCGTCGCTGCTGACCGACGTCTCCCACGGCACGCTGACCCTCAACTCCGACGGCTCGTTCGACTACACGCCCACGGCCGGCTACTACGGACCCGACAGCTTCACCTACGAGGCTTGCGATCCCG